>JBHLPH010000022.1:0-29184 GCA_048939625.1 Promethearchaeota archaeon
CAGTTCCGTTTCCAACGAAATCATACTCATGTAATTCCAAGAACGAATGAAAGGCTTTTATCAGAACGGGTCCACGATTAGCATTAACCTGATTTCACTGAGGGAAATAAATGGATAGGCCCAAAGTAGGACTCATCACACTCTCCCTTGCTCGGGAACGAACAGATATCGCCAAACAAGCCCATAAGGAACTACAAAAAGCTTTGAAAACGCAACCTCTTGAAATAAGTCCTCATGATGAACTCGTTCTAACGATGGAAGATTCGGTTCGGATTTCTGAAGATATGGTGCATGACCATATTCAGTGTATCATCTATAACATCGGCTCTTGGGTGTATGCCCCGATGGTTGTCTCAGCAGTCCAAGCCACAGGATTACCGAGTATCGTTTATGGATATCGCAGCCCTGCAGCCTTTAGCCTCGTTGGTGCCGCGATTACGCATGGCAGTCTTGATGAATTGAATCTACTGCATCGGTTTGTTTATGGAGAACCCGATTCGCCAGATGTGTTGGATGCAATTACCAGTTATTGCCGAGCCGCGATGACCTTTGATGACCTCAGTCGAAGCAAAGCTGTTGTCATTGGTGGAAAAACCATGGGGATGGTGACCTCAGCTGTGGACTTTAGTCAGATGAAAGATATCTTCGGGACCGAGATTGAGCATGTAGATATGCTGCGATTATACCTGAATGCACAGAAAATATCTGTGAAGAAAGTAAAGGAGAAAATCGCCTGGGTAAAGAAGACCTATGGATCGGTTAATGTTTCTGACGAGATTCTCGAAAAAAGTGTTCGATTATATTTTGCCATGAAAGAGCTGATGGAGACTGACGGGTATGCCTTTGGTGGATTCAAGTGTCAACCTGAATTCATTGACAACTATGTCAGTGGTTGTATGCCAATTTCTTGGTTGATTAACGAAGGCATCATGATTTCTTGTGAAGCGGATATGAATGCAGCCTTCACGATGCGAATCTTGCACCTATTGAGTGGACAACCCGTGTTATTTGCTGATGTTAATGATCTAGATATGAATACTGGAATTTTACGCCTCGTCAATTGTGGGACAATTGCAACCGATATGGCTACCTCACCGAAGGATGTCGATTGGAATCCCCAATACGAGTATATGGGTGAAGCCGGAGGAGCGTGTCCAACATTCAGTTGTAAGGAAGGTCATGTCACCTTAGCAAGACTGGCTCGAGTAGGAGGAGAGTATGTAATGCAAATCGCAAATGGTGAAGTTGTAGTCCAAGACAAAGAAACCTTCAAGGAAGCACGCGATCGCTGGCCACATGCCTTTATCAACCTCGAAGGCGATCCAGACCTATTCGTTCAGCACTTACGATCTAACCATCTACACATGGTCTACGGTGACGTCGTTGATGAGCTCTATGATTTCTGTGAAATTTTAGGAATTGAACCAATTTACACCTAACTTGCTTGCATCATTGCTTGGGCTTGTTTGTGAAGACGCTGAGAAAACAAAGCTGTGAAAAGAAATACAATTACCATTGTTGTGATAACAGCAAGTAGAATCAGTTCAAAGGCGAAAATCATGCTGAGACCAAGATATAGGTATGCGAGTGATAGTGTGATACCTGTCAGAAGATGATTAAGGATTGTTGAAACATTAGCAGGTATCATCGCCTTAGGTTGCTCATAGAATTTCAGAGTATATCGTGCACCAATAAGGCTTAGCGGGATGGTTGACAAAACGAGGATCGAGTACCAAGTAGTAATATTGAAAAGAATCGCAAAGATGACAACAAGGTAGACTAGCAATAGAATGGCAACGTAGAGAATAGCTGCGCGTTGTCGCCCTAACCGAACAACTAGGGTCCCTTTTCCGGAGTCTCTGTCAGCTTTGAAATCAGCAAACTCGTTGATATACAGAATCGCTGACACAAGGAAGGCAACAGGCAAAGCCATAATTATCGGTTCCCAGGTAAAAAACTGAGTCTGAGTAAAGAATGCTCCAAGAGTGAGAAAGATACCAAAACAGATACCTATGACAATCTCACCTATTCCACGGCTAACGAATTTAAATGGCGGAGCAGTGTAGAAGAACCCAAGAAAAACACCAAGAAATCCCAGAACCAATACGAGAAGCCCACGAGTGATGGTCAGATACAGACCGATTATTGCTCCGATACTAGAGAGCACAATTGAACCGGCTAGGACTGCTTTGGGAGAGAGGAGACCTTTTTGGATCATACGACTTCCACCAGTAAAAGGTCGAATGTATTCGATGTTGATGTTATCTGATCCCAGTCGATAATCCCAGTAGTCATTTGCCACATTCGCACCAAGGTGTATGAACACCCCGCCGATAAGAGTAAG
Source organism: Promethearchaeota archaeon (assembly GCA_048939625.1). Taxonomy (GTDB): domain Archaea; phylum Asgardarchaeota; class Hermodarchaeia; order Hermodarchaeales; family Hermodarchaeaceae; genus Hermodarchaeum. The sequence goes on from JBHLPH010000022.1 coordinate 2,345, forward strand.
GATAAAAACATCCCAGAGGAAAATCCCCGTGACTCCCCACGCGATTGCAGTTCCCAAAAGGATCGGTACGACTGAAGCAGTAGCAAATGGAAGACGAAGCTCTCCCAACCATATTTTGGTTTTACTTGGCTCTTCTTCTTGAAATTCAGACATAGTATTTGCCTCTATTCTTGAACGGTAAGAATCAATATTCGCGGTGCACTGTAAAGTCAGCAAGTTGTTCGAGAGCCGAATGGTTTAGGAAATTGTATTCTTGAAGCAATGCTTTGGCTCGATCAGCATAATCTTGGGCTAGTTCCATAGTATGTTCATAGGCTTTGCATTGATCAATTAGTGAGAGAATTGTGTTCCATTGATGTTTATTGATTGCGTCGATGCATGTTTTTCGATCAGCTGCTGAGCAGTTTTCGAGAGTATAAAGAAGGGGATAATTCCCTCGTTTCATTCGAAAATCAGAGAATGTAGATTTCTGCAGTTTTTGTTGTGTAGCTTGAATATCAAGCACATCATCTCGGAGTTGAAATGAGAATCCAATACAAGAACCAAATTGTGCCAACACCTCACGTTCCTTTTTAGTAGCTTCGCCAACAATAGCACCTGTTCTTGCAGCTTCTTCAAGAAACACTGCAGTTTTTCGTTCAATCATTTTCAGATATTCTTCCGTTGTATAAGCTGCTTCTTTCTCAGGAGTGATGTAGAGATCAAGAACTTCACCTTCACACATACGAACACCCCCAGCACCAATATTAGCCACCAACTCTGGAGAACCATGGGTGCCTATAATTTTGAAAGCCTGGGCAATGAGAAAATCTCCAGCAAGAAGGGCAATGTCGTGTCCGTATTTCTTGTGTACGGTTGGAACTCCTCTTCGCAGATCATCTTGATCGATAATATCATCATGGATGAGACTTGCAGTCTGTAGAAGCTCAGCGGCAACAGTTATTGGAAGAACTTTGGCAATTGATCCACCAACAGCTTCACAGCTGAGTAGGGTTACTAGTGACCGAAACCGCTTGCCGCCAGTAATTATAAGATGATGAGCAGCATGATAGAGAATTTCTGGTTCACCTTTTTGTTTTTTAAGATAATCTAAAATGGCGGAATTGATGAGTACAATTCGAGCCTGGATGTACTCGCTATCTAGAAAAGTTGTGGGTCCACCTTTTGTAGTGCTAATGCTTGAAGCTTGAATTGAAGACACGGGCTGATTGCTATTAGTTGATGTTGAATCGCGATTAGGCATTCACTGAAAACTCCTTTGCAATCGTTTCCTATTATTTACTGGTATTATTTGAAGGTACGTTTTGACCATTGAATCTAAACAACACGTCCCTAAGAAGATATGGAACTTCGTATACGTAAAAGGAAATAGACATGATTGACTTTCGATCATTTGGATACCAACGCTAATATCTTTACGAGTGTTTTTGAAGCTATTTTAACTGAAAAGGGAAGCCTACAGCGAATTAAATGTTGCAAGTATCGAGGACCAGCTAGTTGCATGCAACGGTTTGTTAAGTTATCTGAAGTCAGTATTCGATCCGCAATTCGCAAAATATCTAAAGCAGAACCTAACTCCTGTCCGAATTCTTTTTTCCATGTCTCTTCATACCAGCATAGTGGCATGTTTTCCTGAATGTGCTTAGCAGCTGCAATTCCGGCTACTTCTCCCCCACCCAAGGCAGTTGGAATTCCACCTCCATTTGAGGCCATTACATGTCCAGCAGCATCACCAACCAGAAGAACTGAATTAAAATAAGTTCGTGTTACTGGGCCACCTACAGGTACAATGGCACCGGTTTTTCGTAGGATTTTTCCATTTTTCATTCGATCTGCGTTTGCCGGATGTGAATTAATAAATCGATGGAGATAGGAAAGTGCAGTGTCAGAATTTTTTAAAAATGCTGGGCGAAAACCAAGTCCAATATTAACTGTTGCTTCATCTTTCGGGATTACCCAAGCATAACCACCAGGAGCAATCTGGCTACCAAAGTACATCTCAGTTGTATTTGGGTCACAGTCAATATTTGTCATGACAAACTGAATAGTTGGAGATAAATCGCGCGACCTATTCTCATAGCGTACTCCTATTGACCGGGCTATCCGTGATTGGGTTCCATCAGCTCCGATAATAATTTTTGCGTTGATTGTTTGACGACCAGATTTATTTTTAACAACGAGCTGATTTGCGTTTGTTCGTTTCAATACAGTACTCTGCAACTGTATTTGGGCACCTGCAGCTATTGCTTGATTTGCGAGATGTTGATCAAACTTTGCACGGTCAATAATATTTGATACTAGCCGAAATTCATAAGCACGATTATTTGGCGAGACAAGTAAAAGACGTGAACTGCGATTGGTAATTACAGCCGAGGGAACGTCTACGAGACGTGCTACTCGTGGAGAATTGGGGAGGAGATCTTGCATTTCCTCCGGCACTGGTAGATATTCTCCACATTGCACAGGGATACCGATTTGTTTTCGACTATCGAAAACGATGGTCTTTAGTCCAAGTTTAGCCGCTGTCTTTGCGGCCGTGCAACCGGCAGGTCCTGCTCCTACTATTGCAACATCAAAGGAGGATGCAGACATTTTGTTCAGTCCATCTTACTTGATAGGAGATGGAGATAGCGAGGGCTTCTACTTTAGGCTAGCGATATTTCATTTTGTCAACCAAATTCATGTTTGGCAGTATGACTATTATGTAGTTTCGATTGGTTCTTCGTAGAAGCAATCACGGGCATCTTCACCGAAGAACATGTCCATGAGCCATTCCATTGATCCTTTTACGGTTTGCCAATATAACATTCCAAATCCCTTCTTCATCATCATATTGAAGCGTGAGGGTTGGACATCTTTTGCATTGCGACCATACGCTGTGATTACGAATAATCCTTTGCCGTATCCAACATCCATGGGGCAATGTGTTCGCCCAGTGAAGTGACAAGTTTCACCTGTCTGTTTTATATCCGCAACGATGTTCTTTGCAACCACAACAGCCTCAAGATGTGCTGTGACCCCTGATTTGGATGTTGGCAAATCGGCGACATCACCAAGCGCATAAACATTTTCATGGTCTTTGACAAGCATAGTATGTTTATCAACAGGAATCCAACCATCTTCATCTCCGATGTTGGAATCGATTATTCCTTGTGGCGCTTTATGTGGTGGTACAACAAACATCGCTTCATAATCTAATTCTCCACCCTCCATCGAATAGATAATTTTCTTTTTCGGATCAACTCGATCGATATTGAAGAAAGGATGAATGATAATTCCTCTCTCTACAAATCGCTTCTCAACGGTCTTACTTATCGTCGCATCTGGATAAGGTCGAGGAAGGGGTGTTATAAAGTGAACCTCAACCTTGTCTTTCAATTTCTTCTTTTTCAGGAACTGCTCAACAAGGAATGCTGCTTCCACAGGTGAGGGAGGACATTTGTGTGGTAGAGTACTTATTCCGACGACTATCTTTCCAGTTTTGACTTTATTGATTCGTTCCCATATTGCTAAGGCATTTTCTTGAGTTGAATGAAAGTCGAGATTGGCTTCATTGAATCCTGGAATCTCTTCCCGAGTGATTGAAGCACCGGTTGCGATGACTAGAAAGTCGTACTGATAGGTATTGTTGTTTGCTGTCGTGACTGTCTTCTTTTTGTAATCAATTTTCGCTACAGGATCAACGTGAAAGTTTACATGTTTATGCAGGAGTTTTTCCTCTTTGCGTTCGATTTTCTTTGGGTTCATTCCTTTGAATGCAATATAGAGGAAGTTTGGTTGGAAGAGATGTTTCCCATCAGCGTCTAAGAGGGTGATTTCAACCTCACCCTTCTTGATTTCTTTTCCAAGTTCCTTTGCCATTAAATTAGCGGCAAGTGTACCTGCGGTACCTCCGCCAAGGACGAGGATTTTTTGCATTGTATATTCCCAACTATTGTTTTGCAGTTATTTTTACTAAAGCGCGGATGACACCATCGTTCTCCTCAATGTTGAGGAGCTCGTTGTTGGTTGCAGAAGCCCAGCCAGTGATATCTGGTGTAAAACCCGGATCCGTTGCTAGGATTTCAAGGATATCTCCATTCTGAGCTTTTCGATAAGCCCGTGCTACTTCGGTGATTGGACCAGGGCAGGCCATACCACGGCAGTCAACTGTCTTTGTTGGAGTTTCAGCCATTTTACCATCTCCATAGGTTCAGTAGCTATTACTTGAATCGGATTGATTCTGAGGTTCCATTTCGACTAGCGCAGCCTAAATGAACAATGTGATATCCGCGTCCTTAGCAAAATTGAGGAATGCCGCAGCGCCGAGGACATCATCGACTTCATCTATCAAATCTTCGCGTTTGATATTCATGACGTCCATGGTCATTTGGCAGGCGTAAAGCTTTGCACCAAGTTCTTTGGCATCGCGGATCATGTCTGGAAGCCCCTTAGCTCCAGCTTTTTTCATTCGACCTTTCATCATTCCGGTGCCGATTCGCATCATACCACCTAGTTTGGCTTTTTCAGCACCTCCCTTCTTGAGAAGGTTCAGACCCCAGAAGGTGAAGAATACGCTTACATCCATATCCATGGAAGCACCTGTTACGCCAAGAATAAAGGGCGGATAGGCCATATCCATGGTGTTCTTTGAGACGATTATCGCCATACTTTTTTTACCATTTTTTTCAGGCATCTCATGCAACTCCATGCTACTAGCAGTTGCTAATATTAGAACATTCGACAATTTGAATATGTTCTACATAAAAGCTTTTCCATTATCATACAGACTTGAAAGATAATCAACGAAATGCTTATAAAATCTGTCAAGAAGCCTTCTTGAGCGTACAACGTCTTTGTTACACTGGACGATGAACATTCAATTTCCAAAAGCTTTATGTATTAGAATATTTGAATATGTCGGATTGACTTGTGGTAGCAACAAGGTCACCAAGAGGACGGTTTGACAATGCAACTTGTAGAATTTGGCCTCATCCTTGTTTTCATTGCACTGATCTTCTCATCATTTCTTGCTTCCATCATTCTCTCTAGACTTGTAAGTCCCAGAAATCCATCCAAGGAAAAGACAACAAGTTTTGAATGTGGCGAAGAACCAAGCGGAGCTGGACGGGAGCAGTTCGTTTTTCGGTATTATCCCTACTTGTTGATGTTCTTAGTGTTTGATGTTTCAGCGATGTTCCTTTTTGCTTGGGCGGGGGCTTTCTCTTCGTTAGGCTTCGAACTTCATCTGGTAGTGTTAGCCTTCCTTTTGATTGTTTTACCTCCGATCGCGTATGCAGTGAATGTAGCAGCGAGGGCCGAAAGGTGGCGGGAAAAATGACGGCAATCGGTTCAGCCTTTGTTGGTTCACTTCGCAGTGCCTTGAATCGTGTGGTAAATGTCAAACCATTTCGATATTTGGTGAATTGGTCACGGTTGTATTCTCTCTGGCCTGTCCATTTGACTACTGCATGTTGTAGTGTGGAATTCGGAGCAACGATGGGTTCAGGCTTTGATGCAGAACGACTTGGCGTTCTTCCTCTCGGATCTTTGCGACAATGCGATCTCTTGATCATTGAGGGAACTGTAACGAAAAAAATGGCTGAGCGGATTGTTCGGATTTACCACCAGATGGCTTCTCCTCGTTATGTAATTGCCATGGGGGCTTGTGCAATAACAGGCGGCGTTTTTCGAGGCTCTTACAGCATAGTTCCAGGCGTTGATAAGATACTCCCTGTCGATGTGTATGTCCCTGGATGTCCACCTAGACCGGAAATGCTCATAGATGCAATTTTAGAGCTTCAACAAAAAATCAGGGAATCTAAGGTGAGTTTAGTTGATGATACAAAGTGATGTGTTTGAATTGCAGGCAGAAATCTGTAAGGTGTTAGCGAATCCAAAACGTATCCGCATTATTCACATTCTAAAAGATACTGAAAAAACAGTAACTGAAATTTCCCAGGAGCTAGGGATTACCCAATCAAATACCTCACAACACCTAATGAAAATGAAAACAAAAGGTGTCCTTAAATCGCGAAGAGACGGACGCGAGATATATTACAGCATTGCAGTTCCTGAGCTCTCCATTGCCTGTGAGTTCGTTGGACGCGCCTTGGAGAAAATCGTTGCTAGACCGATAACTTGAACATAGGAGAAAGATGAATTTGTCGAAGTATCTTAAAGACATGGAATCCACTTTCACAGAAACAGCAATTAAGATTAGCGACAGGCATCCAAACCAACCTGTCATTCGCACTGACCGTGAATTCCTTCAATCCATCGCGCAGTATCTAAAAGACACCGTAGGGTTCGATCATGTAATATCGGTCACGGTCATTGATGACATAGAGAATGACCAGTTTCTGATTGCGTATCATCTTTCCTCAGTCCAAATTGTCAAACTTCATGGAATCGTCTTAACCCTAGAATTAACTGTTCCAAGAAAAAGTCCACACGTACCTTCATTGATTTCAATCTGGTCCAGTGTTGAGTTTCACGAACGCGAGGGGTGGGAGATGTTTGGTGTAGAGTTTGAAGGGCATCCTAGGCTTGAACGTCTGCTTTTACCAGAATCCTGGGAGGGGGGCAATCCACTTCGAAAAGACTTCAGATTACAGGAGGACCCACAATGAATGAAATCGAGTATAGCATGGGTCCTCAACATGCAGGTACAGGCCATATGCGGCTGAAGATCCATCTATCTGGTGACCATGTAATCCAAGCACTTCCAGATCCGGGTTATGTGCATCGGGGAGCAGAAAAGCTCTGTGAGACAAAAGAATTCCTTTGGAATATTCCCCTTCTTGAACGCGTATGTCTCCCGGATACTACATCTGCTGCATGGGGATACGTCCTCGCACTTGAGCGGCTATTGGGGGTAGAACCCACTGAGTCTGCTCGGTATATGCGTGCTTTATTCGCAGAGATGAATCGGATTGTGAGCCACCTATATTGGCTTGCAATCTTTGGTATTTTTCTTGGTCACTCAACGATGTTCATGTGGCCCTTCGCTGATCGGGAACCCTTCATTGAGCTTGCTGAAGCAATCTCCGGGGCTCGATTGACATACACTGATATATACCCAACTGGCGTGCGTCATGGGCTCCCGGATAATTTTGTGCCACGAATGATGAAGGTAACCAAAAATTTCCGTAGTCGTCTCGTCGATTATGAGCGGATCTTCTTCACGACCGACATTTTCAAACAGCGAACCAAAGAGGTTGGAGTTCTCACAAAAGAGGAGGCTATTCGATTGGGAACCACAGGACCCGTTCTCAGAGGATCTGGTGTGAATTACGACCTTCGGAAAATTGATCCTTATGGACCCTATTCTAAATTAGATTTCAAAACTGCTGTTATGGATGGGGGGGATAGCTACTCCAGAGCAATGGTTCGGTTAGAGGAAATGCGGACAAGCACCTCATTGATTGAGCAAATATTGGAGAAAATGCCTTCAGGAGAGGTCGGGTTAAGAACGCCGAAGAAAGTTCCTGCTGGCACCGCTTATACACGAGTAGAATCTGCCCGAGGCGAATTAGGGTACCTTGTTGTAAGCAATGGTGAAAAACAGCCAAGTCGCGTAAAAATTAGCACTCCGTGCTTCCGTCACCTCCCAGCTCTTGAATTCTTGCTTAAAGACATTGATCTGGCAGACGTTCCAACCATTTACTGGAGTCTTGATTACTGGCCACCAAATGCGGATAGGTAGTGCGTAATGATGCAAGTTTTTGAAACGATTAATATGTTCATTCTGCAGATAATTGTTTTTCTTCAAGTGAATTTCACAACCATTTTTCTTATAACCGTCTTCCCCGGTTTTCTCACTATTGTTCTCGCCGCAGCAGCAATAATCTGGTTTGAACGCAAATTTCTGGCAAAAATGCAATTACGCGTAGGACCTCAATATGCAGGACGGATTGGTGGTATATTCCAACCCATCGCCGATTTTTTGAAACTCATCTTCAAAGAAGGAATAATTCCTAAACGTGCAGATAGCTTCTTCTATCAATTGGCACCATTACTCATTGTTACCCTTGCAGCTGTTACTGCAACTGTTATTCCCGTAGGGCCCAATGCAGTGATAGCTAATCTTCAATTTGGGCTGCTATTTATTTTCGCAATTGGAGCGATTTTCCCAGTTCTAGCCTTCTTGACTGCTTGGGCGAGTAATAGTGTTTATCCGTTTCTAGGAGGTTTACGTGCCCTTCTCCAAATGATCGCCTATGAGGTGCCCTTGTGGCTATCGGCTTTAGGAGTAGTTATTCTAGCAGGCTCTTTCAACCTCGTTGAGATTGTCTTGGCACAAAATTGGCTTTGGTTTGCAATTCTCATGCCTCTTGGTGCCATAATCTTTTTCATAGCGCTCCTAGTTGAAATTGAGCGTCTCCCCTTTGACTTGCCTGAAGCAGAACCAGAGATTGTGACAGGTTATATGAGCGAATATTCGGGGATGAACTTTGGCCTTATGATGATGTCACAATACCTCAAGTTATACCTGGGGGCACTACTTTTCACAACTCTCTTCTTAGGGGGATGGTTAATGCCTCCGTTCATCACGAACATGTTTCCATTTATTCCGCCATTTGTATGGACCTTACTCAAAACGGCTTTTGTCGTTGTTCTCTTCCTCATTCCACGAGGAATCTATCCACGCGTGAAAATCTCGTTACTCCTTCGTTTGGGATGGAACCGTTTGTTCCTTCTTGCGATTGTGAACCTCTTCCTTGTTGTCGGAATAATGATTTTCTTCGGAGGGATTCCCTAATGCCAATTAGAGCGTCATGGGCGGGACTCAAACAACTCTTCAAGCGTCGTGTCACAATCAAATATCCAAGTAAAGAATTAGAACTGCCAAAGAGTGAAAGGGCGCGGCATGTCTTCTATTTCAATCGGTGTATTAGTTGTTCTTTATGTGCACGGAGTTGCCCAACAGCAGCTATTACTATGATTGATTATCCAGGAGAGGGAAAACCGAAAAAACACCCACAAATTGATTATGGTCGTTGCATATTTTGTGGATATTGTGTTGATGTCTGCCCAAAGCATGCCTTAGTTCATTCTCGCTATTTTCACCTCGCAGCTCGCGAAACGGACCCATTGATCTATAGCCCAGATCAACTCGCTGAGATTCCTGAAGGAGAAAAGCATCTCCTCCCCTCTGAAGAAGAATTGAAGAAGGAGGAAGAACCATGATTGATCCATTCTTCTTACCAGATCTTGGATTGCTTATAATTGGAGTGCTAACAGTCGGTGCAGCGATTGCAGCTATCGAATCTAGAGAAATCGTGTATGGAGCCATTTCATTAGCAGGTATGATCCTAGGGATTGCGGGACTTTACATCTTATTGGATGCAACTTATGCCGCAATGTTTCAAATCTCTGTGTATATAGGCGCAGTGGTAGTTCTCATTTTCTTCACTATCATGGTCGTCCCGTATGAACATTGGAAGCACCGACTCAAACGACCGTGGCGTGAATGGCTGATTCCACTGGTTATCAATAGTTTTCTTCTCGGTGTGCTTCTCTATATTTTTTACACACCTGCCATTGTCTCAGCGTCTCCTGATCCGGCTTTCAGTTGGAATCTGACAGAACTGGCATTAGTCCTTCTACAGGATTATGGTGTGGTTCTACTAGTTCTCGGACTCGTACTCGTCTCAGCACTCCTAGGAGCGCTAACTCTAACCAAAAAGGAGGGCGAATCCTAATGGCATCCCTTTACATATATCTGATTATCGTCGCTGCTCTCGCTGTTATTGGGCTCTATGGACTGACAAGTAAACGGAACGTTATGCGGTTATTCTTCAGTATTGAAATTCTCATGAATGGGGCGAACTTGAGTATTGTTGTATTTGCTCGATACGTCCTCTGGGGAACCGCAGCACTCGCAATTAATGGGCAAGCCATTGTACTTTTTGCAATTGCCCTTGAGGCTGCTGAAGCTGTCATGGCGCTTGCGATTATTCTACTAGTTTCACGTGTGCGTGGTTCAGTTGACATCCATGAACTACATGACTTGGAGGGCTAACACCGATGCAGACAATATTCGACTCGATCATATTATTCCTGCAAACGTACCCACTAACCCTTGGTGTATTCCTTCCAATTCTCTTTGCTGGGTTAATCCTCTTCTTCGCCCGTTACAGAGAGCGTCTAGCAGTCTGGTTAGGTGTTCTGGCGATTTTCCTTTCTACTGCCCTGGTTTTTTTCCGAGGCTTTGATTTATTTCCATTCTCAGCTACCTCACCCGCTATTGTTACTGAGACATTTCTCTGGATTCCTACGCTTAATGTCACTCTCAGTTTCATGCTTGATGGTCTCAATTTCCCCATCGTTCTTATCACAGCTATTGTAACCACGCTTATACTTCTTTTTAGTAGACATTTCTTTGAAGGTGAGAAGAATAGTGGAACCTACATCGCAACCATCATCATGATGTATATCGGAATGCTTGGTGTATTTGTTGCAGCAGATATTTTCTTATTCTATCTTTTTTGGGAAATCACAATAATCCCAGCATATGCATTGGTCATCTATTGGCGAGAAGCAGGAGTCTCTAAGGAAGAGGCTCGAAGGACCGGTTTGAAGTTCTTCCTTTGGACCCATGTCGGGTCGCTTGTCATGCTCATGGGCTTAATCCTCGTTTTCATCCTAACTGGTACAACAAATATGGTCGATATCCCTATAGCGCTAACAACTGTGCCAATAACAAGCATCCACATAATGCAATTTGCGGCAGCAGCACTGATTTTTGGATTCATCGTCAAACTCGGTATCTTCCCCGTCCATAGCTGGCTCCCAGATACTTACGTTCAAGTGTCCTCACCTGCTACAGCCTTGTTTGGTGGACTTCTTGCTAACATTGGAGCTTATGGTTTAATTCGTATTGCCGCAAGTTGGTTTCCATTCATTTTGGCCACTTGGTCACTTCCGCTAGGATTGATAGCTGTAGTCTCAATCATCTATGGTGGCTATATCGCGTTAGGTCAAGGAGAGTTCAAACGACGATGGGCATATTCCAGTGTGAGTCAAGGCGGATACATTCTCCTTGGAGTCGCCTCAGTGACCTCCCTTGGATTAGCTGGTGCAGCCTTTCATGTAATCAATTCCGCAATCATTAAATCGGGACTATTTCTCACCGCTGGCGCTTATCTCATGGTTCTAAAAACTACTGACATTGAGTCCCTTCGAGGTATGGGCACAAAGATACCAATAACTGGTATTGCCTTCCTTCTTGCGGCCTTGGCAATGGCAGGAATTCCTCCCCTAAGTGGATTCATTAGCGAAGTCCTCATCTTCTTGGGGATTTTCACTATTTCAAGTGCCCTTATTATAGCACTAATTGGTGCAGCCGCGATTCTGGTGACTTTTGTATACGTGCTGGGTCCCATCTACAAACTTTTCGTGGCACCGCCCAAAACCGAACAACCTCAATTCAAAGATCCAAGCATATGGCAAACGATTCCAATCATCCTCTTGACAATCTTTGTGTTCATTCTCGGGATTTGGCCTAATCTGGTGTTGACACCAATTGAACATTGGCTACAGAGTATAGGAGGACTCTAACAATGCTTCCTGGAATTGCCCTTCCATTCCCATTCTTACTTCTATCCCTTCTCATTCCAGTTATCGCAGGGATTATTATCTTACTCTCCCTTTTAGTAGGAAAACCCCTTGGACGAAAAGGTTCCGGAATCATTGCCTCGATTGCCCTGGCAATTTCATTCATCACTCTTCTTTATGTTCTTAGTATTGTACTCACTTTGGGACAACCAGTCTACGAAGAACATTATTGGTTCTCAATAGGAACAGTGATCGTCGAATTTTCACTCCTCGCAGATTTCCTAAGTCTTCCCCTTTCATTGGCGATTGTTGGATTGTGTACTGCATCAGCAGTATACAGCATCGAATACATCAAAGACAAACACGATTTTGCCATGTACTATGTTCTGTTACTCCTCTTTGCAGTCGGCATGTTAGGAGTGACCTTGGCAACGAACCTTCTCGTATTTTTCATCTTCTTTGAAGGCATGAACATTCCCGCATACTTCCTTGTCTCTAACTGGGGTACGAAGAAAGCAAAAATCATTGGTGTGAAATATATCCTCTATGTTTTTATCGGTGCTATTTGTATTCTTGCTGCAATTTTTTGGGTCTTCGGTATCACTAGCGCTTTGGGTACTCCGACACTAAATATCTATGAGATCCCTGCATTACTTAGTCCTCTTGCTTCAACGAGCCTACTTATCATGCAAAGCCTTGCCCTCCTTTTTTCCATCGGATTCTTTGTGAAAATGGCAATATTTCCCCTTCATTCTTGGCTCCCTGATTTTCATGGAGAAGCCCCCGTGCCCATTCATGCTTTATTGAGCGCTGTTATGATTAAAACAGGTGCTTATGGCTTCATCCGTATTACCTACTTCTTCTTCCCGCTTGTCGTATTACAAGCCTCAATTCTCCTAGCCGTTCTTGCTATTATCACGATGATTTGGGGAGCAGGTATGGCCTTGGTTCAAACGGATTACAAACGTGTACTCGCCTATAGCTCAGTCAATCAGATCGGTTACATCCTTCTAGGCTTTAGTACAATGAACATTTTCGGAATCACGGGAGCCCTCTTTCATATCCTGACTCATGGCCTGTCGAAAGGCGTCTTACTCTATACTGCAGGCTCCGTCGTCCATTCTGCAGGAACAAAACTCATCAACAAGATGGGAGGTTTAGCTTCGAAGATGCCTCTGACAGCAACTTTGAGCACCATAGGCGCATTAGCTATCGCAGGAACACCACCACTTGCCACATTTGTCAGTGAGGCCCTAATCTTCATCGGTGTCTTCACTGTAGGTGTCAACTATCCGATATTTACTGTCATAGGGGTAATTGGCATCATTTCCACAGCGCTTACTGCAGCATATTATTTGTGGACTGTGCGTCGGATGTTCCTCGGTCCGCCATCCACGGAAATGGGCAAAACATACGAAGAATATCTCGCTGGCAGATACATTTCACCAGAGGGTATTCCACGTCGATTCGAGGATGTCCACGAATCACCGCCTTTGATGACCATTCCGATGTTGATTGTCGCGTTACTCATAATTCTCCTTGGTGTGTTTGCAGGCTTTATTCTCCCAATCATTTACCCTGCAGCTGAATCGGTCATTGCAATTCTAATAGCTGCAATAGGAGGACTCTGAAATGCTTCCATATGCACAATGGCTCACTTGGATCCTCCCACTACTGGGTGCGGTTCTTATTGCTCTGATTGGATGGTTCGACAAACGGATTCCTAAGTACATTGCAGTTATAATCGGTGCAATTGCGGGTGTATTCGCTAGTTCCATGATTCCAGATATTCTAGCCCTACCCTCCTTGGGATTACCACATATTGAGTTCAACATACCGTGGGTTGTTCTTCCAGGAGTTACAATTTATGTTGGCGTTCTCCTAGACCCACTCAGCGTCTTTATGGCGAACATTGCCGTCTTAATCGGCTTCTTAATCGTTGTTTATTCTATGAGCTATATGGGAGAAGATAAAAGCCAAACCCGATATTATGCTCTGATTTTACTTTTCATAGGCGCTATGGCAGGATTAGTTCTTGCCAACAACTTTCTCCAGCTATTCATCTTCTGGGAAGTTGTAGGCGTCTGCTCTTATGCCTTAATTGGGTTCTGGTATGAGAAACCCGAAGCCGCAAGAGCAGGAATGAAAGCCTTCGTTGTCACCCGGGTAGGGGATGTGTTTCTCCTAGTTGGAATCATCTTTCTCTTTACACAAGTAGGATCATTCAATTACATCGTTATTCAGGACGCTGTGGAACTTGGATTGATTAGCCTATCTGCGCTTACTATGATCTCACTCTTCACCTTTGGAGGTGCCATGGGTAAATCAGCTCAGGTTCCCTTCCACGTCTGGCTTCCAGATGCAATGCAAGGCCCAACACCTGTTAGTGCTCTCATCCACGCGGCAACAATGGTGAAGGCAGGAATTTACCTTGTTGGTCGAACCTTCTTCCTCTTTGGATCTGTGACCCTCTGGCTAAACACGGTCATAATAATTGGCTCAATCACCGCTATATTGGCAGCCACTATTGCCTTAGTTTCAACAGATCTCAAGGGCGTTCTCGCGTATTCGACCATAAGTCAACTTGGCCTCATTATGGCGGCTCTAGGAGTTGGTACAACTCTGGGTTGGTTTGCAGGGCAAGCACATGTAATGAGCCACGCCATCTTCAAAGCTCTGCTTTTCCTTTGTGCTGGTTCAATTCTACATGCAGTAATGACCATTGACATTAACCAGATGGGTGGTCTTCGTCAGAAAATGCCAATTACTTTTGCAGCCAGTATAATTGGTGTTCTAGCGCTAGCGGGTATTTTCCCATTTAATGGATTCTGGAGTAAGGACCTCATTTTTGCAGCAACATTGCACTCAGGTGCACTCATATCTCTAACCCTTCTTTGGGCTGCTTCCGTGCTCACGGTTGCTTATAGTTTTCGCTGGATCATCTTGATTTTCATGGGTAAACCACGTAATGAAGAAATTGCTACTCACGCCCATGAAAGTCCTAAATTGCTTACCGTTCCACTCATGATCTTAGCTATTGGAGTCATCCTCTCTGCCTTTCTAATTCCCACAGGATTACTTGCCACATACTTCGATGCCCATATCCATTTCGAAATTGAACTAATTCCGCTCTTACTTTCTCTGTCCACCCTTGTAATCGGCGGTATTCCTGCGATTCTCATCTATAAATACCGAAAACCCGCGCCGGAATTCTTCAGTCAGAATCGCATCACTCGTGCAATTCAAACCGTATTAAGTAATGGCTACTATTTCGATAAGATTTATGACTGGATATTTGTACGCGGTATTCTTCGTATCTTCAACTTCATTCTTTCACGGATTGAACTTGGAACTCTCGACCGATTCCACTACGTCTTTGCGCCTAAGGTTGAAGCGGGAAGTAGAATCTTGGATCGGGTGGTCGAATCAAGAGGAGTTGAGGGTGTAAATTACAAGTTTGCACGATTTATGGTGAAAACCTCGAACGCCAGCAACTACGTTGATGCCAACATAGTTGACGGAGCAGTAAATGGCATCGCCAAAGTAGGAGAAAAGGCTTCTAGAAGCTTACGTAGAGTGCAAACAGGCATTACCATGAATTATGTCCTGGCCTTTGTTATTGGTATAATTCTATTGATCCTCTTTCTTGTGCTATTGGGTTGGTGAGTCAAAATGGTTCTATGGGAATATGCGTTACTCATATTGATTGGTGGAGCACTCCTTGGCTCCCTCATCTCATACCTGCTTGGGCGGTTAGGTTCAATGATTGTCAAAGGCTTTGCTGTAGCCTGGACAACTCTATTGTTCCTCTTCACAGGATTATTATGGTTAGGATTCAACCCAAGCACACCAGGATTCTCCTACCTAATTGATATTCCTTGGATACCAACTCTTGGAGTTACTTTCAAACTTGGTGTTGACGGAATCAGTTTTCCACTTCTGCTAGCAACAACACTTCTTACCCTAGCTGCGGCGATTGGGTCCATCACGCTAATCAAAGAACGCGTTGCCATATACTTCGGTACCCTCTTGCTATTGGAAGCAGCTCTCATGGGAGTTTTTATGTCATTGAACCTTCTCGTCTTTTTCATCTTCTGGGAACTCGTTCTAATCCCCATGTTCATCTTAATCGGTGTATGGGGTGGTGCAAACCGCCGTTATGCCGCAATGAAATTCCTCATCTTTACCCATGTCGGAAGCATCCTGATGCTTCTAGGATTTATCATGCTCTTCCTCTTTGCAGGCACCTGGGATTTAACGTACTTCCTCACATCACCCATCCCCTTTGCTGTGGCACTGCCGATAATGATCATCACCTTCATTGGATTTGCAGTGAAGTTACCCGTCGTTCCCCTTCACACCTGGCTCCCAGATGCACACGTAGAAGCCCCAGCACCTATCAGCATTATTCTTGCTGGAGTTTTACTAAAAATGGGAGGATATGGATTCATTCGAATTTCAATCGGCGTATTTCCACAGATCGCAGCGCTCCTTGCCCCAATCATTATGAGCCTCGGTATTATCACGATCTTCTATGGGGCCCTCGTCGCATTGAACCAACGGGATATGAAACGCATGATTGCTTTGACCAGTATCAATCATATGGGACTGGTCTTACTCGGAGCGTTTACCCTAACAACAATCGGAGTGACTGGAGCTGTTTTTATGATGTTTAATCATGCATGTGCAATTGGATTGATGTTTTTACTCACTGGTGTTATCCAGAAACGTGCTGGAACCCGAAACATCGATGAGCTTTCAGGCATGGGCGAATTGATGCCACGAACAGCTCTATTCTTTGTCTTAGGGGCACTCGCGTCAATGGGTATACCATTCTTCGCGCCCTTTGTCAGCGAATTCATGATCTTTTCAGGAACCCTTTCAATTCTGCCTCTTCTAGTTTTTGTGATCCTCGCCCCTGGGATTGTCGTTGCCTACTTCTTATGGACGATTGATCGAATAATTATTTCAGATCCCCATCCCGGAACTCGCATGCGACGAGCCCGTCTTACTGAACTTATCGCGCTATCGTTACTTCTACTTCCCATCATTCTCCTTGGACTCTTTCCAGCTATGATGGTTGACCGAATTTTACCTGCTATACAGCTCTTATTAAGTGGTGGAGGTTCGTAAATGCAACTTGCTGAATTAATCACTTTGTTCAATGCTCTACTTGCAAGCCCCTTCTTCCCATTCATCGTATTTGCCATTCTCGGATTGCTTACACCTGTTATTAATCGGATTTTTCGAGGGAAAGTTACGCCTTACTGGCCTTTAGTCAGCCTAGGTATATTTGCGGTGCTGGTTTTGCCAAGATGGGCAACTGTGGTCACTTCCCCAATTGTGACCCCGAGCCTCCTCTTTGATGGTATTAGCCTTTTCTTTGTTACCCTGTTCATTGTTGTTGGTTTTGCTGTAATCATTGCGTCAATAGATTACTTCAAGGAAAATCCCAATCAAGAAATCTTCTACACTTTGTTGCAGTTGGCGCTTCTTGGCATGATGCTGATTTCCATGGCCGTTGATTTAATTGTCATGTTCGCCGGATGGATTCTCGTCGCCGTTACCAGCTACACTCTTGTGGTAATTCGCAAAGAGGATGCTAAGGGTGCTGAGGCAGGTGTGAAATACTTCATAATGGGTGCATCATCCTCAGCTATTCTCTTTCTCGGCATCTCAATAATATTCGGACTCACCGGAAGCACCCAACTAACAGAAATTTCTACAGCTTTGGCTACACTCGATTCGAACCTTATTCCTCTTGCATTACTAGGCATAATGTTGATTCTCGTAGGATTTGGATTCAAAATAGGCATCGTCCCATTTCACATGTGGTTACCTGACACATACGAAGGGGCCCCACAGCCAGTTTCCGCATTTCTCGGCGGAGGCTCAAACAAAGCTGCATTCGCTGCTGCTATCCGTGTCTTCATTCTGGGATTTCTAGTTTTCCGCTTCCAATGGACCGTAGCCTTTGCTTTTCTAGCCCTAATTACTATGACGTGGGGAAACATTGCTGCTCTTTCCCAGAAAACCCTTCCAAGGTTGCTTGCATACTCAGCTATTGCTCAAGCAGGATACACAATCATCGGTCTAGCCGTGCCAACAGCCTTAGGATTATCTGGTTTTATGTTTCATGCATTGAATGACGCGTTAGCCAAGACAGGAGCTTTCATTGCAGCAGCAGCCGTTGCATTTACTCTTTCGAAAACCAGCCTTTCAGATTATAAAGGCCTGGGCAAGCGAATGCCAATCACAGCGTTCAGCCTAACGATTCTGTTATTAGCCCTAGCAGGTATTCCTCCGCTAAGCGGTTTCTTCAGCAAATTGATCTTGTTTACAGCAGCCGTTGAGGTTGGATTAATTTGGTTAGCTCTTGCGGGAGTTCTTAACAGTGCATTTTCTCTCGCATATTATGGATGGATAATCAAACGAATGTACATGGATGAACCTGATGAACCAAGCGCTGATCAAACGGTCAAAGAATCGCGTAAATTCCAATTCGCACTCATTGCACTTGCTGCTATCACAATCCTCATTGGGCTATTTAGCGGCATAATTATCGGATACATCGAAACCATAGTAATTGGATTCTACCCCTAAACAAGAAGTAATAATCAACTCACTCATTTGGTGAATTTATTTGTAAGAACCGTCCAACGAGGGTGACAATATCGAGCACGGGAATTTCCAAGCCAAGCTTTTGCATCCCATGTGTGAGATTAAGCACACAGAAGGGACATGCTGAGACAACCATGGTTGCTCCCACATCTACGATTTCACCAACGCGTTCCCACGCCATACGATCTTCTAACGGCATCACAGCCTTCTCTTCTTCGGAAAGTTCACGATACCCCTTTGTAAGCTTTTTTGCAGCCGCCTTTACTTGAGCAGGTGAACTCCTTGGTTCAGTATCATAGATTCGCTTTGCAGCAATTTCCAAAGCAAGCTCGGGAATACCGGCTTTGACTCCACCTCCCGCTCCACAGCATCGCGAGTATTCTCGGGTGCGACTCATTTCAACCAGTGTTATGTTGGGTAAAAGATCGAGGATTCGCCGTGGAGCATCATACACGCCAACATGTCGACCAAGATGGCAAGGATCATGGTAGGCGACACGTTCTCTGACACCTGGAAGGGGTTTAATGTCAATATGCTCTAGAGCCTTGGCGAGTAATTGAGTGATGTGTTGTACTTTGAATGGTAGTTTTCCGTAGTATCGGGGCCAATCGAATACGGATGTTCGGAAACAACCGGAGCAGGAATAGACGACGAGTTTGACACCTTTTTCTTTGATAGTGTCCACATTGTGTTGGACTAAATCCTTAACAACCTCAATTTGCCCAGTTCGGATGAGAGGGGAACCACAACATCGTTCATCATTCCCTGGTAGTACAAAATCAATATCAAGTTTATTTAAAATCCGAGCCGTGGTGATAGCAAGATGTTGCATTTTATATGAAGAGGTGCATCCAACGAAGTAGGCGACATCAGCAGTCTCAGCAACCCTAACGTCCGCAGGGAGCCAATCTGTGCGGGAGAGATGATCTTCGCCATACGGGTTAAATCTAGTTTTTACGTTGTTCGGCCAGTCCCGCTGACGTTCCAGTGGACCAAAACCCTGTTTCACCATATCAGCGCGTATCGTTTCCCATAAATCGCAACTCTTTATCCGTGATTCACACACCGTTTGACATTGTCCACAAACAGTACAAAGATACAGGTCTTCAACGAACTTGTCAATCTTATTCCTATCAATGACACTTCCCCCGCGAGCACGTCCCAAGATTCCATAAATATGTTTGACCATTTGTCGCAGATTTCGGATTTTTCCACGTGCTGTTACACCTTCACGTTGTAACTGATCAAAGACTGGGCAGAACTTAACACATTCACCACAATCAACACAGGCATCCAGTTCCATTGTTTGCTTCCGCGTTAATTGTGGGAAACTAATCTTTTCCTTATTCGTCGTCACTTTCATCAACTCCCGTAACTTCCCGGATATATTCCTCCTCCCACTTTTCTTCAATAGTACTGCGAACCATAATGATAGGGGCTGCGATGATATGCTGGAATTTTGAATAGAATAAAACTGCGATCATCGTCCAAATAATGAATCCGTGAATGATTCCATACAATCCTCTGATACCAATCACGTATTCATATGAGAAAGCCATATGCCCTGATAATGCAATGGAAAGTAGTAGAATCAGTGGCAGGTAATTATGGAGGTTAGTAACCGCTCGCCCCTCTTTCGAACCAATGCGACTCCCAAAAGCCATTATTACACCGAGTACAAGCAATATAGTCAATACATCGTGAGCAATTATTCGCATTTCCAGTGTAGCCCAAGGAAAGAGAATGGTTTCATTAAGTAAAATGAGCCGAGGGATCCCATGGAAGAGAAGGAGACCTACAAATCCCACTATAATGAATCCGTGTTTCACCCACCGATACACAGACTGACGTCTTATCGTTCCACCAAAAGTCCAATCAGAGATTACCGTCTTAACAAAAGCTACAAATTTTGTTCGAAAAGGCACCTCAATGAGCCAACCAGCTGTATACTCAGCAGGTTCTTTGTGTGGTTTCGTCCAGCGGACGAGAATCCGAATGAAACCAATCGTAAACAGGGCTAACGCAATCCAACGATAGAAAAATAAAATTTGATACGCTAGCTCTTGTTCCATAAGATCGCACCTTTAACCTCTATTCAAATGCCCCAGATTTTCATCAAAAGGCTTCCCAATTTACTATTCGTACCTCTTTTCAAAGAGAACATACAATGAAAAAAGAAAGGGGGAAAATTGGAGGGCTAATGATCTTGGGGTCACGCCCTCCAATTTGGTTTTCGTTATGTAAATCTATGTCCATAATCCTAAAAATCGTAGGAATGCGGTCTTGGATTCCTCGAGCTTAGGACCGAGCCATTGGTCCACACCAAGGTATCTACCGGCTTGATACATTCCTACAGCGAAGAATGCAATTGAGCCAAGGAAGTTGACACCAAAAGTGGAGACACTCAACCACCCAAGTAAGAAGAGGAATGTCCATTGCATTAGTACACCACCGAATGAGCCTAGCCGAGTAAAGAATCCGAAGGTTAAAGACAGCCCGATGAGAAGTTCACCGGCGGCAATAAGTAGCAAAAAGAACGATGGATTCAATAGGATTACTGTGTTGAAAAACCCTTGAATATATGGGCTGGGAGCTGAAGATGCTGCAAGCGTCAGAAGCCCATAGTCTGTGGAATAGGCAGGATTGAGGAGCTTTTCTAAACCGCCATGAAGAAATTCATAGCCTAACGCTAATCGCAATGGGAGTAAGATTGCTAGAATTGGGAATTTTTCAGGCCAAACCCATCGCAAGAAGAATATAGTTGGTACCAGAATAATCGCTAGAATAATGAGAGGTGATAAGGCTAAGCTAAGCAAGGGAAAGAGAATTGCTGGATCAGGAACCACCCATTGTGGTCCTAAACTAAGCAGGATAATGGCTAGTAGAATCACATCTACGATCACTAGAAAGATAAGGCCAATCCATTGATTTCGATTTAATTCCATGGTTATCTCTCCTAATGAGATGTTAAAACGAAAAATCGGGATTCCTTTTTATATATTATACTATTGTATTTGTGTTAAATTAAATAAATAGATAAGCGACCATACAGCGCTACGTTTTGGTTTTCATCGTCTTTTTGCATTAATATAAGTTAGAGCCGAATTTCAAGTTGGCACCCTTCATCTCCATGCGACCTACAACTCACGCGCTCGATATTTCGAACTGGTTGTTTGCACATTATTGTAAAAAGCGTTGGGTAGTAGCTATTGTGAAAGTGGCACATCAACCCTTCATATTTGAAACTAACTTCTTGGAATAAGCAATTATAGGTACGGATTACAAGTGTTTTATCCCGAAGTTGAACACTGGCATTGTAACCAAGCTGATTTAGGGATTCACCGAGTTTTTTTCGAAAGGTAACAATACTCATGGGAACTCGGTGACTTCGTCGCCATACCTGTGCAGTGTCGTTTGCTGCTTGTTTACCCATGTCTTGGAATAGCTCAGTTGTGGCTTCCCTCCCGAATTTTCTTAGAAAAGTAGAAATCAACATATCCGCAAGTTGCCAATACCGACGAGGAGGTGTTGTGATGATTAGCGCTTTTTGGAGACAATATCGTTGGGCTGGCCTTCCTCGTGAACGCGGTTCATCTTTGCTAACTTGACTTTCGGCAATGACTCTCAAGGCGAGAAGATCAATGAGAGTATATCGGATAGCTGATTCACTGAGATTTGTTCCCTTAGCAATATCACTAATTGTAGAATTTGGATGTGTGGAGATGAATTCAATAATCCGAGTAGCCGCGCGCCTACTATGTATAGGAATTCGTGAGAGTGTTTCATTATCTACTATTAATTGATTTGTCATTATTGATTCCCTTTACGCTTCTTTAGAAGGTTGCATCTATTGAAATAAATATCCTCGAATCTAGCCATATTGAAATGCTACTCCCTCATTGCCGATAAGATTGAACCGTTCTTCAATGACATCCCGTGGAAGCGCATAGACTTCTTTACAAATATGTGCATAAAAAATGAAAATATTATAACAATCATCGACTTCTTTACTGAGATTTCGTAAAAATGTTAAAAGACGAGTGCGAGAAGACATTGGTGATTCAACAACGCTTTATACTGAACGGGGAATTGGAAATGTGATTAGATGACCGTTGATCAATTAGACCCTAACTTTAGGGATGAAGCAGCAAAAATGCGAACATTACTAGCAGCACTTCGTACACTTGAAGCTATTCGAAGGAGCAAGCTAGCGGTGTTACGAACGGGCATTAGTGTTTTAGCAATTTCAATAACGATTATCACTGTCCTAATCTCCACCTCATCATTTTGGGACCCATCAACCGTAATCATCTTGTTATGGTTTGTCGCAATCCTCCTTGCTACACTCATGATAATTGGAGTTTTTCTTTTTTGGCAGGGATTACGAGGCATGCGTGAAATAGACCAGAAACGGTACAAGCTAGCTTTAGAGGTTGATGCGGCAGATCCAACTTATAAAGATATTTTTCATGTACGCTAGCGATATGTCTGCAAAGCGAATTAGACCGTGTCAGCTCTGAATGCAAGTAAGGGCGTAAATAATTCATCCTTTGTTAAGGAACCATGGCTACTAAGTAATCCTGGCCATGGAAGAAGCCCAATGGACTCGGTGGCAGAGTCTTTTCGTTCTACCCGAAGACTCACTCCGCTCCGCCCAATGAGTAGAAGGTCGCCTAGTCTTTGGATAACTCTGCGGGTTACTGGTTTTGGTAGCAATTTGCTCTGGTTGAGTTCTTTGGGATTGAGAAGAATGGCTTTATCTTCAATTCGCTCGAGTAGCCAGTTTCTGAGTTGGCGACGTTTAGATGCAGAACGGCAGTAAAAATGAGTCACTCGACCTGAATGGCCAGGTGGGATCTTGAGTGTTCCTTTTATTTCGTTAAGTTCTTCTTGGGTGATGATGATTGATCGCCCATCTTGAAGTGGATTTTGTCCATGGTCTGAACAAAGGAAAATTGTGGTTGTCTTTACTACGGAGCTTGGGAGCTGTTCAATAAAAGTACGAAGCTGTTGATAGAAAGCGTTGCACCCAGCTCTATATTCAATTGAGAAGGCCCCATACTTATGAGCAAGTGTGTCGATGAGTGGGAAGTATAGGGTTGCAAAGAGTGGAGAGGAGGGGTATTCATTCAGTACTCGATGTACCATTCCAAAAGCGTCGATGAACCCGTTATAAGTGAAGATGTTCTCTTTCAGAATGTAGAATCGTCCAAGACCTGTGCCAGGAATTTCCCGAGGAAGTCCTACGGCTTGAATTAGTCCAGGATGCTGTCTGGTTAGTAGGTCTGGGATTCCAGGGGCCCAAAGTAGGGTCTTGACATCAATTCCAGCAGCTGCAATTGCATCGCGCCAGCGTGTATTGGCACCCGACATTTTCAGGGTATCGATGAGCGCATTATATTCTTTGAAATAGATAACGTGCCCAAGAATGCCATGTTCACTCGGAGGAAGCCCAAAGTTAATACTAGGGATTGCGGATGAGGTGATTGAAGGAAAGGTACTACTAAGTGTTATTCCATTTAGATCTTCGAAGAAAGCTGAAAGTTCAGTCCCCCGAAAGTTTTGCACACCCAAGCTGTCTACAATGCAGACAATAACACGCTTAGTATTTAGTGCGTTATTTGATTTGAGATGTTTTAAAACACAAGGAATATCAAAGAGATCATCGCGTGGAATTGGTGCCTTAATACAACGAAGCGCGGTGGGTAATACACGGTAAATGTTTTGGAAAAAGTCGGGTACAAATAAGTCATCGGTGTCGAGTAAAGGTGATAGGTTCAAAGACAAAGTAAACCCTCATTGGAGATAACTAATGATGTGAAGCAACAGCGTGGATTAATTTAAATCTGTACCACATCTAAAATCTCAAGGATTAGCGGAAAAATGGGTATCAATCTGTATCTGATGGGGGGGGACGAAAGACTCTTTATTAGTTTGAGTATAAGTGTTTAGAGTAGGAGTTAACGGCACAGGGGAATACTGACCGTGATAAAAGGATTCGCAGTCTTTCTCATGGATCCCAAGATTGGACCCCAACATGTGTACCAGAGTGAAACCATCGAGATTATATCACATCAGGAAGTCCTAGCCATTTTTGCAACACATAATCTATTCCGCGAAGGCTTTCGTGGTGTTCATGTCAGCAATCGAACCTGGGCAACCTACGTCTTTCCCCCGTGGATTATTGCGCTACTCCTTGGGCCGGATGAACCGATTGGGCCCCTGCGAGAGCCAATGAAGAAGATCCTCGCTACCAGCAAATTAGATGAGACTCCAAAACCAGAAGACTGGAAGAATTTGTACCACGAGCTGCTGGTTGAAATTCAAAGCTCACCGGTTGCGGATCTACTTACCTCTAAGAAAACCACGAGCTTTCTTAAAGAAATGATGGGGCTCGATATTCAGTACTTTGATCCTTATTTCAATTTTGAGATTGGCACCACTTATCCCGCAGCTGATCATCTCACAGGGCTCAATAGTTATGATACACGATTATTCTTAGAAAAATTAACCTTGGCTGGAATCTTCACTAGTGAACCCGTGGTAGGCGTTACACATTGCCCCATCTGTCTGGGTTTCAAAGTGGTGAGCCGGCTAGCCTGCCCCCAATGTAGTGTGACGGCGTTAGATGTGGTTCGGTTTCCTGCATCAAAGGATTCTGATTCAAAAGGGTCTGGTTCCACAGGCAAGCCTATGGAACTTTTCTATTCGTGCCTGACTTGCCAGCACACAACCAGCGAACCAGTTGTAACCCTGTTATGTACTGAATGTGGATCACAGTTTCAACCTGATGAAGCAGCATACCGAAATATGGATCGCTTAGCCCTTAATCGACCTATTGCTGAGTCACTAATCAAGAAGGTTGAAGAATCGGAGTCTGAACAGGATTAAGCAAGGAGTTATATCTTATCCCAAGGCTTTCCAGATTTTTCATACGAAGAATAGATTTTCTTGGCAAGTGATTCAAAGACATCATTAACATGGAAATCGTCTTTCGCACTACTTTCAATAAATTCCATCTTCAACTGCTTAGCAGAATTTTTGCCATCCACTTCTGAAATTACGCGCTGATCTTTCAAATCAGATTTACAGCCAACAAGCACCAATGGAATTCCTTCACATCGTTGATAGACTTGCTGGATCCAATGGTCGACTCGGTCGAAGGACTGCTGATCTGTAACGTCATAAGCAACAATTGCTCCAGCAGCACCTTCGAAATACAAGCCCCTAATGAAATCAAAGCGCTCTTGTCCGCCAGTGTCATAGATGACTAGCTTGATATTTGTGTCATCCATTAATTTGATTTGTTTGGTAAAGAAGTCGACACCTAATGTAAAGAGGTAACTTTCATCGAATTGACCCGTTGTATAACGGCGTGCAAGAGAGGTTTTACCGACTCCAGCATCGCCAACAACTATGACTTTGTAGACAACTTCGGCGAGTTCTTCCATTCAGTGTTCACCCTCTGGATTCCTAAGTTACCACTCACTGACATGCCTTTAAGTGCTTCGTGTTGATTTCCAGGTGTAGGTTGAGGTTTAGGGTATCTACAACAATTTACGTGCAACTTTGATATAGAATGTGATTTCTCGTCGGAAGCGAAAGTCCTTTTGGGAGTAAGAATGAAGTAAGGGGTCTATATATGACTAGTTTGAGTAGGCGTTAACAATGCCCGAAAAGAATAACCAATTCAATTTATCAGTTGACCAACTGCCTCGGCGATGGTATAATCTAGCTGCGGATTTACCGGAGCCATTACCTCCACCTATGGATCCTGAAGAAGGCCCATCGCGATTGGAGATGCTCCCGAAATTCCTGTTGAAATCAGTTCTGGAACAAGAAAATGCCACAGCCCGATGGATTGACATTCCGGAAGGAATCCGAGAACTCTTTATTCAAGCCGGTCGTCCACGCCCGTTGATGCGCGCTTTACGATTAGAAAAGGCCTTGAAGCTTCCAGAGTCAGTTCGCCTATACTACAAGCGTGAGGATCTGTCCCCAACAGGATCTCACAAAGTGAATACCGCTTTAGCTCAGACTTATTATGCAGCAAAAGAAGGTTATGAAGAAGTCACCACTGAGACCGGAGCTGGTCAATGGGGTTCAGCGCTCTCTTATGCTGCTTCGCTTAATGAACTTAAATGTCGGGTCTTTTGGGTGCGTGCGGCTTATCGTTGGAAACCAGGACGACGAACCTTAATGAATCTCTTCGGCACAAATGTCTTCGCCTCACCAAGCAAAGAAACCGAGTTTGGTCAGAAACTCCTTAAAGAAAACCCCAAGCACGTAGGTAGTCTAGGGATAGCAATCAGTGAAGGAATTGAAGACGCGCTACAACGTGATGGTAGCATCTATTGTCTAGGTAGTGTGCTTAGCCACGTTTTACTCCATCA
The DNA here is from genome assembly GCA_048939625.1 of Promethearchaeota archaeon. Lineage (GTDB taxonomy): Archaea > Asgardarchaeota > Hermodarchaeia > Hermodarchaeales > Hermodarchaeaceae > Hermodarchaeum. Next base: position 28,900 of record JBHLPH010000022.1, read on the forward strand.
AACTGTAATTGGTCTTGAAACCATAGAGCAATTCAAAATAGCTGAAGACAACCCAACTTTACTCATCGGCTGCTTTGGAGGCGGAAGTAATTTCGGTGGTTTTAGCTTACCATTCATTGGTGAGGTTCTACAGGGCAAACGTGAATGTGGCTTCTTAGCCGCACAGAGTGAAGCATCCCCCAATCTCGTGAAAGGTAAATACACCTATGATCATGGAGATCATGCTGGACTAACTCCGTTACTGAAAATGTATTCACTTGGTCATGATGTTGAAATGCCAGAAAT
>JBHLPH010000079.1:0-2797 GCA_048939625.1 Promethearchaeota archaeon
AAGTCCGACTCAAATGCTCTCTTACATGTATTTGTCAGGATCTCCGCATCTGCAATCGATGCATTCTGTAGAGACACTTCACGAGATTGATTCATTCCTAACACCAAGAAATCTGGGAAAACGCCTTAATATCCTTCTTTAGTTGAATAATAACAAGCAAAATTAGGACCTCTATAAATCGTTTACTTTTCTGCTCCAACATAACCAAACAAAAACGTCACCTAAGCCGCATCCTCGGATCTGCGCCGCACCGGCGCCTCGACGCCGCCCCTAAGGGGTGGTCTGCTCACCTGGGGGGTTTAGTTTCGCAAGGTGTCATGCTGAAACCGTCAGATATAAAAATTAGGCAAGCCTAAATTAGTTGTTGAATTTGTTGGTGAACTATCATGTGCCTCTTCGGGCTGGAACTGTTTCCTATGTTAACACTTGGATTACTGAACGGGTGGATCCTTCTCACTATATTTTTCATCACCGAACTCGTTTTGGTACTTTCTTTTCCTAAAAGCACACGGGGGCGCCTCTTTGAATATGCACATTCCAAATGGGCGCGTCATCACCGTGTCATGCTTATCATCGGCAAAACGTTTGGTCTTCTCTATATTTTGCTTCTCTTTTTTTCACCCTTGAAACTCAGCTCGCCCTTCTTTTATTTAGGCATGATTTTCTACATTGTTGGGTTGTCTGGTTTTGTCATCGCAATCATAAATTTCCGAAGTACTCCAATGAACCAACCAGTAACCCATGGTCTCTATCGGTATTCGCGTAACCCCCAAATACTCACAATCCTCATTACTATGTTGGGAATCAGTCTAGCTGTTGGTTCAGGGATGGCACTCATTTTGTTACTACTCTCAACTGTCTTTTCCCGTGTTCGGATCATTGAAGAAGAAAAAGCCTGCCTTGCACAATACGGCGAGGCTTACCGTGAATACTTGGAACGAGTTCCTCGCTATCTCATCATTAGAACAAAGGTATCACAATAATCCACCATACAATAATAGAATAGCTCTACACCCCTTCATGAGTTTCTTCTGCTCTCTTTGGGGATATTTCATCTGAAAGCTCGATGGAATCTTCTTGAGCTCCTTCTTTTTGAGGATCCGAAGGTTCCTTTACATCTTTCGCAGAGTCTTCTCTGGGCCGTTTCTCTGTCTCCTTAGATTTAGGTCTATAGTGCATTCCAAGGGCAATGAAAATACAACCACTGGTGCTGATAAGGCTAAGGCCGATGAGAATAGGTGAGGGACCCACGACTGGAAGAAGACTACTGAAGTATATTAGTTGAGGTGCCGCGAAAATCAGTGTAAGTGTTGGAAACAGGCTGTATAGGGCGTTTCGGGTTCGATCTGGAATCAAATCCAGGATTAACCGCTGCTGGACAACATTCACTGCACCATCAAATATTCCAGTGATTATGAAGGTGAGGCACACGATGATTGCTGGGAGTTGGAAGAACATCCATGGGAAGGGTACTACGGTACCATTAACTAGCAAGGATGGCAAGGTAGCGGTGATTACGGCAAAAGCGAAATAGAATAATGCCCCACCAGACTGAAGGAAAACAAAGATGGTAATCCACCGGGCTGGATTCAGCTTTCTTGTCCACACACCTGCCCGTTCTAAACTAATGACACCAACAATATAGAGAAAGGTTCGAAAGAGTGCAACGGCTTTCTGTTCGTAGAGAAAGGAATAGTAGATTGCAAAAAGAATCAGGTTTCCCCAAACGGAGAATGTGCTATATGCGATAACGATTCCGATTAGGAAGAAGAAGACGAATCGATTGGAGACACTGAATTTTAACCCCTCTTTAAGGACGTTGTAGTATTCACGCATGGATCGGCGGGGGCGGTTGGCAGCGACCTCAGGGTAGTCTCGAAGTAAGGTGACACAAGCTATGCCGATGAATATGCTTAAGCCGCCCTGGAGAAGGAACACGCCTTGTCGGCTTATCAGGTCTGCAAGCATTGCACCTGGAATCAGTGAAAGGGTGGCCGCAACTTGGTAGATCATTCCCAGTTTCCCAATGATAACGCTGAAAACTGATCGATCTGGGTCATCTGCAACAGCACGGTAGTTTGTATCCCACCATGCTCCAAACGCACCAGAGAGCTGAGCGTAACCGATTCCCTGTACAATATAGATTATAAGAAACTCAATCAAAGTTGTGGCAATGGCTGTATAAATTAATGCACCACCAATGCAGAGAAAGGCTGTGAGCAGAATCCACCGTTGGCCAATCCAGTCACCCAATCCTCCAGTTGGATAGTCAAAAACTAATTGGACGATGCTCTGTACAAAGGCTAAATTTCCAACTAAAGCCATACCGAGAGTCAGATAATAAACAGGACCTGCTAAAACCTCCGCAATGTGTACCGCAAGGAAGGTACTCGACAACATGAAAGATACAGCGAAAAGAGGATTAAACAACACAGCTTTCCTAACTAGGGATTTAACCGGTTGAGGCTGATCCTGAATTCTAAAAAATCGGTCAAGCCTATCTGACATGTTTTTGATCTTCCTTGTAATGAACTTCCCAGAGGTTCCTCCATTCTTTTTGCATCTCTCTTCTGTATTAAAGCGGACTCACCAAAAAGGGACACAACAAGAGTTCGCATCTTGTTACCCCCCCAACACCCTAGTCAATATTCTGGACAACTATTCTGCAGCTATCGCTAAGAATTCATACTGATTAGCCGCGTCCTCGACCCCGCGCCGTGCCGGCGCCTCGACGCCGCCCCTTATGGAAGCACACTCGCCTGGGAGAAAGGTGTGGCTACAGATTTCCAGCGGGGAT
>JBHLPH010000008.1:0-87211 GCA_048939625.1 Promethearchaeota archaeon
CTCAGATTACATTGAATCTGAAGCTTAAATCGGATTGCATGAGGTTGGATAGTTAATCAGGTCATAAAAAATCATAAGACTCTCTTATGTCCAAGCTCCAATTGACAAAATTGGCTATCCTCATATCTTGTGTTTACGCTTCAACAGTTTCTCTTGTTGCCAGTCGACTTTTAACGGGAATAATCAGTTCAGGCTGTTGAGCTACTGGTGTAGTGACAATTTGCAATACTTTCCAAAAAACCCATCCGACAAGACAAAACAGTCCTAAGTAAACAACTTCTAACGTGACACCAATAGCGATGGAAACTGGTCCGAGCATTATCAGTCTTATATTAATCGGAATTAAGAATGGAAAAACCAGTAAGAGGAGAGTTATGAGAAATATGGTAAATCGTTTAGCCCGGCGTCGTGCGCAGTCCTGACAGGCGACTCCGTCAAATCCGAACATACCCGGGGAAATACCCCAAACTTTGTGTTGTATACGAACGAGCTCTTGTGGACAGGCAACCGCTCCACAGATGGCGCACCAATCATAAGCAAGTTGATCTGGATGACGTTCACATGAGCTAGCTTCTGGAAAAGGGTCATTATGAATGGATTGGGATTCGTAGATAAGAAACACTGCACTAATGATGATAAATACTCCACACCCGGTCGTATAAAGAAGGTACATTAAATCTAAAAGTGGAAATATTGGGACATAATGAAAAGTGAAAAAAGATTGGATTCCAAGAAATATGATTACGCACCCCATTAAAATCCAGAATATTGCCAAGATTTGATATGGTTTGTTTGTGCTTAAGACCCATAATGTTGGAGTACCTTCACTCTGGATTTCCCTCATCGTTGTATCCACCGTGGTTATTATAAGAGTTCCAAAATAAAAACCTAGGCAATCACTACTCGTGTAAAAAATACTAGTTATAATTTGAGATGCTCAATTAAGCTTCACCTAGATGACAGAAAATTCGAGTGAAATGAGGAGAGAAATCAGGTTAAGAAGAATCCTAGCAATATTTTATGTCCAAACTAATATTGACAAATCTGGCTATCCTCATATCTTTTTAAAGATTTAACAGCACTATTTTTGGTGATTTTTTTGAGTAAGAAAGTAAAATTCGGCATATATATTGCTAACCATGGAATTACAAGTAATCCTCAAGATTATATCAGATTAGCAAAGAGTGGGGAAGAATATGGATGGGATGGATTCTTCTTATGGGATCATGTTTTCCTACCGTGGGCACCAGACCAAGATGTATTGGATCCATGGATTATATTGTCTGCGATAGCTACTCACACGAATAATATCTCTATTGGTATAACAGTGACACCTTTAGCAAGAAGAAGGCCAATGATAGTGGCACGAGAAGCAACCACAATCGATAGACTTTCTAGTGGAAGATTTATTCTTGGTGTGGGATTAGGAGGGACAGCAGAACTAAAAGCTCTAGGTGAAGAGGAGGACCCTAAGATTAGAGGAGATATGCTTGATGAATCTTTAATAATTCTAAAAGGTTTGTGGTCTGGAAAGCCCTTTGCTTTTGATGGAAAACACTTCACAATAAAAGAACCAGTTAAATTTCAACCAGAAGGTAAAATAAAGATCTGGGTCGGAGGTGAATGGCCAAACAAAAAACCATTTCGACGGGCTGCTAAATATGATGGCATTTTTCCATTGAAAGCTGGATCTGATCCCTCGTTATATCCTCAAGATTATCAAGAAATTTTGCGTTATATTAGTACGTATAGGACATCTCTGGACTCATTTGATGTTGTAAAAAGTATAATAACCGTTGGAGACAAAGAGGAAGACGCTTATATCCATGACTTCATGGACATTGGTGTTAATTGGTTATTAGAGGCTTTCTGGTCAGAACGGTGTTCTTTGAAAGAAATTCAAAAAATTATTGAACGAGGTCCTCCAGAATAATTTTGGAAAGACAAATTAAAATACATTGATGGCTTCAAACTAATATTTTACGACAAATATCAATAAGAATTTCTGGATAAACCTATTATGACATTTTTTGACTGATAATTGAAACTAGTATTATACTCTGATATCATAAGGCTCGAAAGATCAATTTGATTAGGCTTAATCTTTCAAAAGGAGAGAGACCACCCTGTACTACAAGAATCAGTCTTTCTACATTTTTATCTAGCTGTGACAATAGACTCTTTTTTATTTTTGAAACATGTGTCGATTTGGTTGTTTGGTTATAGCATCCAGAAAACAGCCACAAACATATTTGCAATGCATCTCTTACAATCCGAAATTATATAGTTAATCCCAGAACCACAGTTCAAAAAAAATACGGTCTATGACATAGAGCATTAACACAAAAGTCATTGAAGAGACTATGATTATGAAGAATAGTGAGACCAGTCTCTCAGAGGGCACGAATGTACTAATCAAAAAAATAAAACCATAGAAGAGCATGAGCTCCTTTGCAAAGGCTATTTGGATACCGGAGAAGAGGGATGTTGATATGAATATGAAAAAGGCAAAGAGGCATGCAGTTCTTTTTCCAAAAACAACAGCAAATGTCCTTTCACCTACCTCCTTATCGAAACTGTAGTCCATAACTGTACTGAATGCATGTAGACCTATTATACAGGCAATCACGAAATAACCCTTCAATGGGTATTCAAGCAGTGTCCCACCAAAACTAAATCCAAGCAAGGTAACACCATACACGATGATACCATTCGAAATGGAGTCAAAAGGGGGCTTTTCCTTAAATCTAATTGGTGGTGCGGAGTAAAAATAGGAGAAAAAGAGCAGTATGAGCATAGCAAGGATATTTGTGAGATTCAGTGTTATGAGTGACGACAACACCAACATCACTACAACTGCGAATGAAATTCTCTTAACAAGGGCATGATCCTTTGGCTCTAGCCTTGTACTGAGAAGCGATTCTTTTCTGGGATTTATCTTGTCAGACTCATAGTCATAGATGTCATTGATCCCGTACAAGAAGATACAGTATGGGAATGATAATAACGCCATTTGTAAAAGAAGCAAAGGAACCAACCCTGCCCCAGACAGGAAAGAAAATGCCAAAAAGCCCAATTGTGCAGGAATCCAACCAAGGGGCCTACTTGTCTTTATCAACAGTAAGAATTTGCCCTTCACAAGATAGTATTAAGGTTTTCACTTAATAAATTCTTAATATCTATTGTTGTTATCATCAAGGAGTGGTATCTGACGCGGTAACTAATCGTTATCCTTCAAGGGAATCAGTTGCTTCGTAACCACTTTGACCACATTGTCATCAGGAACTGAGGAATGCAAGATAGATCACATTCAGCTCTTTTCAGAGGACCTTGACTAAACCTCATAAAACCTACTTAAATTACAAATTTACTCGAAAACATTTAGTTTCCTGTCGAACTTGTAATGCGTATTCTCCGGGTTGTTTGAGATTTAGTTACTTTGCGATAATTGAATTTTTAGGATTGAAAATAAGTACTAATCCAGATGTCTCAATACCATCTACACGAACAGGAACATTAGTTAATTGGAGGATATCTTCGGTTTTTAGAACTTCAAATGGTTCTACGCCCTCCCGAAGGGTATATGCATCTTTTACCACTGCCAAAGCTTTCTTTTTTCCCACACCCAGGATACTCGCTAGCGTTGCAACTTGTGCGTTTAGAATGATTTTAATTGCAGCCTGTTCTGATCCAAAGATATCAACGAGGTTCTTCGCAAGCGTGGCTCCAATTCCAGGAATCTGATTGAGTTGGTCAATCTCAGGCAATCACGGTCTTCCATCGATTTACATGCAATTTCAGATACTATATTTAGCCTTCACTCAGCCTTTTACCATCATTAGGCATGGCTTTTTAAGGACTTAATGATTTGTGAGGTTTTACATCCAAACGGGTGAGGTGATCAATCAACTTTGATTATTCAGCTTCTCTTCTTGGGAATTATTGGGCTACTGGCAACGTTTTCTATTACCTTTCTAGTGATGCCCCGAATCATTGCTTTCATGCGAAGGCGCGGTATTGTTGGTGTCGATGTTCATAAGCTACACAAACCAGAAGTACCTGAGATGGGGGGAGTAGGGCTAATAATCGGCGTTACAGGTGGATGTATACTTCTATTTTTGGGTTCTGGATTCCTAGGTTTTGGTTTACCCGATTATCGCATTCTAATTTTTCTTTCAGTGATTTTACTAGCAGGGCTTGTGGGAGCCGTTGACGATTTAAGACCTCTGGGTGCAAAGACTAAAACGCTTTTAACAGCTGCCACTTCCCTTCCCATACTCCTTTCAAGCTGGATTATTGTGGGGCTAGGCATGTCTCCCCCATTGGAAACTGCCTATAATCCTCAACCTCGTTTCCCCTTTCTTGGTCAAACCCGGTTTACCATTATTTATCCGCTTATGATTCCTCTTGTTGTGGCTGTGCCGGCGAACGCTGTGAATATGATCGATGTCTTCAATGGTGTAATGCCAATTGCAACAATTCTCATTTTTATTGGAATGCTCATTGCTTCTCTGTTAACCGTATCTGTGGGTGTTCCGGGATCAGAATTGGGAATTCTTCTCTCCTGTGTCATGATTGGAGGACTTTTTGCCTACTTCCTCTTTAACCGAAATCCCGCTCAGGTCTTTGGTGGGGACTCAGGTTCCCTATTTATTGGCACTGCAATCGGTGCACTAGCGATTATGGGGCGAATAGAACTTGTCACGATGATTGCGCTATTTCCTGCAATCATGAACGCATTTTCGAGTCTAATGAGTATTGGCGGTCTCCTCGAACGACGAAAAATAAAAGGGAGACCAACAATTTTTCAAGCTGATGGCACTCTAGCAGCATCTCTTGATCCTCACGCTCCACTTACCTTAACAAGACTTGTTCTTGCCCGAGGTCCCTTAACTGAGAAGCAGATAGCCCTTTCTCTCGCTGTATTGTCCCTGGCAGGTAGTTCCCTTGCGGTTATGACATTTTTTCTAATACCCTTTGAAGAAATAGGATTTCTGATTCCCTGGCCATTTACCCTGCTGTTAACGGTGATACCTGTGTTGTTAATTTTAGGAGTGTATTTGACACTACGCACTAATGATCAATTAGGTATCCGCTTGGTGGGAATCATAGGATTAATGGTGGAAGTTTGGGTCGTCTTGATGGCCGGCTTCGCTGCGCTTGATTTTCTAATTCAGATTCCTATTCCATTCGGGAATATCATTAGCCCTATTTTTGGAGCTGTATATGTTCTCGCTTGGCTTGCTCTTTGGTACCTTACCACGCGACTAGTCTTCAATTATGAAGTTCGAATCGGAATATCTTCTACTGTGAAGCCTTCCTAGCTTTGCCTTGGCCTCAGCGTTATTCAAAACTCTGTTAAAAAATGGCTGCAATACCTTCAATAGCTGAATAACTCGGTCGATAGACATACCCTGGTTCTTTTCTAGTTCTTTCAAGTGTGGTCCAGATCAAAAAAACCACTTGTGACCCATCGGCAATTGTACCTCGAACGGGAAATCACAAATCTGGAAGAACAATTGAAGTTCAGAGAATATTAGGGCGAGCCCGAAGGGAAGTATAGTAAGTCACTTGGACAACTAATCAATCCTAATGTCTTCTTCTTTGAGAAGATATTCCTCTAATTTGTCTCGGGCTTTTTCACGCCGTTTCTGGTGTTCGGTGAGATATTTCGTGGCTATATCAATGCAGATGTTTTTACATTCGCCGCAGAGCATATCGCCACTCCGGCAGCGCTGTTCAAGGTCCTTCAATTTGTCTTGTTGGGGAATGAAGACTAACTGATAATTAGCGAAGATTGAGCAGATTTCGGGTTGTCCGCCCAGTTTCCGTTGTTCAGCGGCATTTCCTCGACCTCCAGTGAAGGCATTTTGCAGTTTCTTCTTGATTACCTTTGGAGGATCCACAGTAAAGAGAGCGGAATCTGGATCAGAGGCTGACATTTTTCCACCCTGTTGTAATCCGCGGAGAAACATGGAATGCAAGATGCCGGGTTTCAAGTATCCGAGTTTGGGTAGCACATCCCGGGCAGCTCTGAAATGAGCATCTTGGTCAATTGCAAGAGGAATCACGCAGGGGACATTGTGTCCAACCCTGACAGAATGTAAGAAGGCAGGGACGGCTTGGAAGCTGGTGAAGAAGATCGAACCGATGTTGTTGGAATTCGTGAACCCAAAGATGGCTTTCGTAGTAGAGAAAGTGATGCGCTTTGCCACTTGAATGGCAAGAGGATAAATTGTTCGTGAATGGAGGGAATCGATGATGATGTGGGTGTTTTTGGGATCGAAGCCTGTCGCTATGAGATCAAGGGCATTCTCCTTGGCGTAGTAGCGAGCTTTTTCGAGGTCAAGCTCGGGTTTGAAGAGGAATTTCTCGTCGTCAGTGAGTTGGAAGTAGTAGGGACACTTGAACTTGTCTTGCATCCATTTAGTGAAGATGAACTGCGTGAGATGTCCAATGTGGGTGTGACCACTGGGTCCCCGTCCATTGTAGAGGTAGAAGGGATTGCCTTTCTCGTATTCATCGAAGATGAAGTTCATGTCCCTGTGACTGAAGTAAATCCCACGGGTAAGGAGATAGTGAAGCTCTCCTGTATATTTCTTGAATCGGGCTAGGAGTTTATCGTCGATGAGTTCGGTGCCAAATTGCTTGACGAGCTTAGCGTAATCCACATCGCCTTTAACTTCCCATGGGGTTACAACGAATTCTTCATTTCGGGGCATGAGTCTCAGCTCCAGTTTTTAGTTGTTCAACGGCACCCTGGCTCTTCTTGCTTTGACATGTTAATTCTGTTAGGTCCGTACCAGTTAAGTCCTTAAAAGTTGAAGCGGTCGTCGAACTAAGAGGGGACATAGAAGAGAACAGGTTATGGATTTGGCCAAAAACAATCGCCTTTCATCCTTAACGACCAGCGTCCACTTTTCTCCTGTGCTATTTAAATCATCTGATAACCAGACTACCACTTCAGACCTACGTATACTGGCAAAAGAAAGCAAGGCTTTTTTAGACAGATTCTAACTAACAGGTGTGAGGGCTTGCCCCTCGGAGGGAATACAAATTACAACTCCTGAAAAAACAGAATATGTTCCTTTAGAATTTGGTAGCGTGCTTGGCACTTCACTCCGCTATTGGTGGAAAAATCTCAAATCCTATTGGTCCTTATACTTTAGCCTTCAACTTGTAATAATCACTATCGCCTACGGGGCATTCTTCCTTTCCGGTGGTGATTTTACAGTTGCACAAATGGCCGGAAACCTCGGTGCATTAATTCCCTTTTGGCTGATCACCTCTTTCTTTCTTACTCCCCTATCGCTTGGCCTCACGATTGTATTGGTTGTGATTATAATCTTTCAACTGATTCTTCAAGTCATTCTTGGAGGAATGGTAATCCACTCCACAGCATTGCATCATGCAAAACTAGCTCCAACCTTGGGTGGAAGTTATGAACACGCCCGAAGCCATTTCTGGTCACTTCTCGGCGCTCAAATCCTGCTCGTCATCATCATCGTCGGAATAGGTCTCGGTTCTGGGCTCCTTATCGTCCTCCTTAGCGCCGGATTTCTTTTAGTCATGGGCTTCTTTGGGATGTTCATTGGCTTGATTCTTGCATTAGTAGTTATGATTATCCTCATTGTCTATGTGACCGTTCGTCTAACCGTGGCAATACCCTCTGTGATTCTCGGTGGAGAAGGGGCGGTTGGAAGCATCAGCCGGAGTTGGCAATTAACTGGTGGTAACTTCTGGCGAATCATTGCAATTATTATAGTTATTGTCATAATTTCCTTTGCTATCGGAATTCCTACCTCGATTGCGTCTTCGGTAATCTATTTCGGACTTTTCAATCCAACTCTAACCATTGTTGGAATTATCACCCATACAATTGTCAGTGCCGTAATCGTAGGATTCACTACTCCACTCGGAAATACAACCTCAACCATGATTTACCATGATTTGATGGGGCGCCAATATGGAGGATATCAACCAGGTGTACCAAAACGTATTCACACCTACACAGAATGTCCAGTATGCAAACGACCAGTAAGCCCTGATGAGCGATTCTGTGGGCAATGCGGTCGCGAACTCGACATCGACTAGCTATAGTGTCACTATCGCATAAGAAACCGTTCAATGGCTCCATGTATCACACAGTTGGAAGCTACACTGAATTGGAAAAAAGGTTTAAATTCCCCACTACTAACCATAGGCGGGTCTGTCTCAGGGGTCATGGCCTAACCAGGTATGGCAACGGGCTCCAGAAGAAGCCACCAGACAGACGAACTGACCGGAAATCCGGGATGACGATGTTCTGGAGCGACCTGGCGAAACCCGTAGGTTCTGGGTTCAAATCCCAGTGACCCCACCATTTTATTTTGGATAGTAAAACCATTAGCTACTTAATCGCGAATTTACTTTTTTGCTTCTCCCTCTGGAGCCCTATGCCCTACTATCTTTTTTAGGTTATAAAGGCTAAAGGATGATTTGACAACGGAGGCTATATTGATGGTATTTTTTGATCCAGCCATTATCATCTTTCTGCAGTCGATTCTGCCTTACGTCTGTTGGGAAGTATTGAATCTTTTGGGGGATCCGGTAATCTACGTTGTTCTTCTGGGGATTGCCTTCTGGTGTGTGAATAAGCGAGAAGGGAAGATTGCGATAATGCTTGTAATGTTTTCTAATTTCATCAACATTGTCCTAAAGTATGCATTCGGGATGCCGCGTCCATCATCCTCGCTACGACAAGGGGAAAATGCAACTGATCAATCCTATGGATTCCCGAGTGGCGCTACGCAGACTGCAACGACCTTCTGGGGTTGGGCATCACTGCGGTTACGCCGGTGGTGGGTTGCCATTGTGGGCACTATTTTTGTTATCATCACAGCTCTAGCCCGGATGGGCCTAGGCATGCACTTTCTGGGAGATGTCATCGGAGGAATAATTGTAGCTGCAATTCTTCTCATCTGGGCATACTTCCTAGTCCCCTATTTTGAACCGCGGTGGAAACGGATGCCAAATTTCCTTCAAGACTGGTTATTACCCCTGATTGGGTTAGTTTTTTTCTTCGTCTTTTTCATCGCTTACGCCTTCGGAGTACCCTTTTTTCCCACAGAGAATATCGCGATTTCTATGGGTATTGTCGTTGGCTTTAGCATAGGTTTGGTTTTGGAAAAACACTATGTGAATTTTGAAATCAATGTCAAACAAAGCATCAAAATAATCAGAGCAATTTTAGGCGTCATAATCGCTTTTCTCATTTATTTCATATTATCGATTGCTTTCTCATTCCTTCCTACGCTTCCTCTCCTTGAATATTCAGCTCGCTTCATCCGGTATCTGCTCGTTGGGTTGTTTGGGGCATTTCTTGTACCACTTCTATTCACAAGAATTGAAAAATGGAGAGGTCTCTCCTAGCGAATATTGTACCTTCAGTATCAAGAAGACAAATACTCAGTTTCAATGTGCCTATCGCACTTGTATACTCGTACCTAGATCAATTTCGCCAAACATTTCTTGTTTTGCTTGGCAAATAGGGCATTTATGAGGGGCTTCTTCTCGAAAAGTAACATACCCACAGACTTTGCAATAGAAGAGTTTTCGGTTCGTGCCTGAAGATTTCATCGTTTCTGTTTGAGGAAGAGGTTGTTTAGACTCTATTCCTAAGGCTCGATCAATTTTTGCCTGGGAGCGTCTTTCAGGAATGGGTTCCATAGGTTTTATTCCATCATAGACCTCTTTGCTAACATAGAGAGCACAGAAGCATTGTCCATATTCTTCCACATCCGGGTCGCGATAGTCACAAGGACAAATAATGTCCCTATCCCATTCAAAATTCCCTGAAGCTAATCGACAGGGACACGATCCATAGCCGTACCTTTCTTCGTTTTCTTTCAATCCTTCGAGAAGGTTTTGGAGGAAATCAGGGTCAGGACATAGATACATGCCATTAGTTTTTGCATTGTTTTCTGCACGGCGTTTAATGTTCTCAATGGTGATCATAATCCCAACGCCTCAGTTATTTTATCCTTCTTGAAGCCGGTGATTATGGTTTTATCATCGATAATGATGGTGGGAAACGCGATGCGCCCTCCTCGTTTCTTTATATCTTGGTTGACAACTTCTTTATCAGCATGCTCTAGCTTGTCGACATCGACGTATTCGTATTCTACGCTTTTATCCACAAGGAAGGCTTTGGTCATTTTACACCAGCCACAGGTGCTGAGCGCATAGAGGAGCACTTGATGGTCTTTACGATCGCCTTGAACTTTTTTACGTTCCATGAGAGTAACCCTCGGCACCCTCATGCTTCGTGACTTTAAAAGAGTTATCAACTTGCGTGATATCTGAATAACCTATATTCTCAAGTTGAGTAGCTAACTCGATATATTCAAAACAGAGAAACCATACTATGAAGAGTTCATGATGGTCTAACCGGAGTGTGTTCAAGGTGAAATTCGAAGTTATCAATTCCCCTGGGATTTCTCATAATAGCTATTTTTTTGCTGATCAAGGTGAAGCCTTTGTGGTGGATCCACGCCGTGATGCGAGTATCTATCTGAAAATGGCCCAAGAAGTCTGTGCGAAGATTCGTTATATCTTCGAAACCCATCGCAACGAAGACTATGTTATCGGGTCTTTGGAGTTACAAAATCTCACTGAGGCTGAAATCGTTCACTGTGCGGAGACACCTTTCAAATACGGGGAACATCGAGTGAAAGATGGAGACACTTTTAACGTCAGCCGGTTTCGCATTGAAGTCCTGCATACTCCTGGACATACTGATGATAGCATCTGCTATCCAGTAGTAGATACAGCACAAAGTAATCGACCCTTCATGGTCTTTTCAGGAGACACGTTATTTGTTGGAGATGTTGGGCGAACGGATCTTCCAGGCCTTGATATATGGGAAAAAATGACCGAGAAGCAATTTTACAGCCTCCATGAAAAACTACTTCCTCTCGGTGATGATGTCTTATTGTATCCCGCTCATGGTGCAGGTTCGATTTGTGGTCATAAACTAAGTGATCGGGATTTCAGTACTATCGGTTATGAACGGCAGTACAATGAGATTCTTCAGCTCGATAAAATCGCGTTCATCAAATATATGTTAAGCATTCAATTACGCCGTCCCCCGTATTTTCGAAAAATGGAAGACTACAACCTTAATGGCCCACCACTTCTTCAAAACGTACCAGTTCCTCAAGCTCTCACGGTTTCTGAGTTTGATAAAGCTATGAAACAATCAGACGCTATCGTCGTGGACACTCGAAATCCTGATGCATTCGCTTCCTCCCACATTCCAGGCTCCTTGAGCATCTGGCTCCAGGGGTTGTCCTTTTACCCCGGATGGACTCTAAATTATAGTCAGAAAATACTGCTGGTGTTAGAACGTGCCCAGGATCTGGCACTCGCTAAGCCGTTCCTCTGGCGGCTCGGCTACGATAACATCCACGGCTATCTCTGCCCGGGAATTGGTGCTTGGCGAAGTCAGGGGAAACCCACCTCACAAATTGGTGCCATCACTGCGAAACAGCTCAAAGAAAAACTTGACAAGAATGAGCTGACTCTTGTTGATGTTCGCTCAACACCTGAATGTGAAAGCGGGTTCGTTGAGAATTCCACATATATCTATGTAGGAGAACTAACTGATCACTTGGATAAAATTCCAAAAAATATGGCGTTAGCCACAACCTGCGCTACTGGATTCCGAGGTAGCCTCGCCGCGAGTATCCTTCGAAGAAATGGATTTCCGGATGTTAGTAATGTGTTAGGCGGACTGAAAGCTTGGCAAACTCTTGGGTATCCTTTATCACCAGAATGTCCAGTTTGAGCCTTCGGCATTGGTTTACTTAGATATATCCTCTAACAGCCTAAGGGATGAAATAACCCAAGAAGAAGGCAAGGATTGCCACGACAATGGTTACAAGCAAGATGATTGGAAGCGCCCTGCGCATAACCGGGCCTTCCATACCCTTTGCATCAATGACCGCGGCAGCGTTTTGCAACTTCGCGGGCGAGAGCACACTTGCTAATCCACCACCAATTCCTGAACTAGCCCCAACGATTAGTGGTTGAGCACCAATCGCTGAAGCAGTCAATTGGTGGTATGGCTGAAACATGACTATTGTTGAAGTTTCGCTTCCACTGACAAATCCCCCAAGAAGACCAAGAAACGCTGCAGTTATGGGATATAACGGACCAAAGGAAACAGCGGTCGCAAAGGAGAGGACATAAATCATGTTCCATTCAGGGATGAATTCTGAGGCACGGAGCCAAGAGCCATCAGTAGCAATTACACTCCCGGAATAAATGAGAATGTACGCTAGGGCAAAGAAAATGGCGGCGGAGAGGAAAGGGCGCCAGACACGGTGAATCCAAGTGCTTAAGGTTTCTCGGACTTCAACCTTAAATGTCGAGACCCGATTTTGAGATCGTGCGATGAAGGCGTCGATGAGAATTGCTAGGAGTGTGGCGATGAGGACCCAAAAATAAGCATTCCATAAAAATCGTGTATTGATAGTGATAATGCCAATGGTGATGGGAAAGGTAAGGGTGTTGAAGAAAAGGTCATAAATGGGGGGTATAAGATTGACAAGGAAGCAGAAGAATATGAGAATGAGCCAGGGTGCCATGGCTTGAAGGAGGCTCATGGATTCGATGACCGGTTGGTCTTCCTCCGTAAGGATACTCTTATCAACAAGACGAAGACCGCGGAGCTTTGAGTATACTAGCATTGCCCCGATCACTGCGAGTCCTGCAAAAATATTGGTTAATGGTGTAAGACGAACCCAGATGAGATTACATAAATAGCAGACCATTCCAGCGATGATTCCGGTCGTTAAAGCGAGTCCCAGGGCTTCGCGATTGAATAGAAGATTCCGTCCGCCTGCCAACCATAGCATGGCAAGGGCGATACCCGTAGCAACAACAGGCATGTACAGTGAGAAAATGTGTCCTGACATAAACAGAGGTTCCACTCCCGGATATCGGGTAGCCCAATAGTCTCCAGGAACCACATCCGAAAAAACTAAAACAGGAATTCCCAGAAGAGCATACGTGGTGAGGGGATCGTAACCGATGGACGGGAGCATGACAGATACGAGTGGAGAAAACCCCATCGCGAGCATGACCGGAGGGAGCATGCTTACTGGTGTAGCCCCTAATCCAACAAGGAAAAGTCCTAAGCCCACATTAATGAGCATGATTTGTATGGCCTTGTTCCCTGACCCTAAGGTTTTGAAGAAGACAGTAATTCGGGATAACGCTCCAGTTCGCACCATGTAAGTGATCATGAGAATTGAAGTAATGACCATGAGTGAAATAGGAAACGATGCTATGATGCCAGCAACGCTTGCTAGCACGGCAAGGATGGGATTCGTACCAAAACAGAGAATCGCGATTAAAAATCCAAGAAGAAATGCTGCAACTCCTACTTTATCAGCTGACCAACGACGAAAGACAAGCAGATACAAAGCGAGTATAATTGGTAGTAGAATCAGTGCTGTTCCAAGCAGGGGATTTGTAGCAACAAAAAGAGTAAGTGGTAACACCATGTCCATCAACTCATGAGGTTCTCGAGCTCTTGTGCTTTTCGCGTGCTTTTTTCCTATATAACTACCATACGTTTCCCGCTTAATTGTAATAACCTGTAAAACCCTATGTATTTTTAAGATAGTTCAAGGCGAACTCACGACCACGTGATAACCATGTCCGAAATGGAAGTCCCTATGTGGATAAGAGCCCTCGATATAATCATCGGAATCATCATGGTGGTCCTAGGTCTATGGGTGATCTGGGGCATCTTTGTTCCCTCAGTTCTCGTCGGCTTAGTAGTCATGCAAATCCTCGGAATCATCCTACTTATCTGGGGTATTTGGCAAATTATCAAAATCTTCATGTACAAAGAAGCATCAGGTGTAGTGAAAATACTATTTCTCCTTGGTGGTCTTCTCCTCATTATCTTCGGTGCAATTGCCATCGCGGATCCTCTGCTTACTGCAGGTCTTGCTGGTCTCCTCTTTGCTATCGGATTGCTCATTTATGGCTTTCTGATTCTTATCGCTGGTTTCATGGCTAGCGATGCTGGCTGGCAACGTTGGCTAGCTGTCGTTCTGGGAATTTTCCTAGTCATTCTTGCAGCGTTCTTCTTGTTTAACTGGCTTCTTGCCTATGGTACATTGCTCATCTTCTTTGCCATTGGGTTACTCATCGGCGGATTCGTTCGCATGGTCTACGGCTTCAATGGCTCCTATTACTAGACTAGACCTCACTGCAATGGAATCGGTGATTCTCATCACGAGAATCCCCTTCTCCTCTTTTTTTTAACTTAATGCAAAATCCGAATCTATTTAAGGAGTAAACGCGCGATGCCCCTGTCACGTGATAACCATGCCTGAACAAGCACAATGGTTACGCATACTGGATATAATACTTGGATTGATTGCTATACTCTTCGGAGCCCTGCTCTTCATCATCCCAGGATTTATCATTGTCTACGGAATTGGTATGATTCTCGGGATAGGACTAATAATCCTCGGTATCTGGCAGATTGCCAAGATATTCTTGGCAAAGGAAATTGATATGCAAGCTCGAATCATTAGCATGATTATCGGTCTTCTAATGGTGATTTTCGGTGCACTGTTCATTGCCGCGCCTTCCTTTTTCCCAACGCTTCTAGTGTATATCCTCTCAGGGGCAATTCTCATTATTGGACTCTTTCTCCTGGTCCAAGGAGCAATGGGCAAGGAAATGAAGCAGTGGATACGCATTCTCTATATCATCTTTGGAATCATTGCCATCGGTATTGCCGTCCCCGCCTTTATCTTACCTGCGACTTGGGGAATTGATTTGGTGTCAATTGCAGTTTCAATTGCACTGATTTTCTTTGGAGCCCTGCGACTCTTAGTAGGACTCACTGGCGACTACACTTAGTAAGACCAATTAATAGTCCATTACAACGCAAAGAGGCTGAACTCAAATGAGTTTGGCCTTCTCTTTTTTTATTTATGCTTGTGTTCTCTGAATAAGAACTCTTAGCTTCCATAAAGAACAAAAGGAGAAGACCCCCATTCACCTTTATCTTTGATTTCATTGGAGGCATTTTCTGGTTGACAGAAAAATTTGACATTATCGTTGTAGGTGCAGGAATCCTCGGGGTCGCTACAGCTTACTATCTTCAAAAGAATAGTCCAGATAAAACCATACTCCTCGTCGATAAGCTCCCAGACGCAGGACAGGCAAATACAGCTATGAGTGCTGCTGCGATTCGGAACATGTTCTCTTCCTCAACGAATCAGTTACTCACTGACACGAGCATCGATTTCTTCCGGCACATTCAAGAAGAGCTGAAATTCGACTTAACGCTTCATTTCTGCGGATACTTATGGCTGCTGAGCAATTCGCAATTTAATGAACCTAGTGTTCAAAATTGGATGCAACGCATGGAAGCAAACAATATTGCCTATCGTGCCATTGAAAAAACTGAACTTAAGAAAGTCCTCCCAAGCCTCGTCACCGATTTCTCTAACGATGATGAGGCTGAAATCATGAAGCTGAACCCTGTTGACTATGCGCTCTTTGGTGCTGAATGCGGGGTTTTAGATCCAAGTCTCTTAGTCCAATTCTATAAGGACGAATTTCTGAAACTCACCAAGGTAAAACCAAGATTCAATTTAACTGTGAATAAGTTGCTCTTGGAAGCAGAGCCGCCCCTTGGGGTTCCTGGTGAGCCCTTTGTTTGGCAAAATAAACAAATTACAGGCATTCAGTCTTCCCAAGGCACAATACAAGCTGACAAAGTGGTGCTTGCCGTGGGTCCCTGGACCAACTCTCTTCTGGACCCCGTTGGTATACCTAGCTATGTGAAAGCAAAGAAACGCCAGCTATTCATCATTGCAGGTAGTGATCACCCTCCTCTCGAAGAATTACTTTTCACTAAAGAATTCAGTGACGCAGGGTTCATGCCATTCACAATTCTTCCATCAGGAGGAGTTTACATGCGAGGAGTTCCTGAAGAAAAATCCTTCTGGATTGGCTGCGCTGATAAGGTGGGACGTGCCTACAAGTACAACATGGAAGATGACGATTACAACGCTGAACGCGCTTATTATGAACAGAGCATTTATCCCGTACTCAGCAAATACTTCCCATCTTTTGCCAATCTTCGCCCCACTAATATGTGGGCAGGTGCCTACTCCTATTCTGTTGATGCGATTCCATTGGTTTATGAACATTCGGGTGTCATAGTGGTAACAGGTGCCAGCGGATCCGGGATTATGAAAGCCGATGCCATTGCCCGAATGGCAGACGCCCTATATCGTAATGAAACTAATGCAGAATTATTCGGTGGACGCACAATAGCTGCAACCTCACTCGGTCTCACCCATCGAAGGGTTGAACGGGAAAACGTCTTAATCTAGCTTGTTAGAAATTCTATTGGTGAATCAATGCAAGAACTTATTCTTGTACGTCATGGACAATCAGTTCATCATGTTCAAGGTCTTACTGGAGGATGGACGAACACACCTCTCACCGAATTAGGACGGCAACAAGCTCAACTTACCGGACAAGAACTAAAGAAGCTACTTCCAAATTCGTCCGTTGCTTTTTATTCCAGTGATTTAGAGCGTGCATTGCAGACTGCACAGATTATTGGTTCAATTATAGGAATTTCTCCAATTGCTGTAGAGGCGTTACGTGAATTGCATTGGGGAATCGCTGTGGATATGACACTTGATGAGGCTCGAAAATTGGAGCAGAAAAGAACGGAGCCATTACTTGATTGGGTTCCTTTTCCTGAGGCTGAGAGCTGGCGCATGCTTCATGAGAGAATAACACCTTTCCTCGAAAAACTCGATAGGATGGAACTTGGTACTGTTCTGATTGTTAGTCATGGAAACGCGATTGAAGAATGTATCTTCTGGTGGCTGGAGTTTCCCCTTGAACTGAGGCGCAAGCTTTCCTTTATGGTGGACCCCTGCAGCATCACACATCTATGCACGAATGATTGGCAACAGAAAGTCTTAGCGTTCACAAATCGTGTCAACCATCTTCAATCTCTCTCCTCTTAATTTCCGATTATATCTGGAATTCTTTCTAGGGTGTGCCTTACCGCAATCTTTTTAGGAATCACATCGGCTTTGACCTTCTATCCTCATTGAGGGTGACAGATCGTGCGTCGCCAAATCCTAGGACTATCGTTACTCGTTATCATTCTCACGTTAACACTATCGCCTACTCTGTTCGGGTATACACCCACAGGACCGGCCGTAGTTACCGCAGGTCCACCACTCCCAGGACCTACAGACTTGAATGCCACAACTCCACTTGTTTCCAACGAGCCTTACACACCTGCAAATCCAAATGGAAACTCATCTCTCCTAAACGTCCTTGTACTATTAGTGAATGCTTCGGATATTGGCGAATGTAGAGATGGCGATCTCACTGTTCACAAGTTCCGAGTCCATAATAACACCAATGACGCGCTGATGTTTGAAGACGACCTCGGTTATATCTCAGGCAAAGGATGGACCGTGGAGAACTATTCATTATTAACTGCTGGACTACCGATTGGATACTTTTACTATGTGCGCTGTTACTTTGAAAGGTATAATGGAATTGAGACATGGACAAATACAACAAAAGCTTCGATTCCATTCATATATCAGTATAGTATCACTGCTGCCATCCCAGATTACACCTACATTGGTGATACTTCTGATACAATTGATGTCAGTATTGAGCATATCTCCAGTTCGGTTTGGGGGGCACTCAATGAAGCGAATACTACTCTGATATTTCAGAACGTTGATAACGCGACAGATATCACACAGTTTCAAAATATCCT
The DNA here is from genome assembly GCA_048939625.1 of Promethearchaeota archaeon. Lineage (GTDB taxonomy): Archaea > Asgardarchaeota > Hermodarchaeia > Hermodarchaeales > Hermodarchaeaceae > Hermodarchaeum. The sequence goes on from JBHLPH010000008.1 coordinate 17,843, forward strand.
TATCTATAATGTTTCCAGTACAAATTGGGAAGTCGACGAGTTAAACATCTCTGTGCTCATCCCAGGTCAATCCTATAAGATTCGTGTTGGAGCAAATTACTCCTTACGATATCCGTTTCATGAGGGGCTTGGGGGAGTTTCGGATGCCTTCACTTTCAGAGGACCTTACCTTCGAGTAGCTCAACCCCAAATCATCTATGTTGGACGTGGTATTCAGGCGCTCAACATTACCATCGATTGGGTCTGGCATTCAATCTTTGGATATCTTAGTGACATAGATGTTGATATATCGAATTTCAGCATCAGTCTTTCAACCGGAACAGCTGGGATAGTGCTTAACGGAACCTTGAACTGGAACGCCGCTGAATCGAATTGGTATTTTGCTCCTTTCAATGTGAGTTTCTATGTCGAGCAAGGCGATATGCTGATTGGGGAATCGTACAATGTCAGTGCTTACTTCAACTCGCCTGCCCGAAGTGGACGACCTGCTGTGAACAATACGAGTCCCTTTTCTGATCCCTTCCTCATTGACTTTGATCCTCCAACAATCGAAGATGTCTACCTGAATCCGACTGCACCCACGGATGACCATTGGGTAGTGGTGACTGGAGACATCTCCGATGATGCGTTAATTGATACAGTAATTCTAAGTTACTATAACGGTTCTCAGTGGATTAACGTAACCATGTCTGGCAGACCTAGCAAACAGGCTAACTTCACAGCTGCGATACCACCTTTCCCAGAACGGGCGGTTATTGATTACAAGCTTTATGTGAATGACACACAAAACGCTTGGGACAATATCACATTGCAATATACTGTTGCAGATTCCCCTCCTGTGATTTCCTTCATTAACTATCTCCCACGAAATCCCACGACAAATAATCCAGTTACCATCAATGCAACGGTTATAGACGGAACAGGGGTCAGTAGTGTACAACTTCAGTATTCGTATGATGGAATTATTTGGCTTCCACCTCAGGATATGACTAGCGTGGGTAATGACGTCTACCAGGTTGTGCTTCCGCCTTACCCTCAACTCCTACAAAGCCATGAATTCCGCGCTGTACTATTCCGAATTAGTGCGACAGATGTGTATGATAATATTAGGGAATCAGCAAACCTTGCATACCAAGTTCAGGGCACATTACCCACTTTAAATCCTGCAAATACTTTACTCATCATCGCCTTCGTTGGTATTGCCGGTGTCGCCATAATTCTTCTGTACAAAGTCTATGAACAATACTAACCGTGACAGCCTCTCTTTGAACTGCTGTCTCGGTCCCTCCTTCTTTATTTTAGGTTCTCACAGTCCGTTGCCAATTACGCAATTTCAACTGTGAGCCGAATCAAAGGCACAAAACCTTTTTAATAATCGAAACCGATTTTTGTTTAAGGCAGAGACGGTGTGAAAGCAGGGGAAAGACTACTCTGTATAACGCTTCTCTGCGTAAGGTGAATGCCTGTGATTGTACTCGAATACCAAGATGGAACATTTGTCGAATCAAAACAAGGTTCAAGCGGTATCCGTTGTGAAGTCGACAAAACCACGAAGAAAATCCGAATGATTATGCCTCAGGGTTCTGGCCTCGTTGAAAGACGAACAGCATTACGACTGGCAGACACTGTTGCGCGGAGTGGATATCTACTTTCAACCGGTGAACGAATCGGCCAGGGGTTCGAACTCGTCATCGATGAAAAAGGCACTGCAATTCCTGATCGACTCAAACAAAGTCCACGAATCAGCTACAGCTCAGTTACTGTCGGCAGTGTTGTGGATAAGAAGTAAGCAGTACTCCGTACAATAGCACTCTGTCAATTTGACACAAAAGAACGAGCTCGGAAAACATCCCATGATATCGAGGTGAATGATGTGAGCGAAGGAGAAAGTAAAGGAGGATCTCTGACAGAAGAACTTAAGCGCGAAATCAAGCAAGGCGCAAAACTCGAACATGTCAAAGAGGTAAAATACCAAACCGTTGATTTGTCTGCAGAGAAAGCACTCCTCGAAAAGTTAAGAGCTGAAGGGAAACTCGACGAAGAAGATTAGTAACATCTTCTTTTGTGTTGTTGCTCCTTTCGTTTTTTTCTATGACCATTTGGTCCTATATACTATTTTGATTTTAATTCGATAGGCTGTTTTCGATATTTCTGAATGCGCTTTTGTATCTCGGCTTTATTTTGCTGAAAAACTGGTCCTGTTCGTAAGATCCATTCCTGGAAATGTTCAGCCATAGCCTCAGGGCTCCATCGGTGTTTTCCTTTTTCTTTCCCCCATGAGATTTTGAGAGAAGGTCCCCGAATTAGGAGTTCACCTTTGGCTTGACAAAGTTGGCATTCAACTTGATTCTGGCCACGCAAAATGAAGTATGGCGTTCCACATTGGATACACGCATTTTCTGGTGTAGACAATGTGATTTGGTGATTCGGATCCCGGATTTGTTGAACTACTGCAGATCCTATTTTCTGAGCTCGGGCCATTGTATTTTCATCGAGAAGAACTTCACCAGGTCCGGGGCGGTAAGCAACAAATCGGTCTACTAATTTTAGTTGCAAAATGCCAGCGAGCATTGAAAGCATGGGCAGTGTAAAGGGATCCCAATCGCGAAGGCCTGCTGTAGCAATAATTGCTCCAGGACGTGGAATGCTTTTCCCCAGCTGAATGCTGAACTCAAAGAGCCGATCGATTAGCAGCTTAATGCTGCCTCCGGGTCCGAGGAAATAAGTTGGGGCCGAGAGGATGATGGCATCTGCCCACTGAAAATAATTCCAGAGTTCATGCATATCATCATCTAGGCGGCAAGGTTCTCCCTTGAGGACACAGGCTAAACAACCCTTACACGGGAGAAGATGAAAATCGGTTAATCGAATTGCCTTGGTTTCCGCCCCGTCTTGTTGAGCTTCGATGAGGGCTTCCTTGACCAACACTTCACAGTTTCCTAATTTTCGGGCAGAACCGATAACGCCTAACACGTTCAAGACTTGCACCATGGGCTAATCATCTAAGCTTCCTTAAGAGTTTCTAGTCCCAGACCTCTGTTGGAAAATGTGCTTAGAAATTAATAGGTGATTTTAAAATCATGCAGGTTGGGATCAAATTCCACATTAGTAATCGACACGTTGTCAACTCTCGCAGATGGTGAACCGTGATGGAGGAATTGAATAAATTTCTCGATCGCTGCGTCTGGACCTTGAACCTGGCATTCTACGGTTCCATTTCGGTTATTGCGAACCCATCCAACTAGATTCAATTTATGAGCCTTATCACGGGTGTACACCCGAAAGAAGACACCTTGAACCCGACCATGAATAAATGCCCGAATCGCTCGCACAACTTTTACCTCATCTCTATATGCGAAAGTCTTCCCTAAGAAAATTGTCCACACGATTAATGGCATCAAGCAAATTACCATGTTGTTAGCGGTGGTCGGTTTCGGAATCCTTAAATCAGTTCAACCTCCCAGCCTCATCGAGGATCTGATAATGAGTCCTACGAAACCTTCAATGAATGTTGAAAAAGAAATCACTAATTTTCCGGGTAAAATTGGACGGAGTGATTCTAGACAATGGGTGAAGGTGTGTCCTGGTTGCTTTAGTATCAATATTCAACCACTTACCAACATTTCTGGTACGATAGTCCATGAACAATGGTATTGTCCCAAGTGTGATTATGCTGGAGTAGCTATCGAGGTGAAAACGGAAGACTTGCTTCACTTCCATCTCCAGCAACTTGCGATTCGCTATAATAAAAACCAGAAACCTTCGAGCTCCATGTGATTTTGAGTGTTCATTCTAAGCGGGTGGGAATGCCACTTCAGCCGCTGCACCCATCAACGTCTTAAATAGCAGTTCTTTATTACGGGGATCAATAGCAACCAATCCAATGGTCCGTAATCCCAACAAGCGTGAAACTGTATCAGGTAATAAGGCATCTTTGAGGTCCTGCTTATTAGCAATTGCCCAGATTAAGGCTCCATCAGTCCATTTCTGAATGATGGGGATGAGTTTGCGTGTGGACATGACGTTCTTCAAGGTTGAGTCAGTCACCATCAGAACAACGTCTGTTCCGCGTAGATAGTCTTTCCATTTGGGGACTAGCAGTTCTTGCCCAGGAAAATCCCAGACTGCTAATTCATAAGGACCAAGTTTTGCAGTTCGCATTTCTTCGACGTAAACAGCCATTGTTGCAATGTGATTCAGGTCGGCTCGTCGAGTCATTAGCATTTTGAGGATAGTTGTTTTGCCAACTCCACCTTCACCAAGTAAAACGATTTTTAGCGTTGAAACGATTGCTTCGTCAAGAATTGGGCCTAGACCTTGAAAGACCTCAGAATTTCGATTGCTTTTGAAATCCCAGATCTGTTTGGCAAATTTCTTTTTCATCGTCCGGACTGCGGTATCAATTTTTTCTTGCAGGATTTCATCTCTATCCTGTCGGTCAGCTACAACAACGAGGATCAGGTCGCTGTCAACATATTTGTGAATGAATTTCATACCATCCAGAAAAATCGGAACGGGAAGGTCTTCACCCGTATCTCTTTCGAGTTGGCGAAGAGATTGGATATACTCAGAGACGACTGGTTGGTCAATTTCAATCGCCCAATATGAGCGATGAAAGAGTTTGATTCCGTTTCTTGTGAGTAAGAGAACGTTATGGATCAACCCGAATCGCCTCCCAGCTGGCTTACCCCACGTTTCTGGGTGTTGGATATTCGTTTCAAGGCTTTAAAATAGTTCCACACAACCGACCCAAACTATTTCCACATTAAACATTCCTAATTGCAAAGAAAATACGCAAAACTATGTGGGACCATGGGGCAGGGCAGTAATTTTGTGGCGGTTCATGAAGCCTTTTACTATCTTATCCAACTCGTGGGATTGGGTTTTGGATAAAGGTTGAATCTTATGTGAATCAAGAATTTCTTGTACACGATTTCTTGCCCGATCTTGACTATTTAATGAACCCTGCTCTTGCCAACTTTCAAAGGGTTGGCGATCAACGAGAATGCCAGGGAGGAAATGCTCCTGTCGAAACCAGGTAAGCGTGTGACGAAGACGAAGGAAATCTCCGCCTCCTGTGCCAACTTCTCGCAGTTCATTGAGGGCTAGCGTATCTTCATTAATTTCAACACCCTGTATGAAGCGCTTTGCCATACCTGCAAGGATATCATCTATTACGAGTTTCTCGTAACTTTGGGTGCTCTCAAAAATGAGCATGCCTGCACCTGCAATGTTATTGATACCCGCCATGGCGGCTAGAAGAACTCCTGTCGCCGCTTCATATCCTGTTTGAGAATCTGCTCCTATCTTCGCATCTGATAGACCTAGGTAACCATGAGTGGGAAGGCCGTAGTGTTTTGCCATTTGAGAATAAGCACAGGTTAGCATGATGCTCTCAATGGCTCCTAACCGGGCAGTACCGTACTGCATATCGACTGCTGTGGGGGATCCACCGTAAATTACCGGAGATCCCTTCGCAGCAAGTTGGGTAAGGACAACCCCGCTTAGAGACTCGGCATTATGCAACACTAAAGAACCAGCAATCGTGATGGGTCCCGTTGCTCCAAGTTGAGGCATTGAGATAAGTTCAATGGGAATACCTGCTTTCGCCCCTTGTAAAAGGTCGTGAACAGTCAATTCACTCCATTGAAGTGGAGCTGAGGGGCAAGTATCAAAGATGGCTAGCGGTTTTTTTCGGAGTTTCTCAGGTCCACCAACTACTGCTTCAAGCATTTGCCTCATATCGTCAAAGGCATCTAAAGTGAAGGTACCTGTGACGATAGGCTTTGTCGAATTCAGTAAAACATGATAAAGACGGTAGCGGTCAGCGAGTTCAGGTGGAACATCTGTGGGGATAAGGGCGGTACTTTGGACATCAATATGAGATAGAGCGTCAGTAACTCGCGCAAACTCAATTACATCCTTGGTATTGGGATGATGGCGTTCTCCGGTTTTTCGATCAAGTAAATGGGTTGCAGCAGAACCAGGGTTAAAGTGAATGTTGTCGCCTTCAAGTGTCATAGCATGGTTGCCATCGCGACTAAACATGTGAATAGCACTTGGTGCGTGTTTTAATTGTTCTTCAACTAGAGAAGAAGGAAACTTGGCATGTTCCTTTTCATAATCGACCTGTGCACCAGCTTTCTCTAGTAGCTCTAAAGCCTCTTGACTTTGGATTTTCATCCCCACTTTTTCTAGAAGACTGAGACTTTCCCCATGAATTCGAAGAACATCTTCATCGGAGAGTAATTGGAATTTGGGTCGTTGATTCATCTTTCTCACATCTCACTTTTCTGAGGGTTTTTTCGATTAATGCCCGGTTAATCGTTTAGCGATTTTCACAGCTTGATTGAAGTCTACACCATATGCGTCGGCACCAATTTTATCCGCAAATTGCTGGCTAACTGGAGCACCCCCGACCATTACCTTGACCTTTTTGTCAAGCTTCTCAGCCTTGAGTAAATCGATGGTTTCTTGCATTCGGTCCATTGTAGTTGTGAGTAGTGCAGACATGGCGATGATGTCTGCTTTCACATTCTTGGTCTTGTCAATGAACTGCGCTGGCGTTACCTCTACCCCTAAATCATAGACGGTAAATCCAGCAACTGTTAGCATTGTTGCGACAATTGATTTACCAATGTCGTGGATATCTCCTTGAACGGTACCTATCACAATTTTTCCTAGAGCTTCTTCATCCACGGTTTTGGCTAAATATGGTTCAAGGAACTTGAGGGCTTGTTTCATTGTTTCAGCAGCAACAGCCAGTTCGGGTAGGAATGCTTCGCCTTTTTCGAAGCGATCTCCCAAGACTCGAATTCCTGCTGTTAGTCCTTGATTCACTATCTGCGAGGCATCAATTCCCTCCTCAATGGCTTTCGGAACAAGTTCAAGAACTTGATCGGTTTGGCAATTGATCATTTCATTGCGTATTTGGTCTACAATTTTTTGTCCCATTGGTTAAGTCCCTCGTCAGTCCTTGCGACTTCATTCATTCGATGATTTCCCAAGAGTGCTGATACTTATCGAGTTCTGATATGGTTCGGGAATCCATAGGGTGATCTCGATCTGGAACATCCAAGTGTTTTGGTTCACCACAAAGGGGTGTACTGAAATAACGCTGTCCGCTGTCATTAATCATAGTCACGATGTTTTTGAGTTCTGGATGTTTCTTTACTAATTTCAGAGCAGCTGCCACATTACAGCCTGAAGAGATACCACAAAACAGTCCCTCTTCGCAGCTGAGCCATTGGGCCATTTCAAGAGCTTCATCAGATGTGGTTGTGATTATGCCATCCAGAATGCTTAGGTCTAGATTTTCAGGGACGAAACCGTCCCCAATGCCTTCGATACGGTGGGACCCCCATCTCCTGTGGGCTAGGAGTGGAGCTTCAGTGGGTTCAATGGCGTAAAGTTTTACTTTGGGATTCTGTTCGCGTAAATATCGACCAACACCTGTGATTGTTCCGCCTGTTCCTTGGCTGGCTATGAATGCATCAACGTTCTTTCCAGACTGCTCCCAGATTTCAGGTCCTGTTGTTTCATAGTGGGCAAGCGTGTTGTCAGGATTGCTAAATTGAGCCGGTTCCCAATACTTGCCAGGGTTGGATTCCTTGAGCTCTTTGACCTTCTCAAGACACAAATCGACATCCGATTCACCACCCGGCGTCAGAATGATTTTCGCCCCATACGCTGACATTAATTTTCGTCGCTCTTGACTCATTCCTTTGGGCATAACTATGGTCACTGGATAATTTAGCATTCGACCTACAAAGGCACACGCTATTCCTGCATTGCCCGTAGATGACTCAATGATTTCCATACCAGGCTTAAGGTCTCCTCGGTTAATGGCTTCTTGAATCATTTTGAAGTAGATTCGGTCCTTAAGACTCCCTGTGGGGGAATACCATTCGATTTTTCCTAAGATATTCGCTCCTGCTCTTTCACTGACTTTTGGCATTCGGAAAAGAGGAGTAAGACCGATGAGGTCAAAGATATTATTCTGAATCTGTTTGTACTTATCCCATTTCAAAGGCAACGTCCGCAACTCCTATGGAATTAATCGCAGCTTAGACTAGCCCGTATATAAGGATACAGCTTCTCGTGATGCACGAAGCAAAAAATCATAAGAGGCTAAGGTGGCTTTCTGAAGAGATCAATAGGAGTCAATTCAGTGAAACTTCAAGGACCTTTCCTCTATGGGCAATTCCTCGAACGCCCAAATCGATTCCTGACAGTCTGCCGGTTGAACGGACGTAAAGTTTTGGCGTATATACCGAATCCTGGTCCTATGCCTGATTTGCTTTTTTCTGGCGTTGAAGTTCTTCTCCGACATAACCCAGGAGTTCATCGAAAAACCGATTATGATCTAGTCTGTTCACGTAGTAATGGCGTGCTGCTATCTTTAGATTCACGCGTTCCCAATTGGCTGCTTGCAGAAGCTCTACCTCGTCGCCAACTAACTCCCTTTGCTCAATACCATGAGATTGTTCCTGAACCCGTCTACAAGGATAGTCGACTCGATTTTCTTCTCCGGAATAAAAACCTCCCGCCGTGTTATATCGAGGCTAAATCCTCTACTGATACTCGTGAGGGTGTTGGCATGTTTCCCCGGGTTCCTACCGAACGGGGACAACGGCATGTTCAAGAGCTAATGCATGCCATCGATGAAGGACACCGTGCAGCAATTGTTTTTATCGTTCAACGAATCGACGCTGATAGGATGCAGCCAAACGATCCAATTGATCCAGAGTTTGGAGCTGTCTTACGCAAAGCAGTCGATTATGGCGTTGAAGCTTACGCCTGGAGAACCCGCTTCATCGAATCCACTTGTGAAATCACAATCGACCGACAAATCCCCGTTGATCTGAGTCCCCCTTGAAATACGGATTACCTAAGTTAGCTGTCCAAATTTCTCCGCCGCCCTGACCATTGCTCGAATATTCTCTAAAGGTGCTAACGGAGGAATTTCGCAACCACTACTAAGGATATATCGTCCATCACGACCCACTGCCGCAATACAATGCTTCGCCGCCATTTCGACTTGCTCAGGTGTTCCCGATAATAGTAGTTCTGTTGGATTGAGGTTTCCCATTATAATGGCCTGCTTGCCAACTTGGTTCTTTGCATATTGCAAATCGACCAAGTGATCTAACTCTATCACTTTAGGTCCCGTTTCAACCATCTGCTTGAGAATTGGAGTAGTTTTCCCACAAATGTGTAAGGAAGGAATAGCCGCTGCCTGTTTTATGGCATCTAGTACTGATTTGAGGTGTGGTGCAGCAAAAGCTTCGAAGGTTTGTGCACTAATCAGGCTACCACTGGCAGTTGGGTCGGCAGCAACGATGACATCGATTCCTGCTTCAATGTTGGCTTGTGCATAGCGTATTGAAGCCTGCTTCGCTAGCTCCACAATCTTGTTCACATAAGTGGGATTTTGGATAGTGGCCATCATTAAGGAGTTTACTCCACTTAGCTGTCCCGCTAAGGTAAAAGGTCCTGGAGTATATGCAAAAAGCGGAATTTCATTATGGACTTCGGCTTTGATTCGGGAAACTAACTCCATATGTAAGGGTAACCTACCAGAACTTCGGGGATCTGGAATTTCTAAGGTGTCCAGGTCATCCGGAGACTGTAATACATGTTCGGCTACTTGGGGTACGGAATTCTCAGGAAACCGCATGATGCAACCCATTGCTTCAGCTAAAAGATTGAATGAACTTTCCCAACCCACATAAATCGCATCATAACCAAGCTCCCGTTGTCCGGCTAACAAGGCTTCTGCAGTCTTTTCAGGACTATGTAATGCTTCCACTAAGCCAACTCCGGTAAGTTGAGCCGTGGTATATGTGATTTGGGGGATAACTGGGATTCTATCTGGCATCTTACCCTGAAGAAGAGTCATCACCCGATCATACGGTGTAAGAGAAGCCATCGTCATGAAACCTCGTTCTTCTGTAGGTCCCGGTCAGTGATAGCTATACTTAATTACCTAATAAAATGCGTTTGCTATAGACTGAATAAATTTTCCATGCCTTGGGCAGCATCTTTAAATTGTTAAGAAGCGAAGTTCTGACGGGGAATGTGTCTTCCCCGAGATGTACCGGATAGGTAGGGTTCGGATCCGATAGGTATGTCTGAAAATAATCGACGAAAGGCGCAATCCGATTCAGACCAGGCAAACGGAGAACCAAATGTTTGCCCTAATTGTGGAAGCAATAATCTTATTATGACATCTTCTCGCGAACTCGTATGCTCTAATTGCGGACTTGTCCTTAGCGATGATGTGATTGATTTTGGCGCCGAATGGCGTGAATTTTCCCCAGAAGAACGGGATAAACGTGCACGCGCAGGTCCTCCATCCACCCTTACCATGCATGACCGTGGACTTTCCACAACCATTGATTGGCGGGATGTCGATGCCCGTGGGCATAAACTCGATGCATCTCGTCGGGCTGAAATGCAACGGATTCGAAAGTGGCATAACAGAAGTCGAGTCTATCAAGCCAGCGAACGGAATCTCGCCAGTGCCATGAGTGAGCTAGATCGATTGTCTGGTCAATTGGATCTTCCCCAACGTGTCCGCCAATCTGCCGCCCTTCTGTACCGAAGAGCGCTGGATAAAAACCTCATTCGTGGTCGAAGCATTGAAGCAATAGTGGCTGCGTGTGTGTACGCAGCTTGTCGGTTCACAAGTTTTCCCCGAACCCTTGCTGACGTGGGTCGATATACACGGGTAGGACGCAAGGAACTCGGACGTTCCTATCGACTGATTGTTAGACGTCTTGGTCTTCAAATGCCGATCACTCAACCAGAAGATTTCGTTTCTCGGTATACCACTGCCCTCTCGCTCTCCCAACGCACACATGCCCGTGCCCTTGATATTCTCATGAAAGCTCGCACTAAAGGCATCACATCAGGAAAAGATCCTACCTGTATTGCTGCTGCTGCAATCTACATTGCTTCAATTTTGGAAGGGGAACGCCGAACTCAACGCGAAATTGGTGAAGTAGCTGGTGTTACTGAAGTTACGGTTCGAAACCGCTACAAAGAATTAGTTCGGGCACTGGACCTTGGCGTCGAGGTTTAGCCTCACGCAATACGCATTTCCCTAATTCTCTATCTAGACAAAATTACTTAAAGGCACATTCCTGAGTGTATGCCAGGTTTCCAGCTGAGGCGTCTTAATGCTTTAAGCTAGACTTTGCATTTGGAAGCGGTAAACGTGAAAAAAACTACTCTACTCCTCGGGCTTTTCTGCACGGTGTTTTTATTGGCTCTTCTGATTACCCCGGCTGCAGTCCATGAGGTTACAACACCTTTTCTTAAAGGTGATTTAGCTTCGACACCACTGATTGTAACAGCTCCCATCCAGCAACCTACTCCTCTTCTTATCCCACCAAGTCCATCAGGGGCATACGTAGCAATTGTTGTGGAAAATGGGCTTTGGGGCACCCCAGCAGTCCAGATTGCAGTGACCCAATACCGAACTGACCTAAATAATACAGGTTATAACACCATCTTGTATACAAGCACAATTCCAAATGCACCTACTCTACGTGGATTGCTCCAAACTTGGTATACTTCGAATAATATCATTGGTGCTGTTCTGATTGGAAACTTACCTTACATACGCTTTGAACATGGACTTAACACCTCTGGAGTTAGCGGAGGTTATGATAGTTTTCCAGCCAGCACTCCTTTCATCTGTGACTTATATTACATGGACTTAGATGGTAGCTGGTATGATACTGACACAAACAGTGTATATGATAGACATAATGCTAGTGCAGGCTATGATATCTTTCCAGAAATCTATGTGGGGCGATTAGATGCAAGCACAAGAACATATGGTGGACAAACCAATGCAAATGATATCATAATGCTTCTCAACAGAATTCATTCATATCGAACGGGTTCTGTTGCACGGACTCACCGCGCTTTAACCTATATAGATGATGATTGGCAAGCATGGGCTAATGGAACATATGATGTTTGGCCTGCATGGTTTAACAATGCTTATTCTAATCACACAGACATTCATACTCCGGGAACTTGGACAAATGCTACTGATTGGCTATCGTATAGGTTAAACCAGGATTATGAATGGGTACATCTTTGTGCACACAGTACACCAACTTATCATGCTTTTGGCAAAACAGGTGGTCCAAGTGAAGGCACTGTTACTGCTGCACAGATACACAGTCAGGTTCCCACATTTAATTTCTACAACCTCTTTTCATGCTCGGGATCAAATTGGTTAAGTACTGATTGCCTAGCAACCACATATCTGTTCTCTGGTAGTCACTCTCTTGCAGTCATTGGATCTACAAAGACTGGAGGAATGCTTGGAGGCAATCACTTCTATGACCCTATTGGGCAAAATGAAACGATTGGTCAAGCTCTCAAAAATTGGTTCACGGGGATTAAAAGCTATACCTATTATTACCTTGAATGGTTTTACGGAATGTGTATTCTGGGTGATCCTTTTCTTACTACACATTACGATATCACGGCTTTGGCACCAACAATAACCTCGTCTACCCATCCTGATCCAACAGCCTGGTCTACCAATATCCTACCTCAATTCAACTGGACAATCCCAGCTGATGTAAATGGGATCGCTGGATACTACTATATTCTCGATCAAAATCCAACCACAATACCTACTGCGAGCACTGGAACTTATACAACAGTTAACGGCACGGCTATTTCTACACCATTATCTGATTCCACTTGGTTTTTCCATGTGGTCACAAAAGATACAGTTGGGAATATCGGTTCTGAAGCAGCACATTACCAAATTAATATTGATTCAACTAATCCGATTGTAATAATAAATTCGCCTATTGATGGTGCAACTGTTTTATCGGAATTTATAATTTCTTGGTCTGTAACTGAAAACGGTTCAGGTTATAGTTCGGCAAATATCTATGTAAATGGATCAATCAGAACAACAGTCAATGCACCCCAAATGAACACAACCATCACTAATTTAGCTCTAGGTACTTATTCCATTAATGTCACAGTCTTTGATTTATCGGGATTCCAAGGCTCTCAGCAAATCACAGTTACTGTAATAACCCCACCAGTAATCCCCGGATTTCCCGTTGGAGCAATTATACTCGGAGTTACTTTCGCAATTAGTTTCGGGATAATTAAAAGAGGACGAAAACGTTAGCTAAAACAATCTGCACGCTTCTAGCAGCGTCTATTTCTCTTACTGGGCCTATTGACTATTGAGGATGTTTTCACATTTCTTGAAGAGCTGATCAATGCTCTGAGAAAATAGGTGGCTTGGACTTACTTGAACCAAGATTTGTCGGCTTCCGAGCTCTATAAGTCGTGTAAAGAGTGGGACAACCGCTGCCACTTCAAATCCGTATTCTTGCTCGATATCTTTTTTGACCTCAGCATGGTCGTAGATGCCAGGAGCCTTGTTACAGACGATATAGGTAGAGGGTACACCTAGTTTCTTAGCGAGGGCTAATGTGATAGCAGTTCCCAGGAAGTCTTGTTGGTCTAATCGCATGATAACAAACAGCAAGTCGGTTGTCGCCATCGAAAGTAGGGTTTCTTGGTCCAGCCCAGGGTGTGTATCAATGAAGAGATAGTCTAGGCTTTTGGCTTTGATAATTTGTTTGAATCCTTGGCGAAGAGCAGAAACCTCATATCCTTCCCGAATGATGGTTGAAATATCGTCAGCGTTTAAGCTTGCTGGAATAACATGTAAACTACCAGAGCGTAATTTCATGGCTTTAGTGTGGTCGATGGTAGCTTTTTCGATGTTACATTTCTTACGCAAATAATCGTTCAGGGTATATTTGAATCGTTTTCCGCCGAGGCCAAATAAGACGTGTAACCCAGGACTTTGAATATCTGTATCAATGACACCGACATTCCGGTCTTTCATCGCTGCATACATGGCAAGATTTGCAGTCAAGTTACTCTTTCCCGTACCTCCACGGAAACTATGAACTGTTACGATTTTTCCCATTAGATTATCCACCTAGATATGAACACATGGTTTTTTGATATCCAGAGTAAGCCTGGCATTTCGAGGTACAAGTTCAGTATTATTAAACCATTGGTTTAAGTCAACCACTCTACGTTATCGCCTAGTTTTCGCAATACTATGATGAGCTTCTCTTCATCGACTCCAACTCGCTGGGCAATATCCCCTGTGGTATTATTTCCATCACAGTATGATTTAGCATCTTCAAGGATTTTATACTCATCACTTGTTAACCCTACGGTTTCAAGATAGGCTAGGAATCGTCGGTCACTGGAAACTAATTTTGGATAAAATTGGACACGGCGAATATACCCGCGCGAGGATAAGTAACTAAGAATTTCTGAAAGTTGACGCCCATGAACGCCCGTTCGGGTTCGAATGTCCTCAACAGTAGAAATGCCATCAATTGCTTGGAGAACATCACGTCCAGGATTTCCAAAAAGGTTATCAAACTCCCGCGCTTGCCCGGTACTCTCTGCAAACAGAGTGCTTTCCATCATGGGATTGGAGGTAAATACATCAAACTCGGAGAACGTCTCCGTTCCCCTTGTTTTAGGTTGCACTTTAACCATGCTAGAAGAGTCGATGTTAGCTAGACCATATACAAGAGGTGCAATAATCTCTGCACAGCGACCCACCTTCATATCTTCTCGGATAATGGCAAGGAAAACGAAATCTGGCTTTACTTGATGTAAAAAGAGTTTGGTATCTTCTTCCAGGGTTGTCTGGGTTACAGCAAAATAACTTGGGAGCTCCATACTCCGAGATTGCTGAATTTGACGCATCCCAACCTCGAGTTCATGTTGTTGTAATTTTGAGGAGATTACAAATCCATCATTTGAGAGAAATGCAGTACGTAATATTCCAGGTTTTCCCTCGATGATATTGAGAAGTTCTTCTACTTTTTGCAATCCTTCAGGAGGAAGAATTGCGGTGGGATAACGCTGTTGAATTACAGGCAATTTATCATATTTACCAAGAATTTCGATCACATAATCACGAAAACCTACAAACAAATGAGACGAGATAACCGCTTTCTTCAAAACTTCATTGAACTGCTTTTGAAAGGCTTGAGCAATTTCTTTGATGATTACTCGGTAGATGTTTTCGTCATCATCCTGCCCTATGACAATAATGAAAAGTAGGTCCGCCTGGCTTTCGTAGACGAATTTATTCTCAGCGAAGGTGACCACCTGAATCTTCCCTTCCCCAATCTCTTCTGCAAAGCCTGCTTGAGCAGAAAGAAATCCTGCCACAAGGGCATCTAATTTAGGAGCCCCATCTGGGGCGAAATTGAATAAAGGCATACCACCCTTTCGGAGCACAATAATTTCCTTCACTGGCAATTGGGTCACCAAGACTTGACCAGTACTAAAACCTCGTATAGATTAACCTTTGTGTTATGAAAAACTTCAATCGCGACAAATATTGAAACGCTTATAATCCCAACATTCTATTGTTCAGACCAGATATTTTGGTACCAGCGGAGACAAATTCCATGAAAATCGACCGAAATTGGGTTACCGCAACAATCCTTGCCATCCCACTAGCTTGGGTAATTGCTTTTCTCCTATTTCTACGTCCAATCATTCCACTGGACTTTACAAATATTCTAGTGTTATCACTCAGCTTAATATTCGGGTTAATTCTCGGGGGAATTCTTGCTGATAAACTTCGCAAACATTCGCTGATTCTTGTTTTAAATGAAATGTTGATACTTGCAATTGGTATCGTGCAATGGATTTTTCCATTAAGTTTTTGGCAAACATTCACAGGTCTTTTGTTTCTCGCTGTGCTCATCTTCTTACTTGGTTACGTATTAGTTTTGTTAACGATTTTTCTAAACCAACTGGTTTCCAGTGTACATCGTGGTCATATCGTTGGGATAGTTACTGTCATCACAGTTCTTCTAGCAGCATTTTTTTCTATCTTTTGGCAATTCCCTGTGTCTACATCATTTGTTCCAGCAATGACGGCAGGACTGATTCTCCTCATTCTCATTATAACCTTTCTCGTTCGACCTTGGAAAGAAGAATTGCAAATCTATATGGTTCCAGGCTTCATTCGACATTACGCAATTTGGTGGGGCATCTATCTAGCAGCCTATGGTCTCTATGTATGGGCCACACCAGTTGATCTTCGCTTCATTTACGTAAGTCTGTTTAGCAATTTAATGCCTTTTCCAACCGAACTGATTTTAGTTGGACTCAGTGGCGCCATTTTTGTCTTCGCATTTCTTCCTGATAAATTGGGTCGAAAACTGGTCTTTAACATTGCAACCCTCCTTCTTGGTCTATTGTGTATTTTTGGAGGAGCCCAATTAGACGAAACTATAGGCGTAATTGTTTCTCTAGTACTAACAATTTTAGAAGCATTTGTAATCGCCTTCATTATTGGTGTTGGGGCATGGCTAGTATGGGCTGAAATTGGCGCTGTTCGCAAGAAGGGCAGGCGAGCTGCGTTTGGATGGATGTTGGTGGGAATCCTCGGAACAATCCTCTGGGTCATCACGATACTCCCCTCGCAAGCGGAACTTTCTCTCCTTGTTTATCCTATCGCCGCTTCACTTGTGTTGATTAGTATCTTTCCACTCACAAATGCCCGGGAAGTTGTTTGGAATGAAAGAGTCATTGAAGATATTGATATCAGTGTTGACAGTCGACAGGTGAGTCGGGCAATTCGAGACTTGGAAGTAGACACTTCACTGAAAAGCATCAAAGAACAGAAAGAGGCCGAGGTTACTGAACTAATGAAAATCCAGGGTCTCTCGAAGAAACAAGCTAAGGACCTACGGGATTTTGGGTATGAAACGCCCGAACTGATTACCCGAGCCGATGCTGAAACCCTTGCTCAGGCATTATCAATCTCTACAAAGAAGGCACAACAGATTATTGATAATGCTAGGGCAATGAAGAAACAGACCAGAAAGCTAGGTACAAAACCGTCGAAAACGCGAACAACTAAGTAATGGAAGTCCAGAGGGTGTAACGAGGGGCAAAAAAAGTAAAATTAGGGGCCTTGGAGACGGTAATGCCCATGATGGTGAAAAGACGGAAAAAAACTAAAGGGAAACGCAAACGCTTAGGGCAATTTTATACACCTAACTGGGTCGTCGACTATATTATCCGTCATACGCTGGGCCCTGCCTTCACCCAGGATCCAACCCGCCTTTTAGGAGAATTCACTGTTCTTGATCCAGCTTGTGGGGATGGAGCCTTTCTACTCGGGGCGCTTCGTTTCTTATCTGAAAAAGTGGATTCCTACCCTGCTGCAAATCAGCGATTACTTCGCCGTAGTATAGTTGACAGTATCCACGGTATCGATATTGATGCAAAAGCGATTAAAGCCTGTCAAGAACAATTAGAAAAAGCCAGCAAGACACTCTTAGGTTCACCAGCTGATTTCTCGCAGCGTGTACTCATTGGTAATAGCCTTATTCAAACTGACATGAATGCGAAAGAAATCTTTGGATCCACTCTGCAAAAACAGTATCCCGTCGATTGGCAGCGTGTCTACCCTTGGGTGATGCGTGATGCAGGGTTTGATGTAATCGTCGGAAACCCTCCCTTCCTTGGAATCAAAGCTATGGATCCTCAGATTAAGGAGTACATCCGCAGTCGCTATCGAACCGTCCACCAGCAATTTGATATTCTCATCCCTTTCATCGAACTAGGTTTAACATTACTTCGACCAGGGGGTCGCCTCGGTTTCATCGTCAGCAATAAAGTACTCGCAGCAGATTACGGAAGCCTTCTCCGAAAGTCCCTTGTCAATAGCTATGTCATTGAACGGATGGTTGACATCTCCCATCTAAATATCTTCGAAGATGCTGCAACCTACCCCCATATTATCATCATCCGAAAACCAAAATCTCCAGAAGACGTCAAGCACAATAAGATCCATATCCCCACACCACCAACTGACCCAAACGATATGGCATCAGAACCTGTTAAAGTCAATCAAGTCCCTCAACACTACTACACTACACTTCCTAATACCATCCTAGCTCCAGCACTAACCGAAAAGAAATTCTCTATACTTCGGAAACTCATCCACAACACTATTCCCTTGGGTCAGGCGTGCACAATTCGCTGTGGAATCGCTAAAACTGGTTTTACTAAACAACTCCTTTCAGTCTCTGCCTATAAAGAACTCAGTCAAACCAGACAACAAAAAACTCTACCTTTTCTAAATGCGGGAGATGTTCGTCGGTATTACTTACGCCGCAAGAAATTTCTCTCTTACACGCCCAAATTATCCACCCTTGATCAATGGCGAGATTTCGAAGAACCTAAACTTGTGATTGCAGGAATGGCAAAATGCCTACGAGTCGCGTTAGATCAAACCGGACATGCCCTGGGTCGCGTCTATTACATCACCCAAACACGTGCACCCTACAATCCCTATTTCATGCTAGGATTACTCAATTCGCGACTCATCAATGCCTACTTCTCCTTGCTCTTTGTTGCGACGCATCTTCGTAGCGGATACATTCGCTATAACGCCACCTATCTGGAGCAAATTCCCCTCGTAACGCCAACCCAACACCAGGAAGAACAATTAGCTGACCTCACCAAGCTAGTTGTTCAAAACCCCAAATACCTCACAAAGGGGCTAGACCACGAAATCGATGATGTGGTCAATAACTTGTATGGCTTAAACGCTGACGAGGTTTCTTTGTTAGAAGAATAGATTTAAAAGGAATTAGTGTTCAAAATTCATCAAAATATAATATTCTCAAGCCATGAGAAAAGAAGCTTAGAATCAAAAACAATCCTATCTCTATATGAGAACAATCTGGTGAAATAAATGGCTCATCAAGACGTTATCACATTCAAGCCCGAACGCATCAAAATTGTATATGACAAAAAAATCAATGAAATCTTGCTGGACCCAAATCATGCTCCAATCATCAAGGCACTGCGCAAGGGTCCCATGACCGTTCGAGAACTCGAAGAAGCTTATGCTACTGAGGCAAATAAGGATTCAGAACTCGAGGCGAAATCAGATAAAACCATTTATCGCTATCTGAAGGTCTTAGAGCAATCAGATCTTGTTGTTCCTGCAGGTCAACGGGTAGTTATAGGAAAAACTGCTACAGAGACACTTTTTTCGCGAACTGCTGATGTATTCATTACTGGTCAAAGCGAAGAGGAATACTGGAGCTGTGAAACTGGAAAAGATCTCTGCGATAAAATGGCCATCATCCTTAGTAAAATTCTTGGAGACAAGAAAGCCGATAAAAATTGCCTCGTCAAATTCATGAATGAATTCGACACCCTTGGAAACAAATACCTCGTCAATCTTGTTGAACAAGCTGATGACGAAATGCTGGATTTAATTACGGGAATTGATTGGGCTTACAAGGATAAGATTCTACGCTACGTCAGCATATTTACCATTGCGTTGAAGAACCCCAAACTCTTCGAAGAGCTCCGTGCCTGTTTTAAATAATCTAAATCCACATTTGGCACTGTATCATCCACTTTCTTCTGATTCAGCGTCAATTGATGCTAGTTTCCGCCGGTCACGAATCAAGAAGAAAGCTTCAACACAAATGGGAATGGCAATCATAATTGCCATGAGGGCAATTCCAATGGTGATGATTTGGTCAAAGGTAAATGGAAATGGGGGTCGGAGTGGTGGTTGATACCCAATTGCCGGGATAATATAATCTTCCATGATGGCAGCAAACGTTGCGTCCTCATACGCGGCTGTGAATACAACAATCAGGTTATGCTCTGGCACCACGTTGATTTGTTGTCCATTATATCCAATTGCCACGTATGCATCAATGGGGAGGTTCAACCACCATTGATAGCCATAACCAATCGTGTCGGTGTCATTGTAAGGGGTCTCATGGTGTGTGGTGGAGAGATTAACCCAAGAGCTTGGAATAAGCTGTTCTCCATCCCAAGTGCCATTATTGAGGTATAAGAAACCAAACTTCGCCATGTCCCGGGGCGTAAGGTGAAGATCTGATCCCCCAAACACGACTCCCTGCGGATCCGTTTCCCAGTTGTACTCGGTTATACCTAATGGAGAAAACAAGTGGCTGTCTGCATAGGCGAGCGTGGTGTCACCCACCGTTTGATTAACGATCATGGAGAGGAGATGGGAGCCGCCACTATTGTAATCCCAGACAGCTCCCGGTTCATATCGCATTGGTTGATCTAACGTATACTGCACCCAATCGGGACTATTGATCATATAAGTAAAACTGCTTGTTGAACCATATGGCCATTCATACCATGCTAGACCTGATTCCATGGTTAATAGGTGTTCGATAGTAATGGCTTCTTTTTCGCTAGTGCGGTTAGCAATAGTCCTTTCTGGGAAGAAGCTGACCATGCTCTCATTCACGCCTACAATATGTCCTTCATCGATTGCCATTCCAATTAAAGCGGATGTCACGCTCTTTGTACACGAGTAAATGTTACCTCGGTGATTCTGCCCATATGCTGAGTCGAAGTATGTTTCCCATACGATGTAACCATTTCGGATAATTAAAACTGATCGAACTAAGTGACCCCAATACAATTGCCGAATATAGGCCTCCATGACTTGCAGTTGCGCTGAACTCATTCCTTGGGCTTCCGGACTTGTTGATCGCCAGCCATCGGTAGGCCAATAATCCGGGACTGCAGCTACGTAGAATGGATTCAGAGGTTCATAGTAAGCTGAGTTCGCTCCATGAAACACGATTGATATAATGAATAGAGTGATCCAGAATGCTCTACCAGAAGCCATGCTACTCACCCTAGTATACAGTGGCTGCTGTCTCATTTAGGTCTAATCTTATATGCTCATGGTATGTGGCAAGAATTTGTCTCAGAAGTATTCTGCTAATTATTGGGAGATATTAATGTGCTCTGGAATTGTTCTCTCACGTTATAGTATTTATTTTCTCCAAAACCGATATATTTATATTATAGTAGTAGATAGTATTCTCATCCCGTAAGAATATCGGGACATATGGTGGTAAAAGAATAATGTCAAAGAGAAAAATCAACTTCGCTCGCATCGGAGTCGGTGAGCGAGCAGCTCTTGGGTGCAGCAACCCTCACCCTACGCCGAACTTCAGTCGAGCCTACAAAGTCATGACCTCACGTCGTGGCTCAAAATGGTAAAGTCGAATACAGAACATCAAAAGTTGGTGATAAAAAATGGCAAATAAAAAACAAATTCAACATCGAAACGGCTCCAATAAAGATTACTTCGTTTATTCGTTAATCCTTGCCCGAAGGTAAACGAATTCACACAACAAGAAGACAACCTTGACGAGGGGCTTGGGCTTTACGATGATGTCACGAACTTGGGTCTTCCGGAACTTACGCATCATATACATCCGTTGTCTACCCTGTAGGTCCACAAGCCTCAACGGTGCTGGTGGCCAGATCCAACCCCTCCAGCCTCTTGGTCAACATTCGCCGGAAGACCCACTACTTCTCTTTTCTCACCTTAATTCCGTGAAAATTTGATGAGGAACATCCAATGAAATACCTTGATAAAACAATGCTGCTTGGATCTCCCACGGAATTATGGCTTTACTTCCATTTTCGGATGCTAAGACCTAGGCAGTGGTGCCGCTATATCGTGCACTCTGAAACGACTTTACCACCACAAATCTAACCTCTCCCTTCGTCCCGTATGGCCCTTGCTGGGTTTAGCATCCGTTTTTCACTTTCTGCTGTGGATGTACAGCTGGACAATGGGGAAGGCATATAAGCCTCGAGAGGCTTAACGCTGTTAACTCCTTAATCATTCAACTAATTACTATAGCAGTATAGCAACTGCCACTATTCACAACACCGATTAGCCAAAACATAAGGGGTGGTAGTTATGGTCCGATACGTACTCAATAGATGCAAAGTCCCCGTCTCTGAAGATGAACGAAGAAAAGGGCCTGAGGGACTCGCAGAATGTCGCAATCCCAAGGCACTCTACAAAGGCCCATTAGAAGAATCGCTCCTCTTTCAGCGACGGTAAAAAAAACTGGAATCAAATTTCCATATGGGGATCGACCACTGCCAGTGGTCAACCCCCCACTTTCTTTTCTCCCGTACAATTTCTGGTAATTAAAGGGAAAGCTTTTTACACAACATGAGATAGTATTCTCACTGCATTAGAAAACTTATCGTCCCGACTCACCCCCGGGCACACTAACAGGTGTCAATATTGCCTTCAAAAGTCTATTTTGGATCCATCCAACACGGCCGAGACGCCCGATTCGCCTCCCTCGGAGCAAAACTCGAAAAACTCCTTGAACACCTCGACTTTTCTACCATCGAGAAAAACGATAAAGTTGCCATCAAGATGCACTTGGGCTTTGCTGATGGCTATCAAACCGTCCCAGTCTTTTTCGTTCGCCGCGTCGTTAAAGCCGTCAAAGAAGCCGGCGGCTGGCCTTTCATCACAGACAATCCCACCGCAGTTTACAATGCTGCTGAAAGAGGATACACCCAAGAAACCTGTGGCTGTCCCCTCATCCCCGTCGCTGGCGTCAAAGACGGTTACACCAAAACAGTCAAAATTAATTTCAAAAAAGTCAAAGAACTAGAAATGGGTGGTGTCATCCATGATGCCGAAGTCCTCATAGACCTCACCCACGCTAAAGGTCATGCTAACTGCGGATATGGTGGTGCCATCAAAAACATCGCTCTTGGTGCTTATTCTGGTCCTAGTCGCTGGAACCGAATCCATGGGGTTGAAAACGTCGATCGCTGGTGGGACCCTGAGAAATCCTCACCCGAACATGCCCAACGACTTGTCGAAGCCTGCCCCTACAATGCCCTAAGCTACGACAAGGAAAAACACCAACTCAACATCGCGCGCTTCCAATGCCACTATGGCAACTGCACTGAATGCATCAAAGCCGACAAAGATGTTGGCAGTCTCAATCTCAAACCCGAACAATTCGAAGCCTTCCAAAAAATGATGGCTATTGCAGCTAAACACGTCACCGATACCTTCGATGAAAACAAGCGTTTCTACATCAACGTCGCCATCGACATCACTCCGCATTGTGATTGCATGGGAATCATCCAACCAGCTGTAGTTCCACACATTGGTATACTAGCGAGTCGAGATATCGTGGCCATAGATCAAGCCACCCTTGATATGATAGCAGAAAAGGGATTGATCGAAAGCGAGATTCCCCTTTATTTCAAACATGTTAATCTTGATCCTGATGTTGATTTGCATCCATTTCAGCGGTTGTGGGGTCCATACAAGAATCCCTATAATGTCACCAAGCATGGTGAATTGTTAGGAATGGGTCAACGTCAGTATAAGATTACTGAGGTGCTACCGGCAAAGAAGACTCTGACAATGAAACCACCGAAGCATGAATTCGAACGAGCCCCTTCATTCTTCTAAAAATTCAGACATAAGGGATCTGATATCAGGTCCCTTTTGGTTTCTTTTTTTTGACCTTTGTTATTTCTATGAAGAGAGAAAGAAAGGGTTTTTATATACTGGATTTGGTCATCTGGGTGAGGCATTAGCAGATGATAGGTGTTTATTTTCCTAATTGCCTACGAATCAATTAAGATCACCCACTCCATTTTTACTGCTCAATGTCGTTTATGTGTAGAAGCAAGTACCTTAGTAAGTGGCGACTATAAACGGCAGGTGAAAATATGACTAAGACGCCAAAGAAACAGAATAGGCAAGAAACAACAGACCAAGACGAAATCGTAACTTTTCATTATGACAAAGTCGATGATTTCTCAAATTGGTTTACAGAAATCAACAAACGAGCGGAACTCTCAGACCAACGCTATGGTGTGAAAGGACTGGTGGTGTTCCGTGCGTGGACAACCGTGACACTGAAAATCATGTACCGGTTGCTCGAAGAAGCTCTCGAAGCTCATGGGCATTTACCCGTCATTTTCCCTGCCTTGGTTCCAGAGTCGAACCTTATCCGAGAAGCCGAACATGTTGAAGGGTTTGCTCCGGAGGTCTTCTGGTGCACACGTTCAGGGGCGGATAACGTCTTTGAGGAACCGTTGGCGTTACGTCCGACCAGTGAGTCCGCTATGTATCCGATGTATGCGTTATGGATTCGTAGTTGGCGGGACTTACCTTTCAAACGGTATCAGAGCGTTGCCATTTGGCGATATGACACCAAGATGACTCGGCCTTTCCTACGAGGTCGCGAATTCTATTGGATTGAAGCCCATGATGTATTTGCCACTGCCAAAGAGGCGGAAGACCAGGTCCTTGAGGATTTGTCGATTACGACGGAATTTGTGGAAGGGCATCTAGCAATGCCAATCATTGTGCTCATTCGACCGCAATGGGATAAATTCCCAGGAGCTGATTACACTGTTGCAGGTGAGTCCATTCTTCCGGATGGGCGATTCATCCAGAATTCAACAAGCCATATGCTTGGAGACAACTTTGCCAAAGCCTATGGCGTTAAATATGTCGATGAAAACGAAGAGGAGCAATTTGCCCAGCAGACTTGCTTTGGTCCAGGATTAAGCCGCATGTATGGTGCCCTCATTATCATGCATGGTGACGATGATGGTCTCATCTTCCCATTTGAAATGGCTCCACTTCAGGTTGTGATTGTCCCAATTCCGAAGAAGGGTGCAAAACAAGCAGTTGAAGTTCGCTGTTGTGAAATAGAGAACCGCCTTCGCAAATCGGGTATCCGGGTTCATTTTGACAACACCGATAAACGTCCAGGCGATAAATACTACCACTGGGAAATGCGAGGGGTGCCTTTACGTCTTGAAATTGGGAACCGTGAAGTACAAGATCAAACCGTTACAATCTTTCGCCGTGATCTACGTACTCGAGAAACGATTCCATCGAAGACCCTTGTTAAATCAGTAGAAAAAACTGGAAACGCTGTTACAAAGGAACTCTGGCAGCGAGCGAAAGCGCATTTTGACAACTCCTTTCAAGATGCGGATACCTTCGAAGAAATCTGTGATATCATCGAACAAAATAAAGCCGCTCGCATAAACTTCTGCACTTTGGAAATGAAAGGACGTAGTTGTGCTGAAAAAATCAAAGAAGCTACGGGTGCCGATATCCGGGGAGTGAAATTAGGAGAGAAAGAGAAACCCTGGGGGCCCTGTCCGATTTGTGGGGAATCAGCTACGGTAGTTGCTTATGTAGGAAAACAATACTAACGAACAGAACTTAGTCTGACTCAACGAATATTTTCAATTTCGAGGATTCAGTTCCATCCATCGACGAATGGCAGGATATTTTCCTGGGAAATTCCGGTCGATGTACAAGAAGACAGTAAAGAGGAGATCACGATCGAATTCTGGGCCAAAGGCGATGTCTTGGATACCATCATCGCCATAAAAGTAGATGTTCTCACTAGGCTTGACGGTGATACTGGCTTCGCTACCATCCACGTAGTAGTCCCAGCGAATGAATAATTTCGAGAAAAACTCGATATCCAATGGGCGTTCAAGCGTGATATTCGCGTATCCTGATGCAGTGACTTCGATTTCCAAGTTCTCCAGAAAAATAGTGTCCCCTTGAATGAGAGGTTCCACTCCAGCCAGAAGTGAAATTAATGCCTCTTTGCACGACTGCTTGGCTGCTTCATTAGTCGACAAGCCCGATATCCCACATGACCATTACAACAATCGTTTTTTACTATTGCGTTTTACATCAGACAAAGGTAACTGAAATCTAAGAAACCAATGGAGAGGATTTAGCGATTTAAGTCGGTAGCCTTCACTTCAAGGACATCGTAAGCGAGTCCGGTGGCAATCTGGATGATATCTCGACATTTCGACTCCCATAGCTTATCTTCTCGATATTTCTGTAATCCCTCCTCACTGGAAATGTCCAATTTCAACAAGTCTTTACATCCGATATGTCCAAAGCGTGTTATGAATAAATTCAACATAGTGTGACTGTACTCATACGGAGATTCGCCTTCAGGAGTTTCTGATGGATGGTTTCGTCCAAACTGCAAACCTAATCCTAATATCGCCCCTGACAACGCTCCGCAGATTTCACCATGTCGACCAATCCCTGCCCCGAAACCAGTCGCAATCCGTGGAATCAGATTGCTTTTCACTCCCAGTGTCTTACTCAAAGCTAAACAGACTGATTCCGAACAAAGAAATCCCTCTTCAGCAAATACCTTCGCCTGATTCATAGTCTCCTTTTTCGATAACATCAGAAGCACCTTAGGCTTCTACCGCTGGGTAACTCCTCAATTAGTTTCCGGTTGGACCTCAGGAGTTGCGCATTCCTGATCACTAGTTGTTGGGCTTGAATCATGACGATATCGCCAGAGAATAAATCCAAGAATGATTAAAGTTATGGGTAGTATGACTAGTTGAAGAAAGGCGCTTAGGAAGGAGACGATTACCAACGTAACAGCAGATCCAGCGATAAATCCGACAGCAATAACTTGACCTTTTTTCGCAAACCATTCCTTACCATATTTCCGGTCTGTATAGAGTCGAAGGAATCCGCCAATAGAGAAAGGAATAAAGTACGAAGGCGGCAGGAAGATTGCCAATGCAACACCGAGGGTGGAGATGGGAAAGGCAATCGCTAGTAAACCCACTACAAGCCCCGCAAGTAAGAAAGCGACAATATTGAAACCAGCAGCCAGGGCGTTGAGGGCGAAGATTGAAACGATGGCAAATCCTTGAAGAACACCAACCGCCGGAAACACTTCTGTCGGAAATCCAATAAGATACCATGCTGCAAGCACAAATACAACGCTTGTGATCGTACCAGGAAATACTTTGATGAGCTGGGCAGCAAGAATCGAGCGTCGTGGTGTCTCAGTCATGGCACCAATTCTAATGTTTCCAAGCGTGTCAGTGGTCGTGAAAGGATTAATTGCTGGATAAGCAAGAAATGTTGTATACCCTTGAAGTCCGATTACAGCCAAAGGAATTTCATAGAACGCTAGTCGTTGGACGCCCATTCCAATCCCTGCTTCGCCAACGAATTTCACGAGAACAAAAGTGTCAATGAGAGCAATAGGCAGCAAAAGGAGCACTGCGATAACAACACTCATCCATATGGGCAGAGGTGAGAAGACGTTTAAACCAATAATGATGAATACGAAAATAACGATGATAGAAAGATAAGCTACGCCTAATCGCCGGTTTCGCGCTAATCCGAGGAAATAAGTCTTCGCATAGGTTCCAAACCCAACATTACTTTCTTCTTCTGATTCTTTTTGTTCCGGGTTATTTTCTGCCGAGTTTGGCTTCTTTCGTAACTTCGCGTAAACGAACACTACAACCCCACTAAGGAGCATAATTCCAAGAGCTGGTGCTAGCATATATTCAAAAAGGAGGTTGAAATAGAGGTCCATTCCTGTAATAGCCGGAGTTACGATTCCTAAGGAGACAAGAATCGGTGAAATAACCAGGTAAGTGATTATCCCGGCAAACAACATCGTAATAGAAACCTTTGGATCAATAATGTACGAAATGGCCATCAAGCTGATATTAAGCATGAAGCCTAATGCAAAGCCAGGAATTAGAAGGGGCGTAAAGTCCCACCCAAGCGTTGTTAGTCCAAAGGGTAGGACCAGGACGTTGACAAAATACTGAATCACAGTTACCATAATGCCGATTCCTAGCCAGCGAAACATGAATCGACTTTTTTGTCCGGTCTCCATACAAGTGTTGATTGTCACACCACTCGCGGTGTAAAACGGAAACCTAGTTTGTTTACGAGACTGTACATAATCAGCCACTGCTAGTGCCGCAATGAATCCAAGGAGCGTGCTAATCCAGACAAAGCCAATGTGAAATATGACTGGGGGAATCCAGTTGGGATCAAAGGGGCTCCCATATAGCAGCACATCTTTTGGTGGAACCAACCACCATGGAAGCGTATATGCAGTGTACGCTTGCACATACATTGAGATGGTAAGAGTGTAATAGACTACAAATCCAGTTGAAGCGATCATCGTTGTAGTTATTTCTTGACGATTCGATCCTCCGCGAGCAATATGAAAGAGCGTGTACGCTGTGAGTACTGTAACGATGCCAAACCCAAGACCGAAGCCAAAGTTCATACCCAAATAGGCATTGATAATCGTGTAAACCACATTAAGAACAAGGGCTAAGGTCATGCCACGTAACGTTAGAGCACGGACAGATGGTTTCTGTGACTCTTCTGGGAGGGTGCATTCCTCGTCTGTTATTGGTTGAGGTGTGTAGCCGTCTTCTCCAGTTTCGTCACCCAGATGTTCAGAATTAGTCATCGATGGCTCCTCGAACCTTCACTTAGTCTTTAGGATGTTTGTGAGTTTGTTCATTGCGCTGTTTGTAGTACATATTGTTTGTGAAGATTGCATAAAATCGCATTATTCATCACCAAGATAGTCTAGATGTGGTCAGTACCCTAATGCTATCTGTGAAAAACTGACCAAAAGAATGGGCACACACTGAACAGATACGCGTAACTGGCAAGACAGTGCGACTCAAATACTACAAACTCTCTCTGAGAAGTGAGGTACGGGTTACAATGATTGACTTCCAATTAACGAATGAACAACTATCTCTTCAAGCCAAAGCACGAGAATTTGCCCTCAATGAAGTACTCCCGGTCGCTCAGCACTATGATCAAACTGGCGAATTTCCCCGTGATGTTATCGCTAAAGCTCATAAAGCAGGGCTCATGAACCTTGGGATACCTAAGGAGTTTGGCGGACCAGGATATGGGTCCTTTGAGTCAGTTCTTGTTGTCGAAGAATTTTCCGCCGCTTGTGCAGGGATGACAACTTCGATTTATGTTAACGATTTGGGTACGACCCCAATCATTCTTGGTGGGAGTGAAATTCAGAAGAAGACGTGGCTTACGCCTTTCTCTAATGAGCTACGGTTTGCTTCCTTTGCAACCAGTGAACCTGGTATGGGTTCAGACGTGGCAGGAATACAAACTAGCTACGAACGCAAAGGTGACACCTTTATCCTTAACGGAAACAAATTTTGGATAACGAATGGAAATCACGCTGACCTGTTCGTTATCTTCGCCCGACAAAAGGGAACCAAACGTCATAACGGGCTCTCTGCGTTTATTGTTCCTAAGGAAACGAAGGGCCTCTCAACAGGTAAACCCCTCAAAAAACTCGGACATCGCGCCTCCGATACAGCTGCGGTGATCCTCAGGAATGCTGAGATACCTGCTGAGAATCTCCTTGCTGGGGAAGGCATGGGCTTTCTCCTTGCTATGATGACCTTTGTTAAAACCCGGCCAGCCATTGGTGCTATGGCTACCGGTCTAGCTCGATCAGCTATGGAGTATGCCATCAACTACGCGAAACAGCGCGAAGCCTTCGAGAAAAAAATCAGCAGCTTTCAAGCCATTCAGGACATGGTCGCAGACATGTATGCGCGTATCGAAGCCATTCGCCTTCTCACCTGGAAAGCGGCTTGGATGGTGGACCAAAAAACCGATGGCAACATCGCCAACGTTGCTTCAAGCTGCGCTAAACTCGTTGGAGCAGAAGATGCTATGAAAATCGTCACGGATGCGCTCCAAATCTATGGTGGTAAAGGATACCTGGAACAGTATCCAATCCAGAAGCTCTTCCGTGATGCGAAACTCTACCAGATTTATGAGGGAACTAGTCAAATCCAACGTTATGTCATATCGCGGTATCTCTTCAAGGAATACGAACCCATTTTACAGAACTTCTAAAGAATTCTGGTTCTACGTGCGATATTTGATAATCAACGAAATGATTGCGTGGGCAATTTCGTTCGTTAAATCGCCTAGTCTCCCAAGAAGCTTCACCACATCATGTAAAATAACAAAGGTGGATGTCCGCATTTTAAATTCCATTAACAGCTTCAAGGTTTCAAATTCGACATTTCGATTCTTATTCCGGATTGGTCTTATTTTTTGCGCTTCCTCAAGCGCGGAATCAAAACTCGAACCTAACAGTTCAATACTTCCTACCACTGCAGTCGTAGCTTCAAGGCAATAAGCACCCATTTGGCAAAGCTTCTTTTTAATTTCCAGTTCTATTGGTTCATCAACAAGGCGGAGTTTACGAACAATAATTTCACTCCGATCCGCAATACTATCCATCTTTTCAACTAGAGAATAACGTTCACTACTTGTGACGGGAAGTGCGGTGACTCGAAGTTTCTCATCAATATGCTCTTCAGCACGGTCTGCTTTTGATTCAAGTTCGAGTACACGTTCTGCCAATTTCTCTTCTTGGTTTTTCAGGCGTTTCTTAGGCTTCTTTTTCAAAATGACATCAAGGTATTCACTAAGTGCAGTGACTGCTTCCAAAACGATATTGGCATGCTCATGAATGAGTTCACTTATCGCCTGTTCCTCTTTTTTCCGCCACAAACCTAACACCTGATGGACGTTTTAGGACTATCTAGTCTAAAACGCTTTGCATAATTTAAACGAAATTACAACATGACTCATTTAAAATCCCCCCAATACGAGAAAGAAGGGTCTAATCATCATGTAAAGCCAGAATAATCCCACAGCCAAAAGAGCAGACAGGGGGACCGTTAGAAACGATGCAATAATAATCTTGTTTAGTCCAGGTCCTCTCACTGGATTGCGATTAGCTATTCCAACACCCACCACCGCTGCCACCAAGACATGTGTTCCAGATAAGGGGATTCCCCATAGTGTACCAACAAAAAGCACCGTGGCCACTGCAAGTTCCGCAGAAAAACTTGTACTAGGTCGTAGTTCGGTTACTTCCATCCCAACAGTCGCAACCACTCGTCGACCTATTAAGAATAAGCCAACCGCCATACCAATGCCTCCCAGAAGTAAAAACCATGACCAGAACGTAGGATCTGGAAAAATCATAGTTAAAATCCCAACCGCTTTCGAAACATCATTACCTCCCCGACTTAATGCAGTAATTACAACGACCACTAGTAACAACCATCCAAAGATCCGCTCGAATCTTTCGATTTTATCTAAACTTGTTGCTCGCGGTAAGATGGTTTTTCTTACCACAAATTGTACCAAAAGGGCAATCGCTAACCCGAAAATCGGGCTTAGAATCCAGCCAATTACGATTTCAGTAATTGTTACCCAGTTGATTAATGGTCCCATAGTAGCTAGCTCAATCACGAGTCCGACTCCCAAGACGCAGCCCACAATCGAATGGGTTGTTGAGATCGGATAACCACGAATTGATGCGATTAAGAGCCAAATTGCCATCGCTATAACGAGTACCAAAACGATATCGAAAGGAAGGGGAGTAAGCACCATGTCTTGCCCAATTGTCTCTGATACTCCCGCACCCAATAATTGGGCCCCAATAATTTGAAGACACATCCCAAGTAGAATCGCAGCATTGAGTTTGAGAACCTTTCCACCCACCACGCTAGCCATCGTCTCATCGTTTGCCCCAATTGCCACCGCCACAATGAATACAAGTACAAAGAGGATGATGATCCAGACGAGTGGCGAAATCATGAGTTAATGCTCCCTGTGTGATTATCCCGATGGTAATCACCATAATCTCTATATTTTCTATAGTTATGGGCTTTTCGAGGGCTAGTAAAAGAATTTTTCGACGTTGTATTAGAAATAATTCAACATACTGCTCCACATAGAAATAGGAGCACTCCACAGAAAAGTCGGAGAGGGGGACGTTTTATCCCCATTAGATGAATATTCTGGAAGCTATTCTTCGTCTTCAAAGAGCTCTTTACTTGACTTGCGTGCTCGTTGCATACTCATGGCAGCATCTTCATCTGCAATGGGTGCCGCTTGGGCGACACCAACGACAGAGCGTTTACTCATCTCTTCTTTTTGCCGTTCAGCGACTTTTTCAGCTTCCTTGATTTCATCATCGAGGACCTTATCAGCCCTCTTGATGGCTTTCGCAAGTCCTGAAGGAGCTTGATTCTGAACCGCTCGATAGGCGTTTTGTGTCTCTTCAAGGATTTTCTTACTCTTCGCAACTTCGCCGCGATACTGTTCTTCACCTGCTCGTTGCACAGCGAAAGTCGCAGGAAGTTCCGCGTCAAGTGTATCAATGATGGACTTTTCATCATCGGTGACCGTAACGCGTTTAGTTATCACGCGCATGCGTTGGTTGCCTTCCTCATCCATGTAAGAGACTTGAACTTGAATAGGCACCTCTTTTTCTTTCATCTTGGCTGACGGGCTGAGTCGTACATAGACTTCGCGGTCTTCGGTTACAGAACCGATACGAATCCCTGTACGGAGCGCATCTGCTTTGGCTCCACCTAACCCGCTGACTTCAGTGAGTTCCACATCTCCAGGAGCGATGACGCGCATTTTAACGCCCCGTGCAACGATTTTTCCACTGGATGAAGAGCTCATGGCGTCAGCGAGTTCATCAGCTTGGGCATAATACATAGTACCGCCGGTTTGCATAGGCATTACAGCTAAGGCTTCCAAGGCCATGAAGGCAGAAGGATCTTTGATACCAACCACATCTATAATGATGCTAGCGTTAGTGGCTTTGATGGCTAAATCTTCGTAGAGCTGAGCCCCTGTTGTCGACGAGCCTTCAAGAGCCCCCACTCCTTCGTTAGCGAGACCATCTGTAAGGAGAATGATACGTCCACCTCGATCTTTCATGATAACGTAGCCTGCGACCATCGCAGGACCCAAGGCGGTCATATCAATATCCCGAAGTTTCTGGATGTTGGAAACCCACTTTTTCTTAGTCTTCTTCAAGGGTTTCATTTCAACATTCTTCAGCTTTTTTTCCACAGCTTTGGTGATTTCTTTAACGCTATAGCGCATGTCCCCTTCGAGTGTGAAAATTTTCTTCATATTTTCGTCATAACAGTAAACATCGCTATGGAAGGCGAGGAGCCCAAATGCTGTTTCGGGAGCATTAACGCTTAGGTCTGTTACCGTGCGAATCAATGACTCTTTCACTGCAGCAAGTTTTCCTCCACTCATGGAACCTGAAATATCAATCACCGCGAGCAAAGTGTCTTCAGTTATGGGTTTCGCATGAGCAAGCTGCCCGAGTACAAATTCCGAGAGATCAGTACCAGGCATTAATTCTTCTGGGATGACATTCACAGTACCACAAAACTCGCACTGGAATGTCTTACCTTTTGTCGGAGACACTTTGATGATATCAGGATTTGTTAAAGCTCCACCACAGTTGCTACACATAATGGGGCGTGTGCCAATTTCTTTGATCTTCTCTTTCATATCAGCAAAAGAGACTCGTCCAACCCAGGGCATATCCTTGAGGACCTTTCGGTCTTTAGGAAAATATTCTGAACTAGTTTTGAACATAATGCTCGAATCCCCGTAAGATTTCTGGTCTACGCTGATAGAAAAGCAAGTACAAAAGTTTGTTGCCATGACACAATCAGATTAGCTGATAACGCCTGTGATTCGAGCAAGGCGTTCTGCTGCCTTTTCTGTGAGTCCACGTTCGCCTAAAATGGTATAGCGTTTGGGATTAATGGTATGGGCTATCTTGAGGGCTTCGATGATTTGTTTGGGGGCAATCTTGAGCTCTTTGGCTGTTGTGGGTGCCCCGATGGTGGCTAATGCATCTCGGATTTCTTCCCAATCGATGGCATGAAGATATCCCATCATAATTGTACCTACACCACATTGTTCACCGTGAAGTGCTGGTGTAGGAGCGACTCGGTCAAGGGCATGACTGAACTTGTGTTCTGCACCACTTGCAGGTCGGCTTGATCCCGCGATTCCCATGGCAATGCCACTGGCTATCAAGGCTTCAATTACGAGACGAATACTGTGTTCGTCAT
Organism: Promethearchaeota archaeon; assembly: GCA_048939625.1. GTDB lineage: Archaea > Asgardarchaeota > Hermodarchaeia > Hermodarchaeales > Hermodarchaeaceae > Hermodarchaeum. Next base: position 51,578 of record JBHLPH010000008.1, read on the forward strand.
TAGGTTGGATGCTGGCCGCATTTTCCATGATGATAGTGGCACCCATCAAAGAAAGTGATGCAGAATATTCTCCGTAGTACTCGTATCCTAGGGTATGGGCAAGTTTCCAGTCCCGCACAGCGGTGATTTTGGAGATTAGATCTCCGCATCCAGCAGCTGTGAATCGATAGGGTGCTTTTGAGATGATGTGTGTGTCAGCTACAATTGCTATTGGGGATTGTCCTTCAACAGATATGGAGGTCCCATCTTTTTTGATTGAGGCTCGTGGGCTTGAAATACCATCATGGGCGGCTGAGGTTGGTACGCTAATGAAAGGCTGGTTTTCATAAGTCGAACACAATTTGGCTGTATCTATGACGGATCCTCCACCAACAGCGACGACCACGCCTGCACTATGTTTGCGTATTCCTTCACAGGATTTCTCGACTTCTGGTTCTGTAGCTTTTTTGATAATTATGGTCTCTACTGAAAATTGTGCCTTTTCGAGTGAAGCGATGGCATCCTCACCTGCGATTTTCATGACGCCTTTATCAGAGATAAGAATTGCACGCCGAGTTGATACTACTCGTTTTGCTACATCGCCCAGCTGATGAATTACTCCTGACCCAATCAACACTTCTCCGGGTAGCTGCATTCGATGGGCACTTTCTTTTTCAGACATTGTGGGTCCTCCTTTCACTCTGCGAACAGAATAGCTATCCGATTAATCCTATTAAACAGTTCTACTACCTTGAATTACATCATCGATAACCAAGTAACTGCTCGGAAATTCGGATTATGCTTGTGTAGCAAAATTGAGTTTAAGATCCGCTAAACGATCTGAGAGCGCCTTTTTTGTATCCAGGTCTATCTTGTCACCAAGCTGCGACAAAAGTGCTTCATAGGAATCGATAGCCACTCGTGCTTGAACCAGATCCTTTTCGATTTCCTGCGTCATCGGGTTAACAATTAATCCCATTTTCTGCCAGGCTACAGAATCAAGGATACGAATAAAGAATGGTAGAATATTCCAAATTGGCAGAGCACTAATATCTACTACCTGGGGACCTGCCTCTTCTGTAGCCGCTTCAGAATTAACAGGCTCCGCTGCGGCTTTTTTCTTTTTAGTTGCAGGCTTCTTCTTTCCTTTTGCCATTGATTTCACCTTAATAACTGATAATTGGGGTCAGGGAATTTGAATAAGAAAAATGTTGTGAGGGTTCATTCGTTCCTACTGACATTGACCATACGCCACGTTCGGTAATCGACTAAAACACGGATGTACCCACTTAGCATTTTATCAACCTCTGGATCACCAGTGTCAACATGTAATCCCCCTTCGGCTAGACTGTTAATTTTGCTATGCGTAGCGATTACCAAGATTTGTTCAGGAGGAATGCGTCGAATAATATTTGGACTAATCTGCTGGTTGCCACGACCAAATAGCATGCCTTGGTTACCAATCGGTGATACAACGATCCAGGCATGTAGAAAATCTGGAACGAGTTCAATGAGTTGCTGTTCATTAACATCTAAGTGTATCTTACCATCGATGTAAACATCAACGCCCAATAAGGTCTTTTTTACACCTAAGACTGTAGCAAATGTTTGAACTGTGGAACCTGGTCCCAGAATATATGTGTCGACTTCAATCATGTCTTCAATCAAAGTCTTTGCTACTGCTTCCTGATTGTCCTTCTCATCAACAGTGGTCGGGGACGTCATCTTCGAACCTTGCATTCGTGCCGGAACTAATGGACCTTGAAGAAACCCATATAGTTTCACTGCAAACTCGTCACCTCGAATAGCTTCTTCATCTGCATCCATAATTTCGAACGCTTCTTCTTGTGTGTCACCCTGCAACCAATCTATGACAACGCGGGCTGCCGCTTCAGGGGAGTAGGCAAATATTCCACTATACATTTTCACTCCCGCTGGAACACCTAAAACCAACATTTCGTGCTCTTCGTCGAACGCATCAAGAATATCCCTAGCTGTTCCATCTCCTCCCACAAAGACAAGAAGTTCAACCTCCCTTTCACGAAACAACTGTACTGCTTTCTTCGTGTCTGCTTTGCTGGTTTCTTCCTCTAAGTCCATCGGCAGAACTTCAGGCGTGATCCCTGATTCAATGAGTATCCGGGCTCCCATCGGTTCAGGGCACGTAACCCACTCCACTGCATCCTGTTTAGTATAGAATCGTAAAAAGGCAATCAAGAACTGGCGTGCCCGATCAGGAGAAACCGGTTGAGCACCAAGCTGCTGTGCTTTAGTTACGATACCATCGGTTCCTTTTAACCCCACTCGACCACCCATACCTGCAATTGGATTGATTATAAAGCCAATGCGTCGCGTGTTTTCAGACGGTGGTTCCACTGATATTCCTTCCACTCTCCAGCTCTCATAAGGGAAAATAACCTTTACCCTTCATTGGGTTGATTGGTACCTCGATTTCTAGCTTCAGACATCATTGAGTTTCAGTACGGTTTGAGACTAGCTGCAAGTCGCCAGAAAAAGATGGCATTCAAAATAACACCTATTTCTATGATTATTGAAGGAAGAATGGAATACCCTCCATACATCAAAAACATCACTGAATATGGATAAAATACCAATTGTTGCAAGAAAATGGGGATTATCAATAGCGTCATGTGGGCGAGGATAATATAAACGATTGCTGTTCCGAGTGTGAGTTTCGGAGACCGACTATGTTTTCGGACGTATAGGAGGGCGAATGCCCATACAATCATCAGTATTCCAAAAAATACAGAGCTAACAATCACTAAGTAATTGAAAATTAGGGAAAGTGGTCCAAGTCCCAAATACCCATATGGAGGCGTCTCGACGATTACTTGTCCAGAATAAATGAGGGATTCAGCAATAATTCCCCACCAGGGGGTAAGAATGGTGAAGAGCGAGATGTAAAGGGCCCATCGGAAGTTAAAATACGGTCTCATTTCGTTCCAAGCAAACGCACTCAAAGCGATTCCTACAGCAACCAATACTGCTCCAACACTTCTTGGAATAAACATAGCTAGATTAAGTGGACTATATAGGTTGAAGTTAAGCGAACACACCCATTGTGCATGAATAAAAACAGCAACAAGAACCATCCCAAGTAAGCCAATTAGAAAATTGCGACGACTCGATGTTGTGACTGGACCCAGCGGTGTGGGGAGCCGATCTTCTAGGGTGGCTTCAATTTGCGTAGGTGGTCGATATCGCCCGGCATCCAGGCAAGGCTGACAGTACGCAATTCCAGTTATTGTAATTCGACAGTTTGCACATAATGCATTGCCACAAGAGCGACACACCGCAATCGCTTCTTGGTCTTGATGAACCGCACACTTCACCCTAACTCCACTCCAGCCAAAGAATTGTAACAAACGAGATAAAACTATTTGGTTTGCGGAAACCCAAAAGATGTATTACGTTTCTGTGAGAACAAATCCTTAACCCCGTTAAGAAAAGCGTAGCATTTTTGAACCCCACACCCGCACTCGCCCAACAGAGGTTATCATCTATGGAATCTACTGGTATACCCCTAATTGGAGATAAAGCTCCAAGCTTTGAAGTACAAACCACCCTCGGTAAAATTAAATTCCCCGACGACTACAAAGGTAAATGGATCGTCCTCTTCAGCCACCCTGCCGATTTCACACCGGTCTGCACAACTGAGTTTTATGCATTTACAAAACGATTCAAGGAATTTGAACAACTAAACACACAACTCGTTGGACTCAGCGTCGACAGCGTCTACTCCCACATCAAATGGGTTGAATGGATTAAAGAAAATCTCGGCAACGAAGTTCAATTCCCTGTCATCGCAGATGATACCGGAAAAATCGCACGACTCATGGGCATGATCCACCCCAAGAAAAGCCAAGCAACCGTCCGCGCAGTGTTCTTCATCGATCCACGAGGTTTTATTCGCGCCATCATCTACTATCCTCCTGAATTAGGTCGAAACTTTGATGAAATCGTTCGAGTAATCAAAGCCTTCCAAGTCGCTGACGAAAAGAAAGTCGCCATGCCAGCCAACTGGCCCGAAAACGAACTCATCAAAGACCGCGTCATCGTACCTCCCGCCTCAGATGTCAAAGCCGCAGAACAACGCCTAGCCGATAAAGAACTACAATGCTACGACTGGTGGTTCTGCCATAAAGATAAAAACTAAGCAAAGCGTACTACACATAATTCCCCAAAAGTGGATGTCCCTTCAAATAAAAAGAGCTCCTAAACCTCTTAGGGGCTCTAAATTCTATTTTTTATTAGACCCGTTTCTTGCAATCGGTTTGGTCATTCATTTTCCTTTTTATCTTCCTCATGTATGGCAACAATAGCAGAATAGGATCGGATGCCTCCAATTTTTTTTGCCTCCCCTTTTAGAGTTATTCGTTGCCATTGACGATACACATCCGGAAGTAGTAGTAAAATCGCCATGGTACACAGTCCAATGAGCAATAGCCCGTTGTATAAGAGCGTAAGACTAGGTCCGAAGAATATGGAATGTCCTGTGAAGATAGGCCAACCAAAAACGAATGGAATAAAGTAAAGACCAAATCCGACCATAAGAAATACGCCTGCAGCAAGAGCTAGTTTGGCAGCAGCAAAATCGGTGCCAGTCATGACTCCAGGAAAAATTACCAGATAGGCTCCATATAATGATAAACCTAATCCCACGAGTGCAGCAATATAATAAATGGCTGGTAAAATAAGCACCACTGTGCTCCCAACAAGACCGAGACCGACCCCTCCGAGGAATATGAATTGCCCTTTGTAGAAGCTCCGAACATTTTGGGCTATAATAACCGTCTCCAATCATATTGCTCAATACTAAAGTAAAAAGACTTGGATTTCGAAGCAATGCTCATTCTACAAGTTCTTCGTCTTCGGGGCGCCAATATGGATCAACGATGCAAAGGAAGACGATATCCTTCTGACCAGTATTTGTGAGATATTGCGTGGTATTCGGGGGAATATACACGAGAGACCCAGGCCCAACCTCGTGCTCATCTTCTTCAATGACCATTACCCCCTTACCATCAATAAAATAATAGACTTCGGAACCCTTCGTAAGTCTATGTGGGAAGGACGATTTACCTGGATGTAGTTTCGCATGAGCGATGCTATACCCAAGCTTAATTTCAGGGCCATCCCGCAACGGATTGATTAATTCCCGGAGAATAGTACCATCAAGCGCTGTTATGACCTTGCAATCGTTTAGATTCCGAATCCACATACAAAATCCACCAACTATTATTAGCGTTGGGTTTCTTTCCTCTTTCAAATACTGTGCCGGAACTGAATTAATAAGCCAGTAGGTAGTTCAGATTCGCGAGTGATATCATTCTATGCGTCGAAAAGAAGACTGGACCCGAGAAGAACTACAACGAGATTATATCGAAACCATGACGGCAGTAACCCTCCCTGTCCAAGTCGAAATCGATGGAACGACACGGATTTTTAATTTCACTCAGGCTGAAGCGATTCTGAAAAAAGCTCAGCTGATTTCGTTAGCCAATTGTGATTGTCGAGAAAAGGTCCAAGCCTGTGATAATCCCCTCGACGTGTGTATTAGCCTTGATAAAGAAGCTGAAATAATGATTTCTAAAGGCCGTGGACGCCTGGTGTCCCTCAAAGAAGCGATGGAAGCCCTCCGATTATCACATGCTGCAGGATTGGTCCATATCTCTTACACAGACAAAGGAGAAAGGGAACCAAACATTATTTGCAGCTGTTGTACCTGCTGTTGCCATTCGCTCGCTGGTCTTATGCGCTTTAACCTTCCTGAAGCAGTCGTACAATCAGACTATATTACACAGCAGGATGAGGAAGTTTGCATCCATTGTGGAGTGTGTGTAAATCGGTGTCATTTCCTAGCACGCAACATGAAAAATGGGAATCTCAATTATGATCCAGCGAAATGTTTTGGTTGTGGGGTCTGTATCAGCACATGTCCCGTTGAAGCAATCTCAATGGTCACACGGTCTGAGTTGAAATCACAGAAAGATTAAAGCCCATTTATGCGAGGCGGGGTTTAGAATATTGGGGTAAGAAACGTGGGACATGCTGAAGCTGAAACGGTTCTTCGGGAAATCGAAGCCTCGAATAACCATTACATCATTGGCCCCAGACGAGGACATATTCTCGTTCGAATAGCTAGTGAGTTTCATCCTCAGCGAATTCTCGAAATTGGGACAAACGTTGGCTATTCCACAATTCTCATGGGAAAGGAACTTCCCAAACGGGCAAAAATCACCACGATTGAAATTAATCCTGATTTTGCTGAACAAGCCAAAAAGAACATTGATCGAGCCAACCTTGAACCAACAATCGAAGTCTTGGTCGGTGATGCCCTCGAGATAATTCCCACATTAAATCAAGAATTCGACTTTGTTTTCATTGATGCTCTTAAGACTCAATACTATGATTACTTAATGGCACTCGAACCTCTTCTTTTCCGAGGCAGCATGATCATTGCTGACAATGTGGCAAAAAGTAGTACTAGAATGGAAAAGTACCTTGCACATGTTCGTGAGTCAGGGCATTACACAAGTCGATTAATCCTAGTAGAAGATGATGGTGTAGAACTAAGCATTCGTCGATGAGCCATCTTCTGCCAATAGATTCTCATTTTTATGTAACACAAAAAGACAAATAGTACTCTTCATCAAAACATCATCTGACTACATTCAGAGCTGTTGACCATGGAAGCGTTTCTTAAGAAAAAAGCTGGACCCGGCGTCGAAAGAGGAACTGTTGATCAACCTAGTATTGGTGAGACTGATGTTTTAGTCGAGGTAAAAGGAGCTGCTATTTGCGGTACTGATGTCCATATCTATGAATGGGACGAATGGGCGGCTAATCGCATCAAACCCCCTTTAATTGTTGGTCACGAAATGTCTGGTAAAGTAATCAAAATCGGCAAAAAGGTAGACCATATTGCCGTCGGAGATATAGTGTCAGCTGAAACTCATATCGTGGACCAAACCTGTCTCCAGTGCCTTACGGGTCGTGAGCACGTCTGTCAAAACATGACGATTCTTGGCGTTGACCGAGATGGTGTCTTTGCAGAATATGTATCGATTCCTGCTCATAATGCCTGGAAAAATGACTCCGATTTAGACCCCGTGGTTGGGGCTATTCAAGAACCCCTTGGAAACGCTGTACATACTCTACTCCCCATACACAATATGGAAGACATCGCTGGACGTAATGTTGCCGTGATTGGGATGGGTCCAATAGGTCTCATGGCTGTTGCTGTCGCAAAAGAGCTTGGTGCTGACAAAGTCTTCGCCACAGCTGGAGGTCGTAATAAAACACGTATGGAACTGGCCAAAGCCATGGGTGCTGATGAAGTCTTCAGTGCTCGAGAAGATGGACGTGAAGCAATTGTCAAAGCAATACATGATGCCACGGATGGAAACGGAGTCGATGTTGCTGTTGAAATGAGCGGACACCCTGATGGTTTAGTCACAGCCTTTGAAACCCTCACCGCAGGCGGTCGAGTTAGCCTTCTCGGAGTTTTTCCCAAACCCTTTGAAATTGATCTCAATCGCCTAATGATATTCAAAGCAGCTACAATCTTTGGTATAAGCGGACGACTCATGTATCGCACATGGTTCCAGGTTCGAGGATTACTACGACGTCCCCAACTACGTCAAAAAGTCAGCAAAGTCGTAACCCACCGTGTTGCGATGAAAGACCTTGAACAAGGGTACGAACTCATTCTAAGCAAGCAGGCAGCCAAAGTAGGCTTAACACCAAAATGGTAACCACGGTTACTCGTTCTCCTCTTTGATTTGTCCGTCACACCACCGTCAGCAATTCTCATCAACCCCCTTTCTTATACTCTTCCGCCATTCTGAACAAACGAGTATTGTCTCTATTTGCCAAAAAATAACCCATAATAAGATTTGGACAAGGCTACCTACGATAAAACACATTACCGCAAATATTGGGAGAATGAAAGAAAAACCTATCAGCAAGAATTTACATGAAAACCAAATTAGAAAACCGATTGAGGACCCTACCTACGCTAGTCAAATGTTAGAAACTGCAATTCAGCATCAATCTGAATGTGTTCAATGTCATTTAAGTCTTTGAATTGAGTTGTAGCAGCTGCTCGAACATCTTGCATAATCTGTCGATGCACGACATCGGGCAGGTTTCGCCACATCGATGAAAAGACACGGTGCTCAAGAAAGGAAAGAGTAACATGCACGGGAACTTGGACAGATGTTACAAACTGCTGTCTCTCTAAATTTGCACCTTGGGACATGAGTTCGGTTACAATATCAGTCTCTCCTGCTCCAAGGGGAGATACTGGATAACCTAACTCTTCACGACGCTCTCGATATAGCTGATTTAGACGAGATCGATGAGTGAGCGCTCCGACATAACCGGTAATAATTGTGCCTCCTGCACCTAGAACCTGTCGCGTTTCTATTAGTGCATCTCGCCAATCAGCCATCAAATGAAAAATATGAATCGCTAAAATGGCCTTGAAGAGACCACGAATTAACGGCAATGTCACTGCATCACCAAAGGTAAGATTTGATCGAAGATACTTCGAAGATCGTTGGGTAACACAGGCCATTTCAAGCATTCCTTGGGACACGTCGACACCTACCACAGGAATCTTCCGACTAGCTAAAGCTCTGAGAAATCGACCTGCTCCACATCCTAATTCTAAAATTAAATCCGTGGACGTGAGATCACAGGTTTGAACAATAGCTGTAATCAGTTCCTTCATGAAGTAATCAGGGATACCCCGTGTTGCTTCATATTCTCCTGCTACACGGCTGAAATCTACTCGTGAGGAGGGTGTTCCAGCTGGTTCGTGCATACTCGTCAAAGATAGAAAGAATTTTCCAGTCTAAAGCCTTGTGCTCCGAATCAGTAGATACCGTGGAATTTCGAATTTCTCGGTGGCAAAGTTACAAGAGTAAATCGTATCTATTAGCAGGTTCGTGGAACTCTGAAACATTTTAAAAGCAATAACGTAGAGTTGCACGCAAGGTGAGTTCCAAAATGACTCGCGATCCAACAGCTTTTCTTAAAGATGAATATGAAGAACTAGTAAAACAAGCCTTAGACTGGAGGCTCCGTGAACTCCAAGGCCCTAGCTCCCCTCGAACCATGGTCGATGGGAAAGAAGTGATTATGCTCTGTAGCAACAACTATCTTGGGCTAAGTAACCATCCGAAACTCAAGCAAGCAGCTATTGATGCAATCAAAACACATGGAGTTGGAAGTGGAAGTGTACGACCAATCGCGGGCAACATGGATCTACACGAGGAACTTGAACGCCGCCTCGCCAAATTCAAAGGTGCCGAAGCTAGCCTCGTTTATCAGACTGGCTTTGCTGCTAATGCGGGCCTCATCCCACAACTCGCTGGTAAAGGCGACCTCATAATTAGTGACGAGTTGAACCATGGATCCATCATTGATGGTGTACGACTTACTCGGGCTGAACGGGCGATTTTCAAGCATGTTAATGTACCTGATCTTGGGCGAGTTCTTGAAGAAACAAAGAAGCACAAGCCCGCTTATCGGCGAATTCTAGTCATCACCGATGGTGTGTTCAGCATGGACGGGGACATCGCCCCCCTAGACCAAATCGTCAAAACTTGTAAACCTCACGGCGCTATGGTTTATGTCGACGATGCTCACGGTGAAGCGGTACTTGGTGAAGGCGGCCGGGGAATCGTATCTCACTTCAATTTATCGCATAAAGATGTACATGTCGAAATGGGCACATTCAGCAAAGCCTTTGGGGTCGTTGGAGGCCATATCTCTGGAAGCGAGTACCTCCGCAAGTTCGCTTATAATAAATCTCGCACTTGGCTCCTCAGTGGGTCCCATCCTCCACCCGTTGCTGCTGCCTGTATCGCCGCAATTGATATTCTTGAAACAGAACCTAAACATGTCCAAAATCTATGGAAGAACCGTGAATATTTCATTAGATCAATGAATGACTTTGGCTTCAACACTGGTATGAGTGAAACCCCCATCATCCCCGTTATGATCGGAGAAAGTGATGCAGCTCAGAAATTCAGCGTTCGCCTTTTTGAAGAAGGTGTATTTGCCCTTCCCATTGTGTTTCCCATGGTTGCTCGTGGTAAAGCCAGAATCCGTGTCATCATGAATTCAGCACTTTCAAAGGATGACTTGAATGGTGCAATCACAGCTTTCGAAAAAGTCGGTAAAGAACTCAACATCATCTAGGTCAGTGCATCTGAAACCAAGAATTCCTATTTTCGCCAGAGCGTCTGGATGAAATGAGGGAACATTAAAAACGCATATTCGATTCAGTCTAGATAATCCGTTGTGGACAGCTTGTGTCCATGGTGGGACTCCTTTCAAGGTGGAATGAAAAGTGGCTGATTATCAAAAATACCATATTCAACGGGGTCATGTCATGCGTGTCCCTGATGATATGGCTAACGATTTTGGTGATGGTGACTGTTATCTTATTGACACTGGTCCCGTCATTTACCTCTGGTGTGGCAGTAAAGCCACCGTGGACGAACGCTTCATTGGTGCCGTCACTTCTGTATGGCGTGATCAAGAACGCAAAGGTGCAGCACGACTGGTAACTGTTGAAGCCCGAAGCGAACCTCCAGACTTTCTCGACCTCTTCGATGGTAAACTCAATATCACTGACCAAGACACCGAGGGCATCCTAAAAAAAGTCATTCTGGAAAAACATGAGTTCAAACTCTTCCGACTCAACATTGTCGGAGGCGTTCACCTATTCATTGAGGTTCCCCGCTCTAAAGAGAGTTTGAAATCCGATGATGTATACATACTCGACACCTTTGATCAAATCTACATTTGGCGAGGAAATTCCTCAACCGGTCGTGAAAAGTTCCACGCCATGTTAATTGCACGACGATACGACTATGAAAGAGCAGGTGCACAAGATATTGTGCTTGTGGAAGAGGGTGAAGAAACCAAAGAATTTCTACAGGCACTAGAATGAGAATTCATTACGTAACCCCCTAATATCCGCATAATTTTAGCGACTAGCGCTGAAACGAATCGATTGCAATTTTAGCTTATGCACTTAGATAAGGCCAGCCTAAAATTATATTAAATTTAAATTAGATTATTTAGCATAATAAAAAAACATAATATGCGTATATATGTTATAATAGTAAACTAATAGAAGCGTTTAGAATTTATTACAAATATTTGATTTTCTTGACTTTATAATGATAAGTACTACTATTAAATTAATATTATGTTAAGTACAATATAAATATATTATAAAACAACTAAAAATAATAGTAAAAAATTAATTCTTATCTGGGTTTGAACAATTGTTCTTCTAATAGTTGCAGGTATTGCATATGGATTTTTATGGTGCCAATTTCTATTTTTCTTACCGGTGGATTACCGCTGGAGGGTTTAGATGACCACACCGACAGATCAGCTTGAAGGATTTGTTGCTGACGTTCTGATTCCTCGGATTGACGAGGTAGTGAACGCTGTATCGAATGGTGTGGATAATGACCAACTTCGCGAACTGTTTTGTGAAAACATATACGACGGACTGAAGTTTTTCTATGAAAGGTGGACTCCTGTCTATCTTGCGATTCATGGCCAAAAGAAGACAAACCATACAAGTCGGACATTGGACAAATTATTCCAAGATGTCACAAAGGCTCCAGGAAAAAAACTTCCAGAAACCTTAGTGAAAGCCTTGTGGTATCTGCTCTCCATTAGTCTTGAAGATATGGATACTGTTCCAGTCTTTCCAGATGAACTTACTTTTACTGAGTTACAGTCTGCAATTAAGAATGCTACACGTCGAATTTCCTAAAAGTATCATAATTTTGCTCGTTTTTACATTTAAAACACCAATACACTTTTTATACTAACCCAACCTCATCAACGGATAATTGGAGTAGATAACTGTGAGTTTCCTATCAACCAAAGAATGGACCGAACCCCAGATGACTCGCATCCTCGTGCCAGTTCAAGGCTTCCCTGGCGAAGTGAACGGAATCCAATTTGCCCTTAGTCTCGCGGAGAATTCAAAAGCCAACATCTCCCTCTTACACTGTCGCGAAAGAATCCGCCGATCAAAACTTGCTGAGGTCAACCCTTTAATCAAGTATGCCAAAAGTCTGGCAAAGAAACTCAACATTTCCATTGATGAAGAAAAAGTCACACGTGTGCGTGCCTCCGATGCGATTCTAAAATCGAGTAAAGAAAAGGAATGTGATTTAATTGTTATGTCAGCTGCGCACACTCCTGTTCATAAGCACCTGTTAGGATCTACAGCTCGACGGGTTGCTAGGAAAAGCAACAAACCAATTATCATCGTTGCGTCGTGGCTTGAGGAAGTTACCAAGAATAAAAAGAGCAATTATGCGAAGATTTTGTTACCGATTCGCAGTACAAGCAAAGATCAGTCTGCCTTACGATTGGCTGCTGCAATAAAAAAGAGCTCAGCTGGCAAAGATGCAGAATTAATTGCACTGCATTTAACCCACTTTCCAGCCGTTATGAATTCAGCACCCTTGGGTTCCCCGGAAATTAAAGTGGAACGTGAACTATTCATGGATGACATATCAATCTTCTGTGAGCAGACGGGATTAACGCTTAATCCACAACATGTGGCGGCACAAAATATTGGTGAAGCCACGATTGAATTTGCTGAAAAGGAAAAAATCGATCTCATCGTATTGGGTGCTCATCGTAAACCTGGAAGAATTGGTGGATTTCTTGGTTCAGTTTCACAGCAAATTGCTGCAGGTTCTTTAGCCACGGTCGTCATCACTTTCCTTCCCTAATAATCGCTAGCCTTCAAAGGATTGGTGATTATTTCTCTGCCATTCTAATGAAATCTTCGACCTGCTGAGCCGTTGGGAGACCATCTCGTCCACCAGATGCAGTAATTTGCAGTGCAGCACAAGCCGCAGCACGTTTAGTTGCCTCTGCTAGGGGAAGGTGTTGGTGGTAATAATGAATGAAGCCGGCTGCAAAGGCATCACCTGCTCCAGTTGTATCCACAGTATTAACAATAAACGCTGGTGTGTGAATGGTTGAATTAGTAGTTGCTGTGTAGGATCCTTTTTGACCTAACGTGACAGTGAGTATTTCGAGGTCTCCTTCAAGTTCAGCTTGGACATTTTTAAGTGAAGGACTTTGGTTGAATATGCGTTCGAAAACAACTTGATTCATGAACACAATAGAAAACCGGCAAATCAATTCCCGAACTTCATCTATGGCTTGTTCAGTAAGTTCTTCACCAACATCAATTGCTGAACGGGTTCCAAGCTCGTGACAGACTGTTGCTATCTGTCTGGCTACTGGAATAGAAACACTTGCTGCATAAGTAATTTCAAGATCTTTCAAGAGCGCTTTTGTGATATCTTTTGGCGAAAGGCGAGCGTTTGCTCCTCGGTACCGGAGTTTCATGGTTTCCCCCCCTTCTCCGACCAGAATTATGACAAGTCCTGTTGGGTAAAATTCCTCAAGAATGACCCGAGAAATATCAACATGCTCACTTCGAAGAGTGTCAAGTGCTAATCGTCCTTCGGTGTCATCTCCGACATGTCCGAAAATCCCAACCGGTGAACCTAATCGGGCGAGGCTTGTGGCGAAGTTTGCAGCAGCTCCACCCGGAAATATCTTTAATGTTTGAATGTTGATTTTCTCATCTGGAGCGGGAAGGCGGGGCAGTGTGCAAATCCAGTCCATATTGATGTTGCCTATCGCACAGATCATCGTTGTACCCTTGCCTAATGCTGATGCTGCTCTTCGGTAATATGTCTTTATATCCTAAACTGAATCCCGACAGGCTTTAGTAGGATTCACCAACTACTCAAGCATTGAAGCCCATCGTTGTGGAGACTAAAAAGAACATATTATGGGTTTTTTGTCTGACGCTTAATTTCCACTCGATCCATCCCTTTTCGACGTCGACGTGATTTTACGGCGTCGATGTTCGCTAGCTTATCCTCGATAATCGGAATCAGCTTTTCATCGATTTCATATCCAATGCTGTTTCGATGTGTGTCCCGAGCGATTTTCATCGTCGTCCCCGTACCTAAAAATGGATCTACCACTGTATCCCCGATTACCGAAAACATCCGAATTAACCGATACGCAACTTCCTCGGGAAATGCGGCCACGCGTCGCGAAACCTGTGGGACATATTGTCTGGCTCCAGGAAGTTGCCATATTTGAGTAAACCAGGCGTTGCGCTCACTAATAGTATAATGGCTGGCGTATCGAATCAGATCTTTTGGAGGAAAAAGGCGTGGTTGTCCTTTTCGGAAAAGCAAGATGAATTCACAATCTTGGGTAACATAGGCATTAGGAGGAATGAATCCTGATCCTAGAAATGCATTCGAGCGGGTTGTAGGTTTCTTCCATAAAATGTATGGGAGTGTTGTAAACCCTAAGGCTTCGCAATGTTCAATGACTTTCACATGGTTAGGATAGAGCTGAAAGTTATCCTCGATTTTTCGAAGTGCATCACCAATGTTGATACAAGCAATTCCTCCATCAACCAGAATCCGGAAGCATTCACTCCAAACCTGAGCGAGATAAACATGCATTGTCTGGAAATCCTGACAGCCCATCTTTTTAAACAACTCATCCCATAACTCAATCATCGGATAAGGGGGGGACGTCACGATAAGGTGAACTGAATTATCAGCGATTTCACGCATGTGTCGGCTATCCCCAATGATAACATGATGGTTCGTTTCCGGGATTTCTAGGGTCCGACCTTTCAGCATCTTCGCTAGTTGACGTTCGGGGTATGATGTAGATTTATTTTTCTTGTCTGGCTTCGTATCTTGTTTTTCTAACTCTGAATGCACAGTTCGACCATCCACCTCTCCCTAACAGTCTTTAGGACTCTAAAGCCTTTGCCATAAATTCTTAGAAGGAGTGGATTATATTGAAATCACTAATCGCACGGTATCTGACCCAGTGATTTCTAGCATTCCTTTATTTTCCATCTCCTTTAGAACACGTGTGGTAATGGCAGGGGGTGACTTAGCGACTTTCTTAACCTCAGAAACAGGGGCCTCTTTTTGGTGAATCAACATTGCCAGAATATCTAATTCAGGGGGTTCATGTGCCTCAGATAAAAGGTAGTCAGCAACAGGATTATCCTTTTGTACCTGTTTGATTTGCTTCTTCGCGGTACTCAGCGCTTCCTTCTTTCTCGCCACTTCTTGATTCTTTCCCTCTTGAAGGCGACCAAGCTCTTTTTGTTTTTCATCTAATAGATCCTGTTTAGATTCTAACGACGTTTTTCGTTTGAGAAGGTCTTCCTCTAGTATTTCAATCCGCCCTGTTTTCTCCATGAGGGTCGCTTTCAATACTGCAATTTGCTGCTGTTGCTTATTTAACTCAGAATATAATCCTGCGATTTTAGCTTCCATAGCTGAACCAGATTCACGTAATTGGTTCAATTGTTCCTGACTATGGCTAATCAATTCTTGTTTTTCTTCTAGCCGCGATTTGGATAGACTAAATTCTCGCTCGATTCTGGTTAGGCTTTGCAACGTATTTGTTATCTCATTTGTGAGTGTAGACATTTGACTTTGGAAAGATTCGCTTAATGCTTTCATTCGGGCTTGATTCTGTTCCAGGGCTAGTTGAAATTGTTTTATCTCAGACACGTTAATCACCTTGAGCTACAAGTCAATCGGTTTGGACACCTTCACTTGGCCTGTTCCTTTGTCAAATTTGATGATTTTTCGTTGAGCCATCTGTTCAATTATTTCTCGTACCTTGAATCGTCCGATAAAGGTGGTTTTCTGTAAATGATCCAAAGTCGTGGCATCTTTCCCTTTCAATTCCATAGCCACCTTTGCTTCAGGCATTGCAATAATACCTTCATTTAACAAGTAGCGCAACGCCTTGTATCTCGCTTCCTGAGATTCAGCTTCATGTCGTGCTTCTTTAACCTGTGCATCTAAACTTAGTAATTCTGCTTCAAGTTTATCATCTGAAGAACTGAGTTTCTCATCAACACTAACCATAATTCTCTCATGTTCTCGAAGGGCTCGATCGGTATTCCGAATGTCATCTTCCAGCGATTCGAGCTTTGCTTCGGTTGTAGCTAATTCCCGTTGGAGTCTTTCACGCTCAGCTTTGGCTTCAACAATTACTTTTTGCTGTGCAGATGTCGTAGATTCTAACTTCCCACGTTCCTCACTTTCAGCAGATAATTCGCCTTCTAGTTCTGAGGCTTCACGACCGAGTTCCTCTTCTGTTGCTTGACGTTCATCCCAAGATTCTTGAAGTCGCTCAGCCATCTCTTGGAGTTGTGAAATCTGAGAAAGGATAACTGATAATTCACGTTGGGTAGTTGCGACTAGTTCTTCCACGATTGCATGATTCTTTTGCAGTGATCCAATTAGTGAAGCTATTCCTGTCATTACACACAACCTACTTCGCATATTTTGTGTAGAATTAGTTCGAATGCATTATCAAAACTCCATTCGTCTTGTATTCCCAAAAGGGTTTTGCTAACTGGTTTTGCATACTAAGGAAAGTAAAGGGGTCTTAAGACTCAAATCCTCCCTGTATCTTGTATGCCTATAACATCTTTAGGCGCTAATATTGCGACCGAATATATTGCACACTTTAACACAAGCGCTCTACAGCAGCTCCCCGCCTTCTTTGTTGGAACACTCCAACATCCTTATAATAGCACCATAGAAAGTAGCACTTTCTTGGTTGATCAGGGCATACTCGAAAAAACTTTGATTTTGGTCCAAGTGAATGGTTGCTCTCCCATTATATCGCAACAAGATGACCTATGTTCTTTTTTTCCTTCGTGCTGATAACGCCGAATTGGAAATCGATGAAATCCTTTCAAAATTCAGTAAACCATAATCCTTCCAACTCTTAGTGAGTTCCTCTTCACGTTCTTTTATGAATTCTGGAATAGACTTGTTTGTCTCCAATTTTTGAAAGAGATGGATGAACTAAGAAGACTTTGCCTTGATATCCAGCTGCCTTTATGGCACGCAATGTGAGACTTCCTAGTTTCCTTGGTTTATCTGAAGCCCCAATAATGGCAATGCTGGTAGGATTGAAGATTGCCTTGAGCGCATCCACTTTCCAGGAATGGACCATGAGTTTCGCCTTAATGGGCACAGAGCCTTCGATTCCCAAAAAGTTGCTGGTAAACTCGAAAAATATGCTTATCACTTATCTGAAAGAAGCTGTTCGATCCCTTTCTTGGCAATAAAAATTTCAAACTTACCTTCTCGAACGTTTGATTCGGGAGTTCTACCTATAATCAATTGCCCATTGAACAGAGCCACATTCCTAATAGGAGGGCCTCCCTGCTCTAGATAGAGGTCAAAAAAGAAGGGTAGAAACGCGAGTTCACTATATTCCTCAAGTAGTTGAGCCACGGTTTGGCTCTCAAGTTGCAGAAAACTCGTGATGATTTGTCGGGCCGGAATAGGGCCCTCAACATTCTCAAAGGTATACGGAACCTTCCCAAGTTCCACAAATTCTTGAGCTTGGATCCTTCCCTCTGAATAAAGAATAATTCGGCCATCTTCCAAGGTAAAAAATGAGGCTCGAACTTCTTTCTGAGTTGTCTCTAATTTTTCATTCGCAGGTTTCGATCTGAATAAGACTTCTTTGATGGCAAGTCGGATTTCCATTGGAGTACCCATTTCAGCTAACAACTCATTAGCTGATAGGGTCTGTTTTCCTTTGACCGTTTGACGATGTAAGATAAGTGGTTTATTGCGTGTTGAAATTCGAATTACAATAGTTCCAAAACGCCGTCGGATAATATCATCAACTGCTGAAAGATATGGCTGGACAGCCTTCACAAACATGCCAACATTTGCTTTCAAATTCTCCTTGTTAGGGAGGACGAGTTGATCATTTGTGATAATAAGATAACTATCCAAGATCTTCAAGTATTTTACATAGTATAAGCGCTTCCGGTAGGCAAATGCGCCTTCACGGTCCAGCAGTTTCGGATGAACTTTTACTGGTTCTGTGAAATCCACTTGGGTGCCCGCTTTGGTAGTAATCGTCAAGGCGCAATCACGATGTTTGATCGCGTATTCGTACGTTTTCGAAAAAACATAATTGACGGGGAAAATGGAGCGGGAAAGAATTTCTAAGCGATCGGAAATCACGTGGTCAATGGTTTCAGCCATGGGCATTCCCCTACTGGATATCTATTCAGACTCTGCAACACAAGATTATAAGCTTCGTGTCTCAACTTCTGCACTCCTTTCAATTATGCGGCATTTAAAAAAGCGGTTCACCCGTAAGGTCTGTTATATTAAAAGGAGTGTCTCACGCGTGGTCAACCAGGTAATGGCAGGCAAAGAAAAGACTTGGATCCTTGGGATGGGAAATGCAGCCATTGCCCGGGGGGCTTTAGAAGGAAACGTCCAGGTGGCTACCTCTTACCCTGGCACTCCTGCTTCTGAGATTCTCCAAAATATTGCTGATGTTGCTCCTGATTGGAAACTGTATGTGGAATGGAGTACGAATTAGAAAGTAGCATTTGAAGTGGCACTTGCCGCAGCCTGGAGAGATACGAACCGCCAACACCGTTATGATTGGTGCCCTTGCAGGACTGCAAATTACCCCGATTTCAGATACTGCTTTTGAATCCACTCTCAAGTCACTTTTTCCAATCAAATCGATTCAAGCTGTCAACAACAAAGCCTATCAGCTTGGAAAAAAGGCATTTAGCTAGCTTTCTTTGAAGCTGTCTTCTTTTTGGTGCGTCGCTTCCGCCGTTTCGGTGCCATTGATTTCGACGATTTCCATGCCTCTGCACCCACCTTAAGTGACTCAGGATTCATTTCAGAGTTTGTTGAAATTACACAATCCCTCTCCACGATTTCAGCTGAAACCGGTAAATTTAGTTGTTCACACACGAGGGCCTTTGTTGCTGGAATGCAATCACGTGGATGACAGAGTGCCAGCCTTAACCCTAAGGTATCCTCAACATAGTTGGGAACCCACGACCGCCCAGCTCGAGGTAAATCATAGAACGGATAAA
Organism: Promethearchaeota archaeon; assembly: GCA_048939625.1. GTDB lineage: Archaea > Asgardarchaeota > Hermodarchaeia > Hermodarchaeales > Hermodarchaeaceae > Hermodarchaeum. Next base: position 70,593 of record JBHLPH010000008.1, read on the forward strand.
CAAAGAGAATCGCCGGAAACTCTGCTCGCTGCGCCTTAACTGAATTATATAATACACGTGCAAAAAGCCACTTACGGGAGCGCTCAAACTCTACCGCCAACAACCGATGAGAACCACGAGTAATGGCATAATCGATTCGAGTGCGATCCGGCGTCCGGAATTCACGCCAGCCCTCAACATTAAGCTCTTCAACCAATTCCGTAAGTCCAGCAATCAGGGCTTTCACACGCATCGCAACACACCGTAACTGTATCTTAACATTTCAACAAATCCATTAATTATTTATCCTAAAATTACTATTATCTAGCTTGGAGGCGAAAGGCATAAAGAATTCCTCTCCAGATGAAAATAGGAAAATTCCAAACCACGATTGGGCTGCATATATTGAAGCTATGCGCGGTCCTTTAAGCAGCCTTCCTGCTGATAGCCAAAAAATCGATGCAAAAATTGCTAAACAGCGCGCAGCAGCCCGATTCTTCCAGGGTAGCAATCAACGTTCCGTAAACAGATCAGCCTTTCACCTGACCAAGATGCTAAAACGCCAAACCGGATAATACAGGATAAAAAAAATGCATCAGATCAACTCTGGCAAGATAAAAATCGAGGATTCAGTACTCGAAGAACTCGATGCAGATAAAGCCGCAGCAAAACGGCGCTGGGAGGCGTACATCGGCGCGATGCGGGGATATCTATCGAGTCATCCCATGGATGTTAATAAAGTTGATGCCTATTACGCGCGCCTAAGGGCTGAAGAGCGATACTTCACAGACAGTGATATGCGCAAAGCTCGCCGCCGTGCATTCCTTTTACAATTAATGTTGTGTCGATATACTGCCTCATATGGTGGATAAGCCTGACTCTTAATTGGGTAGAATTCTTGCAGCCGACACCTTCAAAAACATAAATTCGTACAGTCTGAGCTATTCCTACAACTATGGAGGCACCAGCATGCCCAAATCAAAGGATAAATGGACCGCCATTGGCATGACCGCTAGTACAAAGAAACGATTTGTTGCCATGAAGAAAGCTTATGAGAAAAGCCTGGGAATGGGACCGCAAACCTGGGATACTTTCCTTCATGCCCTCCTTGATCTTGGACCTTTAACCTGGAATTTTCTCATTAAAGAAGCTGTGAAGGGCGTTCAGGCCTCCATGCAACCTTGCCTACTCCCTGACCCCAAAATAACCAAAACAAAGGGAACTCCCTCGACCTAACTAACATTAGCTTCTAGTATTTCTTTAGTCTTTGAGCATAGGAATCCTCAAGAGCTACCATAACGGAAATTACTTGTAACGCGGGATCTTACGGTTATAGGCGGGACTTTCATGTCCAAAGAACAAAACCTCACAATATTACAAATGAATGATACTCACGGCTACCTCGAACCCCATTACGAAGTCTTCTGGAAGAGTGGTAAAACCTCCACGCGAAAAGTCGGAGGTTATGCCCGTATAGCAACACTCCTTAGCCAGTATGAAGTTGAACACCCGAACCAAGTCCTTACCTTCGATAATGGAGATACCATTCACGGAACCTACAAGGCAATGAAAAACAACGGCAAAGCCATGGTTCCAATACTAAACGCTCTGGCAATTGACGCCATGACAGCCCACTGGGACTTCGCCTATGGACCCGCTGAATTCCAGACCATCACCCACCACCTCAACTATCCGATGCTGGCCATCAACTGCTACTCCAAAGACACTAAAACTCCCATCTTCCCCCCCAGCACCATCATCGAACGCAACGGACTCCATATTGGAGTTGTTGGAATCTGCTCCAACATCATTGACAAAACCATGCCCCAAGCCTACAGTGAAGGCGTCTACTTCACCCTAGGCAATGAAGAACTTCCTAACCACGTCAATCAGCTTCGAAACAAAGAACACGTCGATCTTATCCTCGTCTTGTCCCACCTTGGGTATCCCCAAGATTTGAAACTAGTCTCTGAAGTCGATGGCATCGATATCCTCCTTAGCGGTCACACTCACAACCGCCTTTATCAACCCGTTGTCGTCAATCGCACTGTCATCATCCAATCAGGCAGCCACGCCTCATTTCTCGGAAAACTTGACATTAAAATTGTCAACAATCGCGTTAAAACTTTTCAGCACAAACTCGTAACTGTCAAAGAAGTTACGCCACCCAATCCCGCTATCGAAGACATGATTGACAAAATCATTCCGAAATCCGAACAGGCTAAAATCGACACAGTCGTTGGTGAAACTCGCAGTACCCTCGCCCGTTGGCGCACCCTCGAATCCACTATGGATAATCTCCTTCTCCAAGCCTGCCAAGACGTAAGCGGCTCCGACATCGCCTTCTCCAATGGATGGCGTTTCGGCGCTCCTATCCCGCCCGGCGATGTCACCATCAATGACCTTTACAACATCATTCCCCACAACCCCCCCATTTCAGTCTGCGACATCACCGGCAAAGAACTCTGGCAAATGATGGAAGACAACTTTGAAAACACCTTCTCACGCGATCCCTACCGGCAACAAGGCGGTTACGTTAAACGTTGCCTTGGACTTAACATCTACTTTAAAATTGAAAATCCCTACCGCAAACGTATCCATGAATTCTTCATCGGTGGACACTCCATTGATCCTGCTAAATCGTATCAGGCCTGCTTCCTCACAGTTCAAGGTATCCCTGCCCATTATGGGGTCAATCACCGTAATCTCCATATCACAGCCATTGATGCCCTCAAACAATATTTCGCTAAACACAGTCCGGTACACTCAACATTGAAAGGAACAATTGTACCGATCTAGTTGTTTTATGATTCTTGAATAGCTGACTTTTGGGTTATTTCACTCAGGGATATACAATAGTTCCGTTCTTCGGATCCTTCCGGCGTTCAACATAGGTGTCTAACAGCTTCTTTGTCACGGGACCCGGCGTCATCGTTCCAATGGTCTGGTTATTGATGCTCCTTACCGGAGTTATTTCGCCCATCGTCCCACAAAGAAACACTTCCTCAGCCATCAATAACTGAAAAGGTGTCATGTCTTGTTCATACACGGGGAAACCAAGGTCCCGCGCCATATCCAATACAAAACGTCGTGTAATGCTATCCAGGATACTTGCCGTCAGCGGTGGTGCATGCAATGCACCATTCCATACTGCAACCAAAGTAGTGCCAGTCGCTTCTGCAACGAAACCTCGCTGATCCAAAATAATCGCATCATCGGCTCCCTGTCTGTTGGCTTCAATCGTTGCTAAGACGCTATTCAAGTAATTCAAGGATTTAATCTCGTGACTAGTTGAATCAGGGGCTTGCCTACGGATACTCGAAATAATGGTTGTAATCCCATTTTTCGCATCCTTTCCATGCATTGGTTCAACCTGAATATTGATAATTATAACCGAAGCTTTTGGACATTTCTTGGGGTTCACACCTAAATCTCCCATTCCCCGGGTCACTAGCAAACGGATATACGAATCTCTATACTCGTTTCGTCGCAACGTCTCCAGCACCGCTGCCTTCATTTCTGCCTGCTCTAAGGGGATAGTCAACCACATAGCCCTGGCACTCCGATACAGCCGATCTAAATGTGCATCCAGCTTGAACACCACACCATCATAGATACGAATACCCTCAAAGATGCCATCGCCATATAAGAGACCATGGTCGAACACCGAGATCTTCGCTTCCTGGCTTGGTATAAATTCACCATCTACATAGACTACAGGATCTTTTGTCATAGGAATCCACCACTAATATATAAGGGAAAAAGAGAATCCACCAAAAATATGAGGCTGTGAAGGTGAAACCACCACTACTTTTTAAAAGAAAAACGAAAACATACTAGAAAACGTTGTAAAAAGGCTGGATTCTCAATCCAGCCTACTCTCCCTTAAAATGTTGTGGATGTGACACCTTGACCAAATCCTTTCTAGATGAAATCGACCAGCGGCTCCTCCGCCACCTTATCCGCGATGCACGACAACCTACCGCTCGCCTTGCACGAACCTTAGGATTATCCGAATCTGCCGTACGCCGTCGAATTGACCGATTAGTGAAAACTGGGGTTATTCAACGATTCACTATCGCCATTGATTATGAAAAGGCAGACAACCCCATTACCGTTCTCATAGGCGTCAACGTTGGACGAATGCCTGGCCCCGAAGTCGCCAAAACCCTGAGGGGTATAGATAATATTGTTGAAATCTACACAGTGACAGGTGAGTTTGATCTTATCCTTAAAATTATCTGCCAAGATATTCGATGCTTTGAAGAAATCATTGAACAGGTTCGCAATCAAAGGTTCATAGAGAAGACTCGTTCCTTCGTTGTTCTGAATAAGATTCGCGACGCGCATTACGATGAAATCATCAAGTTCCATTCGTAATTATTGTGCTTAGGGGCTCTCAATAACTTGTATTTCGTCGTCGCTTGTAGCTCCGAACCCGATTTCTTTTGCTCTAGCAATTTGTCCAAGTTCCCAGACTGGTAAGTTTATTTTATTTTTCGCATTATAACCTTGGAGGAGTCGGACGCCTTCGACGTCGATGGAGACCATATCGTGGCTTGCTAAGATGAGATTTGGCGTTTCGATGTCACCAGAGGAGGGCCCTTTAGTCACAAAGACTTTTCGTGCGTCCATGACAACTAGCGTTGGGTCAAAATAGGAAGCAAGGTCGGCGATCTTATATTCGAGGTGGCGCATATGCATTTTCAGACGGTCTTGACGTTTTATTAATCCCATAAGGACTTTCATGCTTGCAGTGAACTTCGCGAGAAAATGCGTCTTCAGACAGGGTGCAACTACGAGTCTTCCTAACTTCAATGCGGGTTCCCCGATATGACCACTTTTTAGATATTTTCCCTTTGGGAATTCTTGCTTAATCCAGGGATGTTCATCAAGGGAAATGAAGTCTGCATTCAGATCCAAGGCAACGTTACAGAGTCCTATCTCTTCGCCGACATCTCGAGTGCATACACGTTGGGTTGAAGCATCCATGATTTGGAGTTTTCCGGCTCCCGCAGCAAGTAAAGCTTCACCGAGTGCTTGGATAAAGTCAGCATCGCTGGATGCTGGATAGGGATCTGCCGTGTTCATATTGGGCTTTATCGTTACCAAATCGCCTGGTTGGATAATGGAGTCGAATCCACCGATAAGTTCTATTGCCTTCTTTATATCGGCGCGAAGATTAGTTGAGGCTTTAACCTTACTCACAAGGAACTTCCTTCTTTGGGGTTCCGTCGATTTTTCAGATTGGGATGCCATCGGACTCACTGATGTCTTGGAAGGGTTTGTTCCTAATTAAATTCGCTGGCTTTACCAAAGCTTGGAGTTGAAAAAGATTACAAAAAATTGACTTAAGGGAGAAATTCGAGGGTATCGATCTCCATTTTCATCCAATCAATTGTTTTTTCCAAACTCAAACGGATAATATCTAATGCCTTCTCGCGGTCATTGGGGTCAATAGCTGTTAATCCAAAAGCTTTCACACCTAATAATCTCTGGACAAGACTCGGCTTTAAGGCTCCTGTAAGATCCTGCTTATTGGCGATAACGACTACTTCGCTGGTTAAACCTTGCTCTTTGAGAAAGTCTAAGATGTCTTTGCTCTGGATCACGTTTTCGAGTGTGGAGTCAGTAACTAAAAACACGATGCGACTCCGTGAGAAGAGCATCTTCCATAACTTACGGAATCGTTCCTGTCCAGCAAAATCCCAGACCAGGAGCTCGTAAGTCCCGATTCGAGCACCTTCCACTTTTTGGATGTCAATACCAATCGTGGGGATATACGTCTGCGGAATCGTGCCTCCATTCAGAAGGTGGAGCATAGTAGTTTTTCCTACCCCCCCATAGCCCAATAGGCTAATCTTCAGCTTCGTAGTCACATACCGGTCCAGTTTCTTCATAAATGCGTCAAATTCTTCTTCATAGCTAATAACACGACGAAACTCAAATGCCACCTTATCGAGTTTCTCTAACAAGGTAGTATCCTCGTCAACAGGTTCTGCGCACAGAATAACAACACCACGACCTAGAGGCTGTCCGATGTATTTCGTAGATCCCCGTTCTTCAATCAGAACTGCCTGGTTGGCTTTAATCTGGGCTGCGAACTCCTTTACTTCTTGATGATCCACATCGATAATCCAAAACCGCTTCTGCACGACCATCGTGTCGCGTGCATCAATGATGAAGACATGGTGGATCATGATAATTCCTCAGGCCTTTGAAACAATTGCTCCTTAGAAAGCATTCCAAACTGCCCTTAAGAAGGCTCCAGTTACTGAAAAATCCCAAGGTTATCCATGAATTTTCCTTAGCAAAAAAATTTGTATCGGGTTCTTCTGGGATATACGGATGATGTGGCTTTGAAGTTGTATCTATCGGATGAAATTCTCGATCCACTATTGAGAAAGAGTCGATTAAACCATTTTGAACTCGACTTGGATATGGGAGAGGGGAGAAGCGCCAAGAAGTCATTGATACCATTTATCATGGTGCCGCGGAAGAACTAATTAGACGATATTAAAAACGCAAGGAGGTTTCGTAACAGATTAGTAACATCGAAGTAAAAGAACAAAATATGATTAAAGTAACATTTTGTGACCTCAGAAAGTGAGCCCAGAAGGTGAGTCCGCCTTATATAACGCGAAGCCCTATGCTTTCATCGGTGATACTCAAAATGCACAAATATCATTATCCTCGGGATGCAAACAGGGCTCAAATGCAGGCAACTCGAGTTAGGTACCTTTACTGGTTTGCTTGCCGAAACTAAGCTGTCTACCTTGATTCCTGCACGTGTCCGATACTTCTTGGGACTCGGGCAAATGAGCACGGGTCCTGTATACTTTTCTATTCTTGATGGAGACTGATTGCTCTGCACATTCTCTAGAATTGGTCTTAGCCAAAGATACGCTTGTATTTAGCTGTAAGGTAATTGACAAAGGGTGTTGCACTCAGCTCTTCACCCGTGATGTGATGAAGCAAGTCCTCAGGATCATACAAATCCCCCTTTCGGTGGATGTTCTCGACAAGCCATTGTTTGATGGGTCCAAAGTCTCCTGATGCAACGAGGTCAAGCCAGTTCGGTAGCTTCTTCTCCATTGCTACAAGGAACTGACCTCCATAGATGTTTCCGAGGGCATAACTGGGGAAATAGCCATAATACCCGGATGACCAATGGGTGTCCTGCAGAACACCTTCGGAGTCAGTTTTAATTTTCACACCCAAGTATTTGTCATATTTTTCGTTCCAGATACTAGGCAAATCGTCGATTTTGATTTTGTTGGAAAACAAGTCTCGTTCAATTTCAAATCGGATAATAATGTGGAGTGAATAGGTGACTTCATCAGCTTCAATCCGGATTTTCGAACGCTCCACTTTGTTTACAGCTTGAGTCATTTGGTCATCGCTGATATCCTTGAACGTGTTTTTCGTAATATCGTTGAGTTTTGGCAGGAAATAAGTGATGAACTCCTTTGAGCGTCCAACCATGTTTTCTACAAATCGTGATTGGGATTCATGGACACCATAACTGGTTGCGTCGCCCCAGGGCTGGAATTTTCCTTCAGGAGGGTAGTTCTGTTCATATAACGCGTGTCCGCCTTCGTGTAAGACGGAGTAAAATGAGCCAGAGAAGTTGTTTTCATAATAATGCGTTGTGATTCTGACATCGTCAAAGTATCCGGTAGTAAAGGGGTGTTCAGTTTCGTCGATTCGACCGCCTGCTTTATCGGATGTGGTATCGTAGTGTATAAAATCACAGAGTGCTGTGGAGATTTGTCGCTGTTGCTCAACGGGAACCTTACGTTTCATGAATGCAAAGTCTTTTCCTTTGACAGCTTGGGTATATTTGTCAACGAGGGGGATGAGGTCATTTCGAAGCTTGGTAAATACTGAAGTAATTTTTTCTTGAGTCATTTTGGGTTCGAAAATGTAAATGAACGCGTCGTACAAAGTCGGTGTCTGGAGAACCTCCATGACGATTTCTCCGCGTTTCCGCAGTAATTTTGTCAGTTCCTCCAGTTCCGGTTGGAACATCTTCCAGTCATTTTTCTCTTTTGCTGCTTTCCATACTTGGTTTGCCTTAGTTGACTGTTGCGCAAGAGCAACCGTTAGTTCTTCGGGGATCTTCACCATTAGGTCATGCTCGCGCCTTAAAAGGTAGATATTGCGTTTCTGGATTTCATCGAGCTTTTTATACTCCGTTTCAGATTCAGCTTTGTTAAGGAGTTTTCCTATTTCAGGGCTAGATATCATGCGTTGCCGCATTTGGCTGAGTAAACCCAGCTGTTCTCCACGTAAGGGATATCCCTTGGGTGGAATATAGACTTCCATATCCCATCCCATTAGTGCAATGATCGATCCAGTGAGTGCAGCTTCACGATATTTTGCTATGAGTTCGTCATATACCGCCATGGTAGAGGTTAGAGTGGCCTCCGTTTAAAAGAGAGCCGGATAGTGGAAAACCCCGACAAATCGAAATGTTCGGATTTCGGTACAACCATTGGTTTTAAGACATAGCCGGGTAGGAACACCAATCCCACACATTTGGCAGGAAGGATTAAGCAATGGGTGATATTTCACACCTTCTTAAGTCAAACATCAAAAAAGGCGTCGCGTATAACCCAACGGCACTACTCCGAGACCTTTACGCGATTCGAAACGATTATGCCAGACTCATGGGTAATGAACTCCCTTTTGGGATCTCACCGAAAGCTCGCCAAGCAGCTATCGACGCTCTTGACACAGCACATCTGTACCCTGACTCCTCTTATTATGATTTGAAACAAGCCCTTTCAACCTATACTGGGCTTTCCCCAGAGCATATCGTTGTAGGAAATGGATCAACTCATTTTATCGATGCATTGTATCATGGATTCCTCAATCCTGGTGATACTGTGCTCTTCATTCCTCCAGACTACGCTCCTTACCGGCTTCGCCTCGCCATTTTTGGTGGGATTCCACAAAATGTTCCTCGCCCACCACCTGATTATAACTGGTCTCTTGACCCAGTTTTTGATGCAATTACTCCCGAAATCAAAGAAATTATCCTAGTTAGCCCGAATAATCCTGTAGGCAACTGTATTTCTGAAAAGGAATTCGAGCGCCTTTTGGAGCTGGATAAACTCATTGTCGTTGATGAGGCCTACTTCGATTTCGCGGAGACAACGTTTGCCCACCTTATCCATAATCACTCCAACCTTATTGTCACACGAACTATGGCTAAAGCCTTTGGATTTGCTGGACTTCGATTAGGTTATGCGCTAACAAATCCCGATCTTGCAGACTACCTCTCTAAGGTCCTACACCACTTCCCCGTTAACCGGATCACAGCTGCTGCAGCAGTAGCAGCCCTCGGAGATACCGAATATCTCGATTATGTAAAACAAGAAATCAAGAAGGGTCGGGAATTTTTAGAAGCAGCTCTAAATGAACTTCAAGATGTACGAGCGTTTCCATCGAAAACCAACTTTGTGCTCACGCAATACACCCAACCTAATGCCGACTCGAATGCTATTACCCAGAAACTGCTACAAGCAGGTATCATTGTCCGAGATTACACAGGCAAAACCGGGTTGAATGGTCAATTTATTCGTATTACTGTAGGAACACATGAACAAAACGAGGCCTGTGTGAACACGATTACTCAAGCAATCGAATAATCATCAAAAATACACATTCTTCTTTAAATTCGGAAAAAAGTTGAATTCTTTGTAGACTATTTCATGCCGATGGTTCCCTACCTTGGTCTCATCCTTCTCATCGTTGCCTGGCTTCTGTTCATCCTTGGTGTTAGAACTACAGGTCTTTAGTGACTACTATCCCTCCCTTTTTTATTACGCGACTACCTTTGTTCTAAATGGAATGCTTACACCCGCCTCTAAAATCATCTGGAACTGGACTTAGCCTTGAAACTTGGTGTTATTCTATACCGTGAATAAGCCTTTATCAAAGTTCTACCTCAACATATGGGGAGACTTATTTATGCGGGAAAAATACATCATGGCGTGTGATTTGGGTACAAGTGCAACCAAATCCAGTATTATCGATATGGGAGGGTGTGTGCAAGGAACAGCACAGCAAACATATCACGTCGAATATCCTAAGGAACGATGGGCGGAACAGGATCCCGCAGTTTACTGGGATGCAATCACGACCACTACTCGTGAAATCATCAACCAAACTAAAATCGATCCCCAAAAAATCAAAGCGTTTACCGTAGACGCAATGATGGCTTCCGTTATTCCCGTGGATGCAAAGGGGCGGCCCCTTCGAAAAACCATCTTGTGGCTAGATGTACGTTCAGTTGATTATGTGACTCCTCTAATGAACCAATTTTCAATTCCAGATATGTTAGCAAAGAACATCATTCCTGTTGTCTCTGCCAAAGATCCGCTCCCTAAGGTATTGTGGGTAAAAGAAGAAGAACCCCATATTTTTAAAAAAGCTGCCAAGTTTGTTGATGTTAAAGATTGGATCCTGTTCCAATGTGGCATAGGTGACTTCTATACCGATTGGAGTCATGCCTGTTTGTGGAATTATTTCCGTGTCGATAACCACACACCAGAATGGGAAATTGTCGAGGAGGGATTAGGACTTTCGAAGGATCATTTCTCAACTATTTCGAAAACCACCGATATCCTTGGCACCCTTTCACCGGAGGCAGCCAAGCAATTAGGATTGACACCTGAGACACAAGTTGTCTGTGGTTGTGGAGATATGGTGGCCGTTCCGATTGGATCTGGAGCTCTTAAACCCAAGGAACCTCACTTGTATATAGGCTCCTCCGGCTGGATTGCTCAGCATCAAGACGAACCTCAATTCGATCTCGCAGGGGCTGGAACAGTCGAAAGTGCTATTCCTGGGAGATTATTGCTCACTGGGCACATGGAGAGTGCAGGCTCGTGCTTGGCGTGGTTAGTCGATAATGTGTGTACGTCTGAAATCGAAGAAGCCACTACTAAAGATTGTGATGTGTATGACCTTGTAACCGAGAAAGCATCACAAGTTCCTCCTGGCAGTCGGAACCTCCTGTATCTTCCATGGCCGATTGGTGAACGATGTCCTTTCATCAATCCCTTTGTGCGCAGTGCTTTTCTGAATCTGAGTTTTGATCACAACCGTGCCCACATGGTTAGAGCAGTCCTCGAAGGTGTAGCCTATAACACCCGGTGGGTCAAAGAAATCCTAGAAGGGATGGGACACACGATAACCAAACTGAATATGTGTGGAGGTGGGGCAAAAAGTGATCTGTGGATGCAAATCTTCGCTGATATTCTGAACATTCCTCTAAGACGGGTTACGACCTTACAAGATGCTGGAACCGTTGGCGTTGCCCTTGTTGCGGCTGTCGCATTAGGGGAATTCAAATCCTTTACTGACCTCGAGCGCATCTTCACATACGATCGTGAAGTTGAACCAGTACCGGAACAAGTCGCGACATATGATAAACTCTACAAAGCGTTTCGTGATATCTTCGACCAGTTCAGTGGAGTCTGTTACCAACTCAACACCTAAACTTTCTACTAAACCATTATAGGCGTGGATTAGGAACCAAAGGTAATCCATCCACGCTACTTTTATCCACAAGGCGCTCTGCATAAAGCGGCGCATTATTATGACGATTACAGGTGAGGCATGGGACCTAAGTCCAATGGTGCCCTCAACGGATTTAAACCAACTCAAAAAACAGATGGAACAATCTGTCAAAGAAGCTCAAGAACTAGTTAAACAATACAAGGGAAAAATTGGTTCCCTGGATGCAAAGGGGCTAAAACAATTCCTTGACCAAACCCAAGAACACTACCTACGACAAGAGGGAGTGTTTAAGTATTCTCGGTTATTGTATTCCGCGAATTCTCTCGAGGATACTGCCAAAAAAGCTGCTGATCAAGCACGCCGGATGGGTATGCAAATTGCTCAGCTTCTTGCATTTACCGAAATCGAACTGTCTCAACTAGTTGCTAAGAAACCCGAACTCATCGAACACCCTGACCTCGCTGAGTATAAACATGCCTTGGAAATTGCCCTTCGCCGGGCTCCACATTGCCTCAGTGATGCTGAAGAACAACTCATCATTCAAAAAGACCGATTTGGCATTAACTCCTGGTCCCAATTACAAGCCGATTGGCTCTCAACACGACTCTTTGAAATCGAGATTGAAGGCAAAACCAAAATCATGCCGTTCACAGAAATCATTGCTTTGTTTGAACATCCTAATCGCGATGTTCGAAAAGCTGCAAAAAGTATCATTTGGACTGCTCTTGGCGGAGATGAAATTTTATGGTCTAGTGGGATTCGGGCGATTATCGGGGATCACGTGGAAATGAGTAAAAAACGCAATTGGCCGTCTCCTCGAACTCAGAGCCTGATTGATAATGATATAGATGAAGAAACTCTCGATTCCCTCATGACTTCCGTAGCCAACCATGCCTCGCTCTTTCAGCAATACTTGAAACAGAAAGCCAAAATTATGGGTTTACCCAAACTGGGTGAATGGGACGTTGTGGCTCCATTACCCAATATGCCAGACCGAAGCTTTGACTGGAAGCAAGCTCGCCAAATCGCAATTGATACCTACAACGGTTTCGATCCTAAACTCGCTAATATTGTTGAAACCATGTTCGGTTCTAAACACATTGATGGAGAAGTACGAAAAGGGAAACGACAGGGTGCTTTCTGTTCGTCATGGCTGTCTGGGAATTCTGCCTTCATCCTTATGAGTTATAACGGTCGCCTCGGTGAAGTTTTCACTCTGGTTCATGAAAATGGACACGCAGTGCACAGTGTCCTAATGTCCTCTCATTTGAAACCCATCAATATGGATATTGGTATGTGCATCGCTGAAATTGGCAGTATCTTTGGTGAACTATTGTTAGCCGACAAATTAATCGCCGAAGCGAAAACCAAAGAAGAAAAAATCGAAGTTTTGGCAAAAATCCTGGACGAATTTGGGCAAACGGTCTTTCAAGTATCTGCCCGCTATTTCTTTGAAATGGACTTATACGATGCCTTTGAACGAGGCGAGTATCTTGATGGGGAAACTATTTCAAAATACTGGGTTAAAGGACGCGATCAAATGTTTGATGATGCCGTTGAATGGCTACCCGAAAGCAAATGGGAGTGGACTTTCAAACAACACTATTACATCCCCCGGTTCCGACTCTATAACTACCCCTATGTCTTTGCGAATCTGTTTGTGTATGCACTTTATCGGATGTACAAAGAAGAAGGGAAAGAGTTTGTACCGAAGCTCCGGCGGTTACTGTCCGCTGGGAGCACAAGTTCGCCAAGGGAATTAGCGGCTGAGCTAGGCTTTGATATTTCGAGGGAAGCTTTCTGGGCCCTTGGAATGAAACAGGCTGAGGAGTTCATCTCTCAACTCGAAGATCTTCTGAAAACCTAGTTCGACACTTCATCTGACGACTCTTCAAAAGTTTCTCCACAATTAGGGCAAAATTTAGCATCTGCAGGGAGCATTGCCTCACACTTGCTACATTTAGCCTGGGCTGGAGTTGTTCCCGATTCCAGCGATGCCTCCTGCTGTATCCGTTTTGCCATGCGTCTTAACCGATAACGTTCAATAGCACGTTGGATGCGATTCCAATTCCGCCAAATACTGACGAGGATGACCGCAACAATGCATATGATGGCGATGATGATTCCGATTTGAAGAACAATTGTAGCTGGATTGATGGGCGTATTGGGTCTGATTTGCACTTCAAAGACTCCCAATCCTGAAGAAATTTCGGAACGGTCGGTTGAATATACCCGTAAATAGTAGATTAGGCCAGGAACTAAAGCCCATTGGACCGTTTCTTCTGATGTTAATCCAACGGATCGTGTCAACACGTTCCAGTTACTATCATAGAGGTAGAGGTCAAAGTCGTTATCCCCCGGTTGATAGGCTGATGTCACTATTACATGTTCAGCAGCGATTTCGGGTGTAAAGCGATAATAAACCGAATCTCCCTTCCCATCAAGATATCCTGCAAAAGGACCAAGGGATAGTGTGAGAATGGTAGTTTCTTGTGTCTCTCCAATAGTTAAGAACTTGGTGAGGAAATCATCATATGCAGTATCATTTCGCAGCGAGAGGAAAACTGGGTCATAATAATCAAAGTTTATGCCTAAACCTGAGGCTCCAGGAGCTCCTGAGAGGTGCTTATGATACAGAACGGCTTCTTGGACACTGAGGCTGAGGTTACCCGCATAATTCTTGAACTCTGAATTTAGAACTTGAGTGTGAAGTTGATGTGCAAATTCTCCTAAATCGATGTAATGGGGGACGATAAATTGCTGGGTGAGTCCTCTCGCCTTACTAATGGCTGAGTAAAAATAATGGGCGTTATAGCTTGAATTTAGCCAAAAGATGGTATTTCGAAAGAAGGTGAAAACTCGATTTATTTGAGATGTATTAATCACTGATAGACACAGAGTGGAAGGAGGTGGGGAGAATGCAGAATAATAAATTCCGCCCGGTGAATAGGCTTCGGCGTACCGATCCACAATCTCAATAGCTAGAGACTGGGGGCTCGAATCCTCAATGAGCGTGAGACTAAGAAGAAAAGATTGGTATGGGAAATGCTGGGAAGGCACAGTTTCTTCCGAGAATACAATGAAGTCGGTACCCTCCCGTATTTCATATGTGAGTTCAAGTTGACCCATGAAAGAGGCATCAAAAGCTGTGATGGCGATTGGGTCAATTGTTTCATTATTCAAAACAAGTGCTATCTCTTGGGGAAGGAGCCGGTCACCCCCACTAGTTTCATCATAGCAAACACCAGGGTAACCTGTTCCTTTGTCCCATAATATCAGTAGATAATTTTCTGCTTGTGAAATATTCTGTCCAAATTGAATAAATGCCAGGAGGGTTGCTGGGTCACCCATATTTGGTTCTAAAGGCAACGATGTATTCAGTGGTTCAGAGATTATCGTTTGGTTTGCAGGATCCTGCTTCGTGATGTTAAAAGTGTAGGCGAATTGTTCATGAGTTGTGGTGTTGGAACGAAAATCAACATAGACGATGATATTCACCTGTTGCGTCGAACCAACAATTTCCATTTCGTTGATGTTTTGCACTGCCTCGACTTCTTCTTCGTTATCGGCTGCCATATATACAAGGACCGTCCAGTTTCGTGGAGCGTTTCCGTTTGCCTTTCGATCATGGAGCATTGCATGAGCGGGTGGAATGTCCCCAGGCAAGTCATGGGCGCGCTCATAGTTAATAGGGGAATTTTGGGTGGAAGTTGGGAGGGGCATATTAGGACTTAGAAACGTTGGGCTGCAAAAGAGTGAGAGAATCAAAAGGCAAAGTAGGAACCGCGCCCCTTTCATATGACGTACCCTCTTATGCTCCAAGTAGGGTTTTCCCCAATAAAGTTTTGAGTGGATAAGGTTCTTATTTGGTGAACTCCCGAGAGCTTTCTATACAACACTTGAAGAGTTGAGGTATAAAATATTAACCTACTTCAAGCGTCGAGATTCTGACAAAGTGGCATCTCTTGGAGGATGAAAATTATGCAATCAGACCCCTTTACTAATTTCTTAACATTTCTCTTCTTAAACTGGCTCCAGATTCTTAGTTTGGGAATTCTTTGGATTACTTTGGTAATTGTGTATTGGCTACTTCGAAACGTATTGCGAAGAGGAGTTCGAAAATCTGGAGCCCAACCAACTGTTCTCAGAGGTTTAATGGTTGCCCTTGCTCTCATCTTTGTTTATATTGCTTTAAACGGATTATTCATTTTTCTTCCCGATATCTATGGCCAATTTAGCGTCATTTTAGGAACCAGTGCACTTATTATTGGAGCTGCAGTGGGTATTGCTATAGGTCAAGCAGCTCAGAATTTCGTCTCAGGATTATATGTCCTTTTCACCCAGCCCTTTCGTATTGGGGATTTAGTACGAGTGGGTGCTGTGGAGGGAATTGTGCAAGAGATCAGTACGAATTATACAAAGATTTTAGAGATGACAAGCGGAAATTCGGTGAAAATTCCGAATGTTACTGTTCTCAATTCACAGGTCATTAGTTTCCGATTAACGAAAGAAGATCTAGATGAAGTCCAAGCAGAACTGGAAGCAGGGGGAGCAGAACTATTTCAAAAGGTCAAAAGCGCATTAGAGGAGAAATCACTAGTGCGATTCACCTTAAATCTTAATTTGAGCCCTCGAAACCGTGATCCCCGGCCTCTGCGACTTGCATTTGACGAAGTCTGTAGGCAGTGGACTAATACATTCGGTTTTCAACCATTACATCTAATCGGGGAGAGTCAGTCCCAAGGCGGCGCGCTTCTTTATCAGTTCTCTATTTATGCCAAGGAACCGAGGACAATTTTCAAGTATCGATCGAACTTCATGGATGATATCCTTGATGCAGCAGCTCAGACCCAAGAGGATTTAGGGAAACAGACAGATAAGAAACGAGGATCCAAGTAGGAAGCGCTAAGTAAGGACTAATCCTCTTTATTCGACCAATATTTCCGTAAAGCCTTTAGAGAACTCCCAATCCTTATTGGTAATATTCAGGTGTAGGATAACAGAATAAACTAATCCAACGACCTGTTTTGTCCCAATAAACTTATCCAAATTTACGAAGGAAATTTGTTCAAAGCTGATATGTATTAAGCTTTAAAAGCTGAGATTCC
>JBHLPH010000050.1:0-8513 GCA_048939625.1 Promethearchaeota archaeon
CAGCCTTTACAGGCGACTTCAATAACTTTCGCTATGCCTCCTTCCATGTAAATCGCACTATATGGACAAACAGCATAGCAATTCGCACATCCGATGCATAACGATTCATCAACAACGGATTTAGCAAGATCGACTTCAACTTCCCCTTTGCTCATTGGAATAGCAGCATGAGAAGCAGCAGCTGCGCCCATAAAGGAGGCTTCCGCAATATCACGTGGACTGCTACATGCACCAGCAAGAAAGATACCATCAGTTGTGGTGTCAACTGGGGCAAGTTTCAGGTGGTATTCCCGGAAAAAGCCATCTAAATCAACTTCCAAGTTCAGGGTATGGGCTAGTTCCTTAGCTCCGTTTGCGGGTATCATGGCAGCTGAGAGTACAAGTAAATCCACTGAAAACTGCTCTTGAGTTCCATTATGGTGGTCGACGGTCAGGGTCAGGCTCTTATTTTTGTCCTCCTTGACCTCGGTGACATCTGCCCGATGGAATTTCACGCCAAGACGTTTAGCAGTCATGTAATAGCGTTCATATTCTTTACCCTGCAATCGAATGTCTTTGTAGAACACAGTGACCTCGGTATCTGGCCAATGTTCTTTGATGAAGACAGCGTGTTTCATCGCAACCTGACAACAAACACGAGAACAATGAGAGTAATAATTCGGATCGCGACTTCCAACACATTGAATCATTCCAACCCGTTTTGGCAGTTTCTTATCTGAAATGCGCTGCAATTGCCCATCTGTCGGACTCATCGGATCGAGGATTCGGGCAAGCATGAATTGGGTAATCACATTTGGATATTCCCCATACCCGTACAGCCCTTCTGGTTTGAAAACGTCATATCCTGTGGCGACAATTACTGTACCAACTGCGATATCAGTATCTTTGGGTTGCTCATCAAGATGAATCGCGTTTACTGGACAGATTCGTTCACATTGGCCACATTTTGTGCAGGTGTCAAAATCAATCACAGGTACCCGTGGAACAGCCTGAGGAAAGGGGTAGTAAATGGCCTTCCGGTTAGCTAAGCCAGAATTGTATTCATCAGGCACTTCGACTGGACAGACATCCATGCATTTTCCACAGAGAGTGCATGTATCGATATCAACACCCCGGGGTTTACTGTGAAGCCGGGCTTCGAAATTCCCGATATAGCCTTTGAATTGTGAAACCTCGGTTTGGGTGTACACATGGATTTTGGGATCATCGAGAAGAATCCGTTTTGACAAACACTTGCGTGCCATTTCTCCGTGACGTGGAGGGACACAAACGCCACAGGTATCAGTCATGAAGACGAATCCTAATTGTGCAGATTTGCCACCGAGTGCTGGACTACGTTCCACAAGGTGCACTTCATAACCATTATCAGCTAGAAGTGTCGTGGCAGCGATTCCTGCAATTCCTGCACCGATAACCAGACATACTGGCGGGACTTTTTGAGTTGTCGATCCAATCGATTCAAGCTGCGCTGCGCGATAGACACCAGCGCGAATGAGATCTTTAGCTTTCTCTGTGGCTTCAGCATAGTCGTCTTTCTGTTTCATGTGTGCCCAGGAAACTTGCTCTCGAATGTTAACCATTTCAAAAAAGAACGGGTTAATCCCTGCTTCAAGTACGGTTCGACGGAAAGTGGGTTCATGCAATTTGGGACTACATGAGGCAACAATAACTCGATTGAGGTTATGCGCTTCGATATGTTTCTTTATGATATTTTGTCCTTCTTCAGAGCACGTAAATAATTGCCAACCAGCGTAGGCGACATGCGGGAGAGTCTTTGCATATTCTGCGACTGCAGGTACATCAACAACTTTGGCAATATTTGTGCCACATTTACAGACAAAAACACCGATTCGTGGTTCTTCGACCGTCATTTTTCTAGCCTCCATTGCTCACCTTGATATTTGCTACAGCTTCACGAGCAAAAGCTGCAAACTCCTTCGCATCACGTCCGATTAATTGTACAACCTGAACTCTTTCTGGAGTAACCCCAGATTGGATGAGAAGATTCTGGACCACCTGCGCACGGCTGTTAGCCATCCGTGCTCCGCGCCCGTAGTGACACAGCTTTGAATCGCAAGCAAAGAGAATTACGCCATCAGCGCCTGCTTCAAGTGTTTGAAGAAGCTTAGGCGCTGAAATACTTCCAGTACATGGAACTTCGAGAATATGGAGATCAGCAGGATATTGTAACCTTTCCTCACCAGCTTCATCGATTGCCCGGTAAACACATTCGTTACAAGCAAAGCCAACAATTAGATTTTCTGTCTCTTCAACACCGTTTCCTAATAAACCTTCAAGTGCAGAGTCTATTACAGTTGGATTCGTATTAAGAGGTCCTATAGCACCTACCGGACACACTGCCATACATTCTCCACATGATTGGCAGCGAACTTCATCAACTACCACACAATCCCCGTTTGTGTCAAATGAAATTGCTTGGGAGGGACATGCAGTAATACACAACCCACACGCATTACATAGATCTTTATTCACAACAGCAGTATCCAAATCCTTCGTGAGTGATTGAGTAGCAAGCCATACCGCTGCTTGTTCGGCTGCCGCACCTGCAAGTTCAACTGATTCAGGAATATCCTTAGGCCCGTGGCAGGTTCCTGCAAGAAAAACCCCATTAACATCCGTTCGGGCCAAAGCAACCTTCTCGTCGAGAGCTTCAAAGAAGCCGAGTGAACCAAGAGGAACCCCAAAGATTTTAGCAAGCTCTTCTGTTCCTGGTGAAGGCATCATCGCACAAGAGAGAACCACTAAATCAGGTTCAATTGATTTCGTCACCCCATTGGGAGTAGTATACTTGACGATTGGTTTCCCATTGGATTGAACAATTTCCACACTGTCCCCGCGGTAGACGACATTGATATTATATTCATCGCAAGCCCTCACATAGAATTCATCAAAGCCTTTCCCGCCAGCACGGATATCGCGTGCGAGGATAGTGATGTCAAGATCAGGGTCGTATTCGAGTTTTGCGAGTTCCGCATGCTTAATCGCAGCCATACAGCAGTAGGATGAACATTGCCAACTGTATCTTTCGTCTCGACTTCCCACACATTGGATCATCACAATTTTTTCAGGTTTGCGACCATCCGATGGCACTTCTAATTTCCCACCAAATGGTCCAACCGAATCAATCATCCGGATAAACTGCATTTGTGTAATCACATCTGGATTCTCAGCATAATGCAATTCAGGGACCACCGAGGGATCAAATTCCTTGAATCCTGTAGCCAAGATAACGCTGCCTACTTGCACCTTGACCGTTTCGTCCTTCATCCCATAATCAATTGCATCTGCCGGACAAACCTTCTCACACACTCCACATTTATCAGCGGTGAGTTTCTTGCAATGTTCGGCATCAATCGTTACTTTACGCGGCACACTTTGAGAAAATGGCATATAGATGGCTTTTCGTTTCGCAATCCCCCATGACCAATCATCATCAACTTTAGTTGGACATTTCTCGACACACTGTAAACAACCCGTGCATTTATCCCAATCCACATAAGTCGCCTTTTTGTTCAGGGTCAGCAACCAATCCTTACCATTATGTTCAGCAGCCACTAGATCCGTGTACGGATACAATACAATATTTGGATGCGTTGCCGCCTCTGCCATTTTAGGACCCAAAATACAAATCGAACAATCAAGAGTGGGATACGTTTTGTTGAGAACGGCCATATGCCCGCCGATAGTTGGTTCTTTTTCAACGAGATGAACTTTGATTCCACGATCAGCAAGGTCTAGAGCTGCTTGGATTCCAGCAATACCTGCGCCTAGTACAAGCACTTCTTGGGTGACTGGGAAGGTTTTAGTTGCAATGGGGCTTTGGGCAGTAACCCGGAAGACAGCAGCACGAATCAGGCGTTTAGCTTTGGCAGTCGCGCCTCTGGGGTCGTCTTTATGAACCCAGGCGCAGTGTTCACGAATGTTGGCGAAGGTGATTTGCCCACGAGTGAGACCAGCTTGTCCAGCAGCGTGGTAGAAGCGAGGCCCGAAGAGGTGGGGGCTGCATGCTGCGATGACGAGGCGGTCGAGTTTCTTTTTGGTGATGGTTTCTGTGAGCTTTTGTAGGGGTTCATGTTGACACCAGTCGTTGCGTGTTTCGACGTGTTTAACTTGGGGAAGGGTTTCAGTGAAGGTGGTGAGAGCTTCGAAGTCTAGGGTACTGCTGATGGTATCACCGCATTTACAGAGAAGGACGCCAATTTTCATTATGTGGCACCTAGGGTGGGGGGAGTAGGTTAGCCGTTGTCAAAGGCACATATATACTCATCACTCATACGATAGTTTATTCAACGGCGAACCAGGAGGATTAGGGTGTATGATGGAAATCAAGCAGTTTGGCGACACTGTGACCTGTATTAAGACCGCCTCACCCTTGAGTGGACAGGCGATAATGTGGGTATATGCATATTTAGTGGAAGATGTGCTGATTGATGCAGGATGCTGGAACGCGGTTGAGGAGTTACGGAGTTTTGCACAACAGCATTCTGTTAAACGTGTATTTGTGACACATAATCATGAAGATCATTATGGTGGCAGTGCGGCGTTTCTCCCTAATGCCGAGGTGTTTGCTGGACCAGTGACCTTGAAGGCGTTGCATGAACCATATCCATTGCCAGAATTCTTTCAGTTTGTATGGGGACTTCCTGAACCGGTAGCCGAGGCCCAAGAATTTACTGAGCCATTGCTTACTGTTGGTGATTTGGCATTTGAGATCATGGATTTATCTGGACATTGTGAGGAGATGATGGGGTTCTGGGAACCCGATCGAAGGTGGTTTTTCTCCTCTGATGCAGTACCGCTTCCATCACGGAAACAGATGGCAATGCCCGAAGAGAATATTCCCAAAATGATTCAGCGAATGCATGAAATCCAAGACAAGAAACCAGAAGTGCTATTTGATGGCCACCGAGGACCGATCGTAGATCCAGCAAAGCATATTGCAACTCGAATCCTGTTTCTCTCTGAGTTGCAGAGCCGGGTGAAAGAGTGGGTGGCTGAGGGAAAAACCATATTAGAAATCAAGACGGCACTCGGGTTTCCGGAACCATGGTATCTTCCTAACACGGAGGGGCGATTTGGGGTTGAACATTTACTTCGATCACTCGCAGAAGACCAAGTGAGCTAGATTGCTTTTTCTACAACAAAGTGGTTTTTTTGGGGGAGCGATGAAAAGGTTTTATACCGTTCATTGAGCGGGTGTTGAATAAGGGGTTTGAAGCCAACCAGGAACTAGGTGCCAAGTAATTGACACTTTAGGCTACCTAATACCCTCGCCACAGGAGGATCGACAAATGCCTACTCCTACGCGTCCTGCTTCTTCATCATCTGAGCCTGCAAGACGTAATTCACAAGACCGTTTTCGTCGCCTTGTTGATACTACTGGGGCATTGGTTGTT
The DNA here is from genome assembly GCA_048939625.1 of Promethearchaeota archaeon. Classification (GTDB taxonomy): domain Archaea; phylum Asgardarchaeota; class Hermodarchaeia; order Hermodarchaeales; family Hermodarchaeaceae; genus Hermodarchaeum. The sequence continues at coordinate 5,418 of JBHLPH010000050.1, forward strand.
GGCGTTGATCCACAGGCAAGAATCACATTGTTTAATCGTCGCTGCGAGGAGGTTACTGGCTATGCCAAATCGGAGGTTCTTGGAAAAAACATCGTTGAACTATTCATCCCAGTAGAAGAACGCTCTGAGCTAATGAAACGTTTTCAGAACCTTGTTCAGGGCATAATACCATCCTATTCACCGCAAGCGCACTGGATTACAAAATCCGGCGAGAAACGCTTGATGCGATGGAACAACACCTTTGTCCGTGACCAGGAGGGGAATATCGAAGAGATCTACGGTGTCGGTATTGACATTACAAAAGAGAAGGAAATGGAATCGGCGCTTGAGGAAGCAGAAGCCAAGTATTATAACCTGATTGAAAAATCCCTTGAAGGATTTGTTATAATTACTGGAAACCCCCCAAGAATTGTGTTCTCAAACCAGGTAGCCTCGGAAATTTCAGGATATTCCTCAGAAGAATTGCGCTCCCTATCCCCCTCTGAGTTTACGTCCCTCCTTCTCCCAGAAGATCAAGAGAACCTCATCGAAAGAAGCCAAAAGGTATTGGATGGAAGCCCGCCCATCCAACGAGAATTTCGAATCCACAGGAAGGATGGGAGCATTTCGTGGATTCGTGCTTTTGGTTCACGAATTGAATATAAGGGAGAGTCGGCGCTCCAACTTGCTTTTATTAACATTTCCGAATGGAAAGAAGTCCAACTTGCCTTAGAAGAATCAGAAGCCCAGTATCGAAGCCTCTTTGATAGCGTCCCTGTGGGAATCTTCCGGACAACTCCAAATGGTGAAATTCTTGACGCGAATCCTAGTCTAGTTGAAATGTTAGGATATCAAGAAAAGAACGAACTCCTGAAGCACAAAGCCTCAGAGTTTTACCTTAACGTAGATGCCAGAAAACACTGGGAAAACCTCATCAGAAAAGAGGAAATTGTGCGGGGCTTTGAAGCAGAGTTCAAGCGTAAAGATGGCGAAATCATCTGGATCGAGTTGAATGCTCGGGCAATCCATGACACGGACGGTGAGGTTTATTGTTATGAGGGAACGCTCGAAGACATTACAGAACGGAAGAACGCAGAAATCAAATTATTATCTTCCCATCAGCGAGCAGAATTCCTAGTTGACCTAATGGCACATGATTTGAATAATATCAATCAAGGCATTATGTTGACGCTCGAATTGATGGAAAGTGATAAACAGTTACCTGAACATATCCGAGAAGGACTGCAAGCCTCTTTAGATCAGGTGGAACGAAGCGCCGAACTTATCTCAAACGTGAAACGATTTCAATCCTTGGAATCTGAACCCCGACGATTATCTACACGAGACTTGGCACCACCTTTTCACGCTGCAGTGAGAGCAGTGGAACGTGCCTTTCCCAACAAACAGGTTTTCCTTTCTACGAATATTGAAGATCATCAATATTTAGTACATGTTGATGGATTCCTCACTGAACTATTCTTTAATATCCTTCATAATGCCGTGAAAATGGATCGAAATTCTCTTGTTAAAATTGAGGTCACAGCTAGTTATCACGATGACGGTCTTGTAAAAGTTGAGGTACAAGACCAAGGTCCTGGTGTCCCCGATTCCGAGAAGCAGCGAATATTCAACCGATACCCCCATGGCATGGAAGGAGTCCGTGGTTCAGGTATTGGTTTAACCCTTGTTCAGCGAATTCTGCAACGTTATGGAGGACAAATTTGGGTCGAGGATAGAATTCCGGGGGACCATACACAGGGAGCAAATTTTGTCCTACTTTTACCGAAGGAGGGTCGATGATGGTTTCAATTTTTATTGTTGATGACGATGAAAACCTTCATCGAGTCTATCGTTCCTTCTTTTCTATGAAGGGCTTTGATGTAGTAGGGAGCGCCTTTGATGGAGCCGAAGCAGTGAAGTTATTTCAGGCTTTGAATCCGCGACCTGATGTGCTGCTCATGGATTACCGGATGCCCATCAAGGATGGTGTCTCGGCAACACGAGAAATCCGAACTTTGGATCCTGCCACAAAGATTATTTTCCTAAGTGCAGATGAAACGGCTAAAGAGCAAGCCATAAAAGCAGGGGCAATTTCATTCCTCATCAAGCCAGTGCGGTTTGCCCAACTGCTTCAAACCATTACTCAAGTGTTGGACAACCAGTAAGCATTTTTGCCTGCAAACATTATCCAAAAGAGGATAAGTCGTATATACCTTAACTCTATACGGTGTAGCTATCCTCTCTGAATATTCAACACCCCTTTCATGGTGATTCATTGTGATCGTTCCAAAGCAAATGCCCGTTGAAAAAATCCTGAAGACCATTGAAGGTCTCAAAAACATCCTTATCGTCGGTTGTGACGGCTGTTCTGGCATTTACCAAGTCGGTGGCGAAAAGCAGGCAGAAACGCTGGCTAAGCTGATTCAGATGCATCGCCAACTAAATAACGAACCCAGCGAAGTCAAACACACCATCGTCTTACGCCAATGCGACCGCCAATTGGTCGCAACAACGCTCCGACCTCAAATAGAGAATGTTGACGCCATGGTTTCTCTTGCCTGTGGCGTCGGTCCTCAGACCCTCATCGATGTCTTTCCAGACATGAAGGTCTTTACCGCTGTTGACACGTATGGCATGGGTGGCAAAGACCGAGAATTGGGTTATTTCTTTGAATATTGTAGTGGATGTGGTGATTGCCTACTGAACGAAACTGGTGGCATTTGTCCCATGACTCGGTGCCCCAAGGCTTTGGTGAACGGCCCATGTGGTGGCATGTTGGAAGGCAAATGTGAAGTTGGCGATTACAAGAATGATTGCGCGTGGTATCTCATTTACAAGCGCTTGGAAAAACTGGGTCGTTTAGACTTGTTTCGAAAATACCGTGAACCTCGAGATTGGCGAGTTGCCCAATCACCACGAAAATTGGAAATCTAGGTGACGGTGAATAAAAATGGCCAAACGTGAAGCTTACAGCAAACTCATGGAAGAAATTAACACCGGTAAATTCGTTTACACTGGCGAACTTGAACCCGAAAAAATCGGTGACATGGAAGAAGTCATTGAAGGCGCAAAGAAACTTGTAGGACATGTCGTCGCAGCCAATGTAACCGATATTCC
>JBHLPH010000080.1:0-2693 GCA_048939625.1 Promethearchaeota archaeon
ATGGCGATGCGGGTTAAAGTACTGAATCATCTGGGTGAGATAATACAGATTATTCAAAACTTTGAGATATAATTGGTTGGTGGCTTGTTTGCGTGTCAAGCCAGTCTTGGACTTTCTTTCATTTTGGGGTCGATGATGGTGTTGCAAGTTTTGCTACTCGTTGGGCATCACTGGTGTTGTGATCATTGGGTTTTATCCACTTGGTTGTAGTCTGCTCCTTTGCTTTCATGGAATGAAACTGGTGGTTATTTTTCTTCTTGGAGAATACGATTTCCAAGCTGGTAAAAGTTGAAGTCTCCTCCAGTTGCCCAGATGATGGGATGGACTTTTTGCAGGTCAAGTTTTCCATCTGTGAGACATTCTGGGTCGACATAAGATTTGATTACGCGACCAATGATGCCGTCGTTTCGTTCATAATCCAAGATTTCGGCAATTTCGCATTCGATATTGATGGGACATTGTTGGATCATAGGGGCAGTTTTTAGCTCACCATAAAACGTTTCGAAAAGGATGCTCTTATCGACATCTCGTCCGGATTGGCTGCCACAGATGGTAACCTCATTGATGAGATTCTCAGAGGGCACGTTCACACTAAAAGTTCGGTGTTCGTGAATGCCAATCCGGGTGTGTCGTTTCTTATACAGGCTGAAGAATAGATATCGTCCAAAATCGAAGGGGCAGATGTATCCAATCACGAGATAGTTAGGAATGTCGTTGACGAGGGCCCCAACCAAAGCAATGGGAAGAGGGCTAAACATGTTCTCTTCAAAGACTTTCTTCTGTTGACTTTGACTATTCATGTATATAATCGCCTACCATTGAGTCAAAGGAGGATTACGGTGGTGATGAGTGGAACTCATGGATTGCAGGTGATGTCGCTATTTGGGTTTGAAGGCTTCAATTTTAGCACTTGTAGCAATGTCAAATGCAGCTTCACTGACAATTCGCACATCGGAAAATCCGGCGTCACGAATTTGTTGAAGATATTCTTCCTTGAGAATTGCACCGCCAAGACAGCCTGTATAAGTAGTCACCTCGTCTCGGGTTTCTTGAGGTAAGGACGCTTCTAAGACAATATCGGAGATTAACATTCGTCCACTTGGGCGAAGTACCCGGAAGGCTTCTCGGAATACCTTGCCCTTGTCCGGAGCCAGATTGATTACACAATTACTAATGATAACATCAACGGAGTCATTCTCTACGGGGAGTTCATCAATATCCCCAAATCGGAATTCGACATTTGTTACGCCAAGTTTCTCGGCGTTCTCTTTCGCCTTTTCAATCATGGCTGGCGTCATATCGACACCAATCACATAGCCCGTTTTACCAACTTGGCGAGCGGCCATGAATACGTCTAATCCGGCACCGCTCCCTAAATCCAACACGATTTCGCCCTCTTTGAGGTTTGCAAGAGCCGTGGGGTTACCACATCCGGCAAACGATCCAGTTACCGATTCGGGAAGATCATCAATCGAATATCCTAAGGTCTTTGCATAATCGCTTCTGGTGCCTGGTCCACAACAAGAACCCGTGGCTTGGGCTACTTTTGCATAGGTTTTTCGTACTTCTGCTTTGATTTCTTCATCGGTCATTTCGGTGATGCGTTTGGTTTGGGTCATTCTTTCCACCAAAATATATTGGTCGTCCAATATGTTTGTAGCTACTAGAAAACGGACACACTTAAATGTATCGGGTGCCCAATAATAACCATGTCTAAGTCGAACGAAACCGATGAATGCTGTCCCCCTGACTGCTGCGACATGCGTGGCATGCTCTCCTTTCAGATACTCTGGGAACTCGGGAAAAAACCCATGAACGGCCAAGAATTGGCCGAACAAATCGGACTTCGAAGAGGATCCAAACCCTCTCCAGGAACCATTTATCCAGCCCTCAAAGACCTTGATCAAAAGAACCTGATTCGCGGTGAAAAGCAGGGTCGACAGGTCATCTATACCCTCACCAAAGAAGGGCGAACAGGGTTAGAAGTGGCTACGCGTTATTTCTACAGGGTGTTCCGGGAAATCATTGAAGCCAGCCAACCTTCAGACTAATGGGAAACCTCTTTTGATTGAAAAGCTTCTACGGGTAATCATGCATTAAACTGCGTTTTACGGCACCCTTTTAGGATATATCGGGTACCCGACACATTTAAATATCGGGTGCCCAATACATACATATTGGATACCCGATAAAAAGGAGGTTGATATCATGACAACCAACAAAAACTGCATCACAAAGTGTTGCCCAGCTCCCAAAATCAAAAGCGGGAGAGCATTCACTGAATCCCTTATCTATAGTCGCCGATAAACCGGAATCATTAATCTACGAAAGAGGAGAAGAAAAATGACGCAATCCCAACCAATCGTGCAACTCGAAGCTACCACCGATTTCTTCAAGGTTCTGCAGAAACGGCGCAGTATTCGGCGATACAAACCCTATGCTATTCCTAATTCGGATATAGAAAAAATCCTGCAAGCTGCTCGAATTGCTCCATCAACGAATAATAGTCAATCATGGCGGTTTATTGTTGTAAGAGATGATGCGACCATTCAGCTCTTAGCACAGCCCTCACAACAACGATTTATTGCAAATGCTAATGCGATTATTGTCGTGCTGGGAGAACAACAGAGTTCATGCTGTCCAGGAAACCAGGCTCGATGGCATCTCCAAGATCCCATGATTGCAACGGAACA
>JBHLPH010000081.1:0-2689 GCA_048939625.1 Promethearchaeota archaeon
CTTGAAAAGCTCGAGAAGCCTGAACGCAGGTGCGTAAACTAAGTCCAAATCATTTTTTCTCATGGAAACACCTAGGGGAATGTTACCAAAAGTGTCTGGGGTTTTATTTGTATTTGACTTCTGAATGGTATTGGGATTTGATGATTTGGAGTTATTGTGTTTTGTTGAGTAGACCTTATTTAAGAAGGCGTTCTTGCTGGCGATAACCAGATAATTTTTTCCGGAATTTTCTTGGCTGATAACGGGAAAAGTCGATCCTCTTCTTAAGCGGTTATCGCACCAGTAAAGTTGCTAAGGCACAACACCGAAGATACATAATCTACCAAAGGGTATAACACGCCTCAAGATAAGCAACTCATTTATTTAATCAATGGATGAATTTTACACCAAAGTGTTATACTACATTTGGTTCTTGAGAGAAGAAGAAGATGGGAATAAAGTACAGGTTCATGAAAGCCTTCGTCATGAGATTCGGTATACCAAGAATCAAACGAATGATAGCAAAACAGAGATCGCTACTTGAGAGACCTGAGATTCTTCATCCGACACCAGATTCTCCGACAAGATTCGAAATACCGCTGGAGATGGTGAAGCTCCTTCAAGAGCGAGATGATCTTGAAATGAGGCACATGTTTCCCATTAGACGACTTCTTTCGATTATGAAGAACATTCATCTCTCAGTTGATTCAATTCAAGAAAATCCATCGAATCCAAATTCAGACGCCCATCAGGAGTTTTTGGAGCAGCTTCAAGACTACTCCCAAAGTCTAGGAGTAAGCCAATTTGGATTCGTGAAGTTGCCACAAGATCTCATCTTTCAACAATATGGAGTTCTCTATGATAATGCCATCATTCTTGCAATGGAGATGAGTAAAGAGAAAATCAACAAAGCCCCAAGCCAAGCAACCATGAATATGGTGTTCGGGACCTATGACGAGCTGGGAAAGGCAGCCAATAGAATTGCTTCGTTCCTCAGAGAACAGGGGTATGCAGCTCAGGCAGATCATCCACTTGGCGGATTGGTCCTATTTCCTCCTCTAGCTCAGAAAGCTGGAATCGGCTGGGTTGGAAAACACGGTCTCCTGATAACTCGGGATTTTGGTCCCAGAGTGAGATTAGCAGCCGTCTATACAAGCATTGAGAATCTACCAATCGCGGATTCAAACGACCATGAATGGATTGCAGATTACTGCAACATTTGCGGGATATGCATTAAGCAGTGTCCGCCAAAAGCAATACTGGAAGACGCCATACTGCATGATTCAGGTCGAATAACCAATATCTCTCAACAGGATTGTTTCGAATACTTTGCACAGTACTATGGGTGCTCGGTGTGTGTGAAGGTATGTCCATTTTCAAAGAGCTCTGATGCATATGAACGACTAAAGGCTGTAACAGAGAGATGATGATGTACATTGACTGATGACAATGGCATCCGGATTTATCATAGTAATACCTGAAAAGCAGTAGCTCTCTTTCCACCTACACCTTCGGTATTAATCTTACAAGCGAAGTATATAGTTAGAAAGTTAACCTGCAAAATTTTCCATCCGCTAGTGCCTACCTGCAAAGACTAAAGAATGCGTTCTTGTAGGCGATAACCACATAAGTTTTTCAGGGGTTTTCTCATGCGATAACCAGAAGGGCTAATTCCCTTCCTATGCTGTCATCGCACTAGTAAAGCTGCCTATGCACAAAATCGGAGATAGATAATTCACCAACAGCGGTAATTCACCCTCAACTTCACAAAACACCAAAAGATATCGATAAAGCCCTTATTTTACTCAATAGGTTCAAATCTTAATTGATTTAGCGTTCAGAACTCATACCACAATTTGGACAAAAAAGAGAGTACCAATCGAATTGTGCCCCACATTTTTCGCAAACTCGAGTTGAGGATTCATCCCAGCTTCTAACCCCTTGAGAATGATTTGAAGAAGAGGTAGGGCTGAATTTCTCTAGGTGTTTCTTCCAGTTCCATATTGCGCGATGTCGGACGATGTCCCATTTAGCTTCAAGTTTACCCCAATCAATACCATCTCGAATGGGATCGCCATTCTGGGAGAAGATTAGATGGTGAACAATGAGGTCAAGGGTAGATTCATCGGGTGTCCAAATCATGATATGGGATGAATGGTTATTGGGTATCCTTAATCTCCATCCACTGATTTTCGTTTCAACAATAACCAATGAACGTAATTTCGGAGACAAAATCCAGACTGTGTAATTTCTCATACCTGTTGTTTTAACAAATGTATGTGAATCAAGTGAACGAAAAAGCTGTTCCACGGCAATACTAAGACAGTTACGGATTTCATTTCGCCATGTGCCTTCATGGATAGAAATGTACCTCGGCTGCGTATACAATACAAATGGTCGACCCCGTACTATGCCAAGTTTTTCAGCCTTTCGAAATATTTCTCCTGATTTTACATCCATTCCTAATCTCTCAATTAACCCTCGAAAGTTCACGAATTTAACTATTTCATCTTCTAATTGAAGAAAGCTGAAACTCTTAGCATTCGAATTTGATTCCGGAGTCTAATTGTATAATCCAGCGTCCTTAATCATTTCCTTAACCTTTTTTTCTCCAAAAAATTAACTTAAGAAAATTAACCTGCAAAATTTGCCATCCACTCGTGCTACCCGCAAAGACTAAAGAAGGCGTTTTCCAGAGATAAGTTAAGTG
>JBHLPH010000051.1:0-8420 GCA_048939625.1 Promethearchaeota archaeon
CCCTCTCTCGGTTTAAAGGGACGGGTAGACAGGTTATTGATGGCGGTGCGGATGTGAGGCAACTTAAGAGCCGAGGCTCAACGAAGCGAGTAAAACTCGTGAAGAAAGTCCGCAAAGTCGCACCCTATCTAGCCCCTGTGGTGGATGGCGTCGAAGCCGCCCAGGACCTAGATGTCACAATGCAGACCCTGTCACCTGACTCCAGCCAGACCCGATGTCTCGTCTGCAAGGGTGGAAAGATGCTCTGTGGCAAGTCTTCTTGCCCCCTCCTGCACCGGCTTTACTCTTTTTTGAAAGTCAAACCCCTACTTGACAAGACAGATCTTGAGGGATCATCACCGCCAGGGGTCTTCGTGGGGCGCTTTGGATGGCCCAAAGTGTACGCAGGCCCCTTGGTCCCACCTGTCTTTGGCGATACGTCCATTTACGATTCTCCCGAAGACTGGATGTATTTGGATCTCAACCAAATCCTCGAATACCGCTACTCCTTGGTTCGGGGGATGCACCGGGTCAGCGTGTATGAACCTGAACAATCTGGACGCATTATTGATGACACCCGCGACATGACTCTGTCCTCAGGTCCTGTTGAAACGGAAGTCATATTCAAAAAACGTCCCCGACGTCCACTACGACTTGAGTCAGAAGTTCAGCCCATGGGTCCCTCGGCAATGCTTGAGAAATTTGTTTTAGGGACCATGAAAGGCCACAAACGGCTTGAACGAGCATATGAGGATCGGGACCTTAAAGCAGCACCAGCTATTGTTGATCTTTACAAGAATGATGTGAACCTCACCAAGATAACTCGTGCTTTTAGTATGGGTTCATTTGGTATCGGACCCAACCGAAGAATGGTCCCTACTCGTTGGAGCATCACAGCTGTCGATAGTACCGTTGGACGCCATTATCGTGCTCAAGTCAAAGAACACCCCTTCATCAACGAGTACCGAATCTATGAGCACAATTTCTTGGGAGACCACTTTAAAATCCTCATGAGTCCTGATGCGTGGAGTTATGAACTTGTTGAAGCCTGGTTTCCAGGCACATCTTGGAATCCCTCAGGTCGCCATGTGGGTATTTGTAGCGACTGGGAACCCTACAAGGGGCGTACTAAGTATGCTTCAATTGGTGGCTGCTATTATGCTGTCCGAGCCATGACTACTGAACACCTTGCCAAAGAGCGTCGCCAAGCATCAGTTGTGGTGCTTCGGGAATCCCGACCTAGCCACCTCATGCCCTTGGGCGTTTGGAAGTGCCGTGAAATCGTACGGGAAGCACTACAACAGCCCTATTTACGATTTGATACCCGTGAAGAGGCGATTCAGTATATGATGTCGGGATTTCGAATTGATTTGAAATCCTGGATTGATGGAGGAAGCCTACTAGCCCGACAACTCTATCAACGTCGACTAACGGATTATGCCGACTAATACAGTAGGATAACGGTTATTTGGAAACCCCTCGATAGGATTTGTGTGACTCATTCTGCCTTTACGATAATCAAAGTCAGTCGACCCCTAGGATGGTTAGTTGCCCCACTGGTCTTCCTACTGGGATTAACAGCCTTTGGAAGCCCGCTAACTCCCCTAGCATTCATCCAAGTGATATTGTTGTCAGTGCCATATTGTGTATTATTGTATGGGACTAATGATCGGTATGATTACGAAGCAGACAAGCTCAATCCCCGAAAGCCAGCACGTGATTCGGTTGAGATGGAAACAAGAGTTTTTCCCCTCATAAAAACGCTGACCCTTATTGTTACATTCTTGCTAATGCTTAGTGCTGGTTTGACGTTGAATCCTACTAACATTTTCGCAATGGGGATCCTCATCTTCTTCTCATATTTTTATTCTGCACCACCATTACGATTCAAGCAGTGGCCTCCAATGGACTCGGTGTCCAACGGAATCCTCTATTTCTACGCACCAGTTTTGCTAGGTGCAAGTTTTGGAGCAATGATTTTTCAAATTCCCATCCAGGTCTATTTCATTTCAGGTGCTGTCATGGGAATTCATTCATTTAGCACCATCATGGATCACAATGCGGATAAGCTGGTAGGAGAAAGAACTTTTGCAACTGTGTATGGAAAACGCGTAGCCGCATTATTCACCCTTGGTATGTTTTTCATCGCTTACTTCTTTTCAGGATTCCAAGGAACAATAGTTGGATACTATCTGCTATTTTGTGTCGTTCTGGCAGCCCTTATAGCAGTAGTTCCGTCAGAGAAATGGGCAAAATATTGTTTCTATACAATCGGAATAGGGTTTGGCGTCGTGGCAGTGTTCGAAGTGTTCCGATACCTGATGTACTTCTATTGAAAAAAAAGGGCGGCTTTATCCACCAGGTCCACCATGCCATGGGGCATCTTTCCAAGTGAGGTCCCATAGATCTTCTTCGGTAAGAGTTTCTTTTTCGATGACGAGTTTATAAAGCTGGGTTAATAGTCGGTGGTGGCGTTTTTCATCATCGAGAATGTATTTGAGAACTTGTTTGGATCCAGGATCTTCCATTTGGGGAATGAGTTCTGCATAGGTTTTGATTGCTGTGGCTTCTAAATCGATATGAGTTCTGATGTCTTTACCGAGTTCATCGCGTTTGGATTCTTCAATGAACGGGGTTTTGGACTCGATTCGTGCAAGAATGGCGTTAAGCAAGAGAGCATGTTTGTTAGAGTCAATAGCAATGGCTTGAATGAGGTTTTTGACTAGCTGGTTTCGGGTGTCCTTTACGCTCTTTTTAGCCATTCGAACGATTTTCTCTTCGAGCGCGATTTGTTTTTTGAGAAAAGCATTGAGTTCATCCGTATCCATGAGAAGTCACCACCGCCCATTTCTTTCGTTCTTCCTTTTCTGTGTTGTTATTCTCTCAAGTTACTCAACAATCACTTTTCTTACTGGGGTTCAAGTTTATATTACAGACACTGATACATGAGAACTCGAAAACCCTTGTCTCCCCCACTCAAAATTAACGAGGTTACGGCCAAAAGTATTCTAAATCCGAGTCGGATTAGCGGAGTGACCTATGCGATTAACCCTTACGTTGGTTGCCAACATGCCTGTTCGTATTGTTACGCCAGATTTATGTCCAGATACACAGGCCATCAGGGAGAAGCATGGGGAAGTTTTGTAGACATTAAGATCAATGCACCTCGAGTGTTACAACAACAACTCCGGCGTCGAAGAAAAACACCAAAGGAACCTGTACTATTTTCAAGCGTTACTGATGCCTATCAGCCACTTGAAAGGCGGTATGAAGTGACGAGGAATTGTCTAGCAGTGTTAACTCGACATGAGTTTCCCATTTCAATTCTTACTAAATCAGATCTGGTCCTACGTGATGTCGACCTACTCAAACAAAATTCAGAGAACGAGGTAGGTATGACTATTATTAGTCTAGACAAAAAGACCCGACGAGTTTTTGAGTCAGGAGCAGTTCCCAGTCATCGCCGGTTGGATGCTTTACGTGAAATTAGTAGTCAAGGAATCCGGACCTATGGGTTTGTGGGACCGATTATTCCCGAATTAAGCACGGCCCACCTTGAAGAGTTAATTCATAGTCTCGCTGATTGTGGAGTTTCGTATGCGTTATTTGATCGACTGAACGTCAAATATGGAAACCGCCCGGTAATTGAAAAGGTGCTTCGGACACATTTTGAAGATCAAGCCAAGACTATCCTTGATGCGCTTCGCCCAAGAAACCAATACTATGAGAAAATCCGAGAAAAAATCGTGGAGTATGCACTTCAATATGGATTGGAAGCTGACATCATCTTCTAATCCGACTACACATCGAGGGGTTCTTCTACTTCAGGTGCCCACCACAACCAGGTTTTCCGCTTAATGCTCAGTTTCCCGTGGATTTTACCTTCCTGTCGAAGCTGGTTGAGTAATCGGCTTGGTGAATCCGGACAGCCAATCTCATGGAATAACCGAGTTACTTCAAAGGTGGTCAAGGGACGTTTTGCGTCGCTGAGAATCATCTCAACAGCTAATGCTGATTGCGATTCTTTCGTTTTAGACTTAGTAACTGGCTTCTCTTCGGTCATCGCAATCAACCTCGCAAGAGAACGAAGTGAGATAGAAAAAGAAGAAGGAGCGGGAGCATAAAAATCCCCTTCATTATTTGTAAAAGTGCCATAGAAACCCTAGATTGTCTTAAGGTCCCCTTCAATCATTTCGCGAGTATCTTTGTCCTCAACTTCTTTCATGGCTTTTTTCGCGAGTTGGAGGTATTTTTCTTTGTTCTTTGTATCGCCTTTGACTGCATACCCACGAGCCAGAGCTTCATAGGCATAGGCCAGGTCCCAGTCTTTGATGCCTTCTTTTTCACAGATAGCGAGATAGGTTTTGCCATAATGAACAGCGCGGTCGCCATCACCGAGGACGGCATAAACACGTGAGAGTTGCCAGTCACCCCGCCCAAGATTAATGGGGGTTGCATCCCATTCGTTTTCAACGCGAACGCCCCAGTGATAACGCGAAGCATGAGATGAGTTGACCATGGCATCTTTTTCTTCATCAGTGAGGTCTTTCTTATCTAAGTAGTTCCAAGTGTTATTGAAGAGGTCCACAGCCATTTTTCGGTGCCATTTTTCAAGAGAGAATTTATCATCTGCCATATTCTTCAGCCTCCTGCTTTTTATTCATGATAATTTAGGCGTGCTTAAAAACGCCTAGGGTTTTTCTAGGAAATCTAGTTCCATCAATTTTTACTGATAAGAATGGGTAAAGATTAGTAAAAACGTAGCATAGAAAACCTAGTCGAAATTCTTATTCGGTACTATGTGAACTCTAACGGGGTAGCATAGATATCATATCGAAATCTATGCGTGGGAGTTCATCATAAGCGAGAAGTCGGTGAAAACTGGAGACAATGATCAAAGCCATCTTCATCATCCTCAATGGCGCTTACGCTTTTTCAAAGCAGTACACCGACCAAATCGATCCCCACTTGCTCTCGGGTCTACTAACTGCCTTCCGTATCTCCTCAAAGGAATTTGCTACTGGTGAATTTCGCCAAGCCAAATTTGAGGGGTCAGAGGTCCTTATGGATGGACTCACCGAACGACCCAATGACTTCGTAGCGATTTTTGCCACCCCCGAAGAAAGACCCAACGATTTAACCAATTTAATGGCACTCATCAAAACTGCCTTCATAAGTAATTACGGCGAACGTATCCATACCTGGAATAGCTTGCAAGGGCCATTTGCAGATTTTGAGCCAACCATTGACCAACTCATCGCAGGGTGTATCTGGTGTGATACTGAAGAAGTAATGGAACCTCCGAAGCTTACCTTCACCACTGATGTGATTCCTCCCAAGGATATTGTACAACGGGGTAGCTCCTTGAATCTGAAGTATTATATTCACAACAACAGCAGCCAGAATATCCATTTGACTGCCATCGTCAACGCGATCCCCCATCTTTTCGAACTCAATGGATTAACCAAGAATGTAATCCTCCGAAGCACTGCTTTTCTCCGTAACCGACAACTGAAACCAGATGAAACCCACGAATCCATCATCCCCATTAAAGCCAGACGCATTGGACACACAGAAATCGCCCCCATTCTTTTCCTCACCCAAGGAATCCAGGCATTTTCTGTCTTGGGTGAAAACCGTGATATCGATATCGTCTAAGTCCCTAGAAGTTATCGACGCCCAGGCTTTTTAGCTTAAACATCGAAGTGTGTAATATGCTCCAACTCCTCCTAATGCTTTGTTTAATCAGCAGCGTCGGGGCTTTAACGGTCTTATTGGTTAAAATTCGGTACCAGTTATGTGAAGGCCTTGTTGTTTTATTTATCCCGTTTGTATGGGTAGGTGTGGCTTTGTTGAAGTGGTTTTGGCGTGAACCCAAACGATACAAGAATGCTCGGAGAGCGATATCTGGCTAGTCTGTAACCAACTCAATCATGTGGACTGAGCAGGAAATACAAGGGTCATAGGCACGGACTAGGGGCTCTAAGAGGGTTGTTACAGTTTTGTGGCTTTCGGGGGCAGGTTTGAGGAGTTCTGGCAGGAGTTCTTGGGCTTTGGCTTGGATGGCATGTTCAATGGTGCGAACATTTTGTCCAGTCGCGATGATACAATTAACTTGGGTAATGATACCGTCGTCGTTGGTCCAGTAATTGTGGAAGAGAGTGCCACGGGGGGCTTCGACGACACCAACGCCTTCGCCCGCGCGGGGTTCGACAGGTATACGGAAGTTATCTTCTTGGAGAGCAGAGTCTTCGATGAGAGTGATGGCCTGTTCGACAGCGCTGAGGGCTTCGATAGAACGGGCGAGGTTATAGGCGATGGGGTCGTGAATTGGACGTTGTCCGAAGAGCTCAAAGAGTTGGTCAGCGTAGCCTTGTGCTAGGGGGCTAGCCATTTTTTGGGCGATGTTAAGGCGAGCAAGTGGACCAACGCGGTAGTTACCTTTGTCGGGTCCCAGATGTTTAATGAAAGGGTATTTGACGGTGGTGTAGGGCATAGCGTCTTCGGCGATGTATTTCGCATAGTCCTTCGGTGCAAAGTCTTGGAGTTTTTTGCCGTTAGGAGTGATGAAGCGGAGGGTGCCATCGTAGATATCGTGGACACCGTTGTTGTGTAATCCGAAGTAGTGGGTAGGGTCGTGAAGGTAGTAGCCAACTAAGCCGCGGTCATTTTTCTTCGCAAGTTTGAAGTAGAGGTCCGTCACCGTTTGTGCGGTGGCTAGGGCTTTAGGCGCTTGTTTGGCGAGTTTGCTACGTTCCTCCTCGATGAGTGGTCCAGCCATCCCTCCAGGAACAGCTGTGCAGGGGTGGATCATTCGTCCACCGATGGCTTTGATGAGGTTTTGCCCAAACATGCGAAGTTCAATACCTTTCTTAGCGAGACCCGGATTTTTCTTTGCCACTGCCAACACGTTGGGATCATCAGGTGAAAGAAAGTCGGGAAGTGCGAGATAGACAAGAGAGAGGGCATGGCTATGGATAAATTCGCCAAAGTTTTCAAGGCGCCGAAGCTTGACTGCTTGTTCAGGTGGGGTGACACCCCATGCAGCTTCAACCGCTTTGACGGAGCCAAGATGATGGGCAACGGAGCAGATACCGCAGATGCGTTCGGATAGCTGGGGGGCATCTTCAGCGGGGATACCTTCCATGAATCTTTCGAACATTCGTGGTGATTCGATGATGTGAAAGTGACATTGATTGAGTTTGCCACCGGTGACATCTAAAGTGATCTTGGCATGTCCTTCTAGACGCGTCATGGGTTCAAATTCAATATGTTTGGGTTTAGTCATTTTTTCTTGACTCCTTTTCGGATATTATCGAGTTTCGAAGAAGCGTATGTATACCGGGCAAACGATCCAGCAAGGCGAGGCAAGTTGAAGTTGGCAATCTGATTTTCTTCCATCGCGGCTAACGCATCCAACATTGCTACACCTTGATCCCAGACTGTTTCAGAGGGGCCACGACAGCCTGTGCATGGCATGCTGCGTCTTGTACATTCAGCATTACAACCCGCGCGGGTTGCAGGTCCCATACACAGAAATCCCTGTGAAAGAAGGCATTTACCAGGTTCAGGAATCTCATGGGTTCGGCGGAGTGTCTTGGGTATCTCGGTTAGCCGTTCGAGGGGACATTCATCACACACACTCTTTGTAGATAATTTGGGTTCCTCGCCTGCAAGCAGTGCGGTGAGGACTCGGGCGATTTCATCAGGATGGGGCGGACAGCCAGGAAGTATGAAGTCGACTTTCACCACATCGCTGAGGCGAAGATCTGCTGGTAAGACTTGTGGTACATTTTCATGGGGCACAAGTTTCTGAGCCATAACAGCGGTCTTGTGGTAAACGTATTTGACGCCTTCCTGCGCATCGAATATATTGGCGAGCCCGTTCACTCCACCATGAGCAGAGCAAGCCCCAAAGGCGATGACATATTTTGCCTGTTTACGCATGGCTTTCGCCATCTCTTTATCGTGATCGGTGCGAATGCTGCCTTCGATGAGTGCTACATCGATGTTTGATGGAATGGGGTTCTTTGTGTCAACGAGAGGATAAGAGTAGACGAGTTCTACATCTTTGAGAAGATCAAGGAGTGCCACGCCAATGTCTAGGAGTGCAATATGGCAGCCGCTACACCCGGCCATACCCATGGTTGCTATTCGGACGGTCATTTGCCTTTCACCTCAACTTTCATTTGTTTAAGTGGGTTCGGTCCTAGCTCCAGGATTCGTTCATAAAATGATGAGGTGGTTTCAACCCATTTGCCCGCCATCCCCGCGCTCATTAATTCAAAGCGTAACCGTCCGCCGAGGCCAATGGCTTCGAGGTCTTTTGCCAGTTTTTGCATGCGTTTTTCTGCGTGCAGATTTCCGGTGACAAAGTGGCATTGATCTTTCAGACAGCCCGTAACCATGACGCCATCTGCCCCGTCTCGAAGAGCTTCAAT
>JBHLPH010000023.1:0-26843 GCA_048939625.1 Promethearchaeota archaeon
AGCACGAGTGTATAGCCATATCGGTACGGAATGCGAAGCGAGGTGAGAGCTGCAGCAAATCGACTCGGATCTGTGCATGCTACGAACAGCGCACTAGCGAGGACGATATTGATGAGTCGGAAGGCAAGGTTGATTGCATTTGCTATTCCTGCAATAGTTATAGGAAAAAATGGACCAAAGCCAGGGGCTAGTTGAGGTATTAGATGGAAGAGGATGATACCATAAGGTGTGAAGAGAATTTGAACCAAAGCAATTAACAGAATGAATGTCAGAAGTCGTCGAAGCCGACTAAACGCATATCGAAAGCTAATCCCTGAACCAACATACGCAAGGAGTATGAAGCCAAAGATACACAGGGATACAATATCAGAGACTAAGGTTACTGTTAGTATAACAAGTAAAATCAGTATAAGGAATTTTGTTAACGGATTGAGTCGATGAACAAACGACTTTCGCTGTAGATACCCGAAAGACGAGGTTCGCATTTTCACTTTAAGATACCTCCTCTGTGATTTGCGATTCCGGCCAATCAGCTGTGGCTTCGACTTGCGCAATGTATTCTAGACCTTGTTTTATTGGAGCATCAAGTAGAAGGCGCCCTTCGAAGAGGAAAAGAAGGCGGTGACAATATTGCTTAGCAATTGCGGTATCATGGGTTGCCAGGAGAACAGCAGTTCCTTGAGCTACTTCTTTCCGAACAACTGTCATCAGATTATGGACATTTCGATAGTCTTGCCCGATGAAAGGTTCATCGAGCAATAGAAGCTTTGGCTGATGAAGGAGGATAGAGGCAATCGTAAGCCGCCGCTGTTCACCAAGACTCAGTGTGTAAGGCGATTGGTCCCGGTATGCATGTAACCCAAAGAGTTTCAGTAGTTCCATTGCACGCTCCTGAGCTAATTGCGGTTCTGGAAAACCAAGGTGTTTTGAGGCTAGAAGTACCTCCTCCTGTACTGTGGGAGCAAATAATTGGTGAATCGGGTTCTGGAAGACAAAGCCAATACTACGAGCTAGTTGTGAAGCTAACTGATTATGAATTGTGTGACCTTGAAGAGATATTGAGCCTGAATCGGGTCTGAGTAATCCCATAATTTGGAGTAAGAGAGTGGATTTTCCTGAACCATTTGCTCCCATAAGCGCAATAATTTCCCCAGGTGGCACTGAGAATGTTATATTTTGTAAGGCTGGTTTTAGAGCGGATTCTTCCTCGATGTGGGGATATGAAAAATTCAGTTGATGGATATGTAACATATCTTGTTCATACTGCGATGAGCTTGTGGTTGGGTCAGAATAGATTGAAAGATTTAATGCTAAGCCCAATTCCGTCAAGATCGTGGGATGGATCGAAAGTTGATTTGGTGTGTTATCATAACAAATAGAACCTTTGTTCAGCAGGATAAAACGGGAAGCTAAAGAGAGGAAAGGCTGGATTCGGTGTTCGATAACCAGAATCGTGATTCCTTGTTTGTGCAATGTAGTCATTGCTTTGATGACTTCGCTTGTGGTTTGTGGATCAAGTCGTGCTGTTGGTTCATCAAAGATTAAGATTGGGGAGCCAAGTCCGAGAAATGATGCGATCACGACTTTTTGTTTTTCTCCTCCTGAAAGAGTGTGAGTATTGCGTTGGTAGAGATTTTGTGCATTCACTGTCGTGAGTGCCCATTGAAGTTGTGCCTGAATTTGTTTTGGAGGGAATTGGAAGTTTTCTAGACCAAAGGCGACTTCATTAGTAACTTGAAGAGTAACCAGTTGGCTGTCAGGATCTTGTTGGATGAGACTAATTGAACGAGCTAAATGACGTATTGAGTGGCTTTGAGTATCATGACCTGCTATGATAATGGAGCCTTCAAAGGTTCCTGGATACTCCGTTGGAATAAATCCGGTGAGACAGCGTGCAAGGGTGCTTTTTCCACTGCCACTCGGTCCGGCTATAATGATGAATTCACCTGAGTGAACTTCGAAATTAATGTCTTGGAGGGCTGGTTCATCGGATCCTTCATAGGCGTAGGTAAGGTTTGATACCTGTATACAGGGAGCAGGTGAAGCGGAGAGAGAGTTAGGAGATGACAAGGCTGACAACCTTTTCTACCCAATACCATCCGGGAAAATTCTTCGCCACAAGCCGGAGTCCATCCTCAACTACTAGGATAATTTCTTCATCGTTCAATATATCATCGAGGGAAAACGTCGCACTATATCCATCTGAAGCTAGTACCTGAAGGGTGTTGGAGGAATTATAAGGCTGAGCATCGGCGAGAATTAAAGCGAGTGGGATTCCGGTGTAATTCTGAGGGGGAAGTTGGGTTACAGAACCGATGAGTTGAGCTTCGAAGGTAACCTCTTGATCAACGTATGCAAAGTACGAAAATCGAAATGGTTGTGCCACTTGTCCAACAACATCACAACTTAGAGGATCAATAGCAGGGCGCCATACAAATACAGCATAAAGGCTAACACCGAATGTAATTACAATGAGAAAAATAAGAGCAGAAAGCCTATACGGTCCAAGACGTTGCCAAATTGATCCTTTAGTTTTTTCACGAAGCCCATTTATTGAGGAGCGATAGATACTGGATTCTAGCACTAGTTTAGTAGTTGCATGACCGAAGTAGCCACTAAAAATGATGCCTGATGAAAATGCAAGTATAAGCAAAAGCGCGAGGAATATCAGAGGTGCCCCAGAAAAGAAGAAGAGCTGAAAAACAACGACGTTGGAGGCGGAAGCAAATCCTCCTATGATAGCCCACATCGCTAATGAATCTCGTTGACCAATTGCATAGAATCCGACGTCTATTATGATTCCTTGAATAAGGCTGACTAAAACAACGATTAGTCCGTGAGCACTTCCAGTGAACAATTCAACAAAGCCTTTTAGGAGGCCTGTGGCAGTTGCTGCTCCTGTTTTTCGGATAAGTCCCATCGCTAATATAATCCAAAAGACATGGAGGCCACTAAGAAACTGTCCAGCCCCGAATGGGGTTCCGATGGCAGTATTCAAAAGAAGCCCTAGATAACCAACAAAGGTGCTCAAGGCACCACCAAGCGCACTTAGTACTGCAATAGTAACTAAATCGCGTGTCCCAAAATAATAGGAAAAATGGTTACTGGCCATTTTATCACCGTATATAGTTAGCTACGGAGGGAAACTATCTCGAATAATTTCAATTGTGCAGACATTTTTTACCCAACGGGCACTCCCAGACCCTGAATACCAAAGGGGATGTGTGGTTTGACTTGCATCATCATTACTATAACCTCCATCCGGTGCTAGAAAGGCTAGACGTAGCCCATCTACCCATTGAGGAACTATTACACCGTTGTAGCCATATGCTAGAATGAGATCCCCTTGAATTGCCTTTATCGAGCTGTTGGGATAGAGATTATAATAAGCAAATAATTGATGGTATCCATCATTCGCACTCACATTAACAACGTCATCATCATCGATTGTTGTTATTAATTCAAGAATGACTGATAACGCAACACCCAAGTATGTACCATTACCCCTCCAATTCCCTGATAATCCTTGATAGGCAGAATAGCCTTCAAGACTATCCATCAAGGCAAGATCCACCAGATACACTGTGTACTCTTCTGTACCATCGATAATTTTCAGATACCCATCAATGTATAAATCAGCAAGAACTTCGATTGAAGCCACATTAGAAACCCAACGCGCCCCCGCACTCCCAACAAACCAAGATATGTGAGTTGTCTGATTGGCATCATCATTGCTATAAGCCCCATCTGGTGTTAGAAAGGCAAGACGCGGTCCCTGACTCCAAGCAGTGGGTAAAGTGTCATTAAACGAATAAGCTAGTATCAACTCACCTTGCACCGCCGCAAAGGTCGCATTCGGATAAAGGTTGTAATAGGCAAAGTCCTGAGAATAGTCGTCCGTCGCGTTCACACGAATTATATCGTTAGCATCAACGTTTGTTACTGATTTAATGACGTCTAATAGCGGAACACCCACATATGTGCCATTACCCCCCCAAGTCCCGGTTTGTTTCTGGTAAGCTGAAAAGCCTTCAAGACTATCCATCAAGGCAAGATCCACCAGATACATCGTGTGCTCTTCAGTACCATCAATTATGGTGAAGTGTATGGAGCCGCCGATGTAAGTATCTTGAAGCACTTCGATTGAAGCCACATTAGAAACCCAACGCGCCCCCGCACTCCCAACAAACCAAGATATGTGAGTTGTCTGATTGGCATCATCATTGCTATAAGCCCCATCTGGTGTTAGAAAGGCAAGACGCGGTCCCTGACTCCAAGCAGTGGGTAAAGTGTCATTAAACGAATAAGCTAGTATCAACTCACCTTGCACCGCCGCAAAGGTCGCATTCGGATAAAGGTTGTAATGAGCAAAATATTGGGTATACCCATCGGTAGCATTGACCCGGATTACATCATTCGAATCTATTCCGCCAACAAGTTCAACGATTGAGGCTAATGTCGTGCCAGCATAGTTTCCTCCACCTCGCCAATTTTCAAATTGATTCTGATAAGAAGAAATGCCTTCTGTGGAGGGTAAGGTGAGGAGCGTCGAGTAATTGAGATAGAGTGTGGTTTCTCCATTGATTACCTGGATATCAACTTCTGCAGCTGGCGGTTGAAACGGGGGCGGTGATGTTAGGACGCTAATTCCAACGATAGCGCTAGCCGCGGCAATAATGGCTACGAGAACAATGACTAAACCGTATTTGAGATTCTGATTAGATTCTGACATGATTGAAACCCTTTGTACTTAGAGGATAGAGCAAAGATATGCACAAATGTGCATATCGTATGTTGCTCAAGCTAGAGTCACTTAAGCATTACGCTTCGATGTTAAGATAAAAGAAAACGAGGGAGGACACTGATATTCAAACAAACGAAATCGCATCGTTATCGGTGCCAAAGTTCATCTCGTCGTTTCTTGTCTAACTGCGGAAGGTCGTGCCAGAAGATGGATTTGTTCTTGATTGGTGCAACTTGTTTGAGTTTGAAGACCGCCATAGCTACGATGTTAATGAGAACGATGTTCATGAGAACGAGGGCAAAGCTCAGTCCGGCTACTCCTAACTCGAAGTAAAAGAGCACAACATTGGCATGAGATAGTACAAATGCCGCATAAATAAGGTTCATTCCAGCGTTCACTGCAGGAGGCATTAATGATGCTGCGATAGCAACACCTACAAGGCTACCGATATCGCCCCGAGTCGCAGCGAGAGCCACGCCAGCCCCTGAAGCTGCGGCTACCACAACTCCTAGTGCTAATAGCCACAATGATGCCCGTGCAACCATTTCAGCGGTAGGCCAAGGCCAAGGCCACCCCGGGATGAGGGTCACGGGAATTAAAACAGCACCCATGATGAGACCCATAATGACTGCAATGAAAATACCTAGGGCTTCGTTCTTAATACCGGTCATCACAAGTCGTCGATCTTGGATTATTACCCCAAAGCTTAGACCGAGGATTGGACCCATGAGTGGTGCAAGAAGCATGCCTGCAACAATGAATACAGGACTGTTAGTTGCCAAGCCTATTGCGGCAATGATACAAGATACGACGAGAAGGGCTAAGAAGTCAAAGGAGAGCCTTGTACCTGAGGCAATTTTACTATAGATCTCTTCAACGGAAAGGCGTTCTGTTGGAGCAATACTAACTTGTTCTTCAGTCATTGGTTTGCTCGCTTCAACTGGAAGCACATCAATTATGCCATAATGCACTCCGACACCAATGGTTTCCAGATTAGCGAGAATCTTTGAGCTCTTTGATTCAGAGACACGGAAAATAAGCATGAATCCTGGTGCAGTGTGAATCTTTGCGATGTTACGCACTTGTTCTTTCTCTTCGAGGAATTCCATTACTTGTCCGACTTTTTCTTCGGGGAGCGTTATCTGAAATTGACGCATATGTATTCCCCCGCTCGATTACGAGCGTTTACCATCCTCAGGGTATCTGCGTATAAGGCTTACGTTTTTGACTAGATATCGAAGCAGTACTATGAAATTCGGAATGGCAGAACGCTTAATTAGCTGTGACGCAGTATTGCGTTGTATCCGCCACAATTTGAAGATGAAACAATCAACTCAGGGTGTAGATGCCGTGAAATCCAGAAGTTTGCTCATCAAAAATGGCTTCGTCGTTGATCCCAAAAACGAGATTTACGAAGTTAAGGACATTGCAACCCATGATGGAAAAATTGTCGAGACCGTAAGTCCGGAATCCGCAGAAATTATTGATGCGGAGGGACGTATGGTGGTTGCAGGCGGAGTGGAGATTCATGCCCATTTAGCGACACCGAAGGTTGATTCTGGGAGAGTTCTTCGTTGTGATCAATCACGGATGGACCCGTATACCTATTCAGATATTTGCCGCGCTGGTGTTTGGGCTAGCGTACCACCCACCTTCATGACTGGGTACAAATACTCCCATATGGGCTACACCTTTGTGACGGAAGCGGCGTCCGCAGGTCTCGTGGCTCGTCACACCCATGAAGAGCTAGCTGAAATCCAACCCCATGATAAGATCATGTTTCCACTTTTTGGGAACTATCAACTCATAATGGACTATTCCCGTGATAAAGAGTATGATAAGCTCGCAGCCTTTGTTGCTTGGATGCTTTCAGCAACAAAGGGCTGGGCCATAAAAGCCGTTAATCCGACAGGAGTTTGTGATTGGTCGTGGGGCGGTAATGTTGAGAAGCTTGATGAACAGATTGCCTGTTTCGATGTCACCCCCCGAGATGCTATCACCGGATTGTTGGAAGGTGCCGAAAGATTAGTTTTACCCCACTCATTGCATTTGCACGCCAACATGCTGGGGCGTCCCGGAAATACGGATATCACCATCGAAACCATGGAGCTAGCTAGTAACCGACCTGCAACGAAGCGAGCATCAGGATATAATTTACACATGACCCACATCCAATTTCACTCGTATGGCGGAGATAGCTTCGTGACCTTCAAGAGTGGATCTGAACCAATTGCTAAATATTTGCAAGCACACAAGAATGTGAGTTGCGATCTTGGCCAAGTTGTCTTCGCAGACACCACAACCATGACTGCGGATGGTCCGTGGGAGTGGATTCTCCGTGGAATCTCTGGGAGTCGATGGGTCAATGATGACATCGAAGTTGAATGTGGGGGTGGCGTAGTTCCCTATGTCTTTAAACGAACCTCCCGTGTGAATGCTGTCCAATGGGCTATTGGACTCGAAATCGCCCTCCTGGTCAATGACCCCTGGCGCGTTATTCCGAGCACAGATCACCCAAATGCAGGTACGTTCATTAATTACCCATCAATTGCAGCTTGGCTGATGAGCAAAAAGGCCCGCGAAGGTGTCTTAGCCACAATTAAGAAGTCCGCACATAAGCGTATGGACCTTCCAGCCATCGACAGGGAATGGACGATGAAAGACTATATCACCTCAACCCGAGCGGGACCCGCGCGAATTCTTGGATTACAAAACAAAGGCCAGCTGGGTGTTGGTGCAGATGCCGATATTTCGGTCTACAATTTGGATCCCAAGGAAGACTATGCCAAACACCCCGAGAAACTCATCCGAGGGCTATCACAGGCGTGGATTACAATCAAAGATGGTTGCATAGTCCAGAAAGAAGGGAAGATGGTGGCTACTCCAAAGGGCAGTACTCACTGGATTGATGCACAAATCGAGTCAGATTTAGCAAAAGAGGTTGAGAAAGATATTCGCAACAAATTCATGAGCGCATATACCATTGCCTATGAGAATTATCCTGTATCCAAGCGCTATTTGCATCGTTCAACAGCCGTTAAATTGGAGGCTAGTAGCTAGATCTGGTAATCAGCTTTTTCCTAAAACTTATAACCCCCGCAAGTATGCTGTGTCTGACTCCAGTATCAATAGTTGGAAGTGGGAGCTGGAGCGAGGTGTCATTAAATGGTTAAGGTTCGAGACTTCACACCAGCTGATGCAGAAGGGCTAGCCAAGTGTATCAATGAAAGTGAGGGAGGCTGGCCAGGTGGTATCACCGGAGGTCTTGACCATACTGCAGAGCATATCCTCGATGATTATGAAAAAGAGGTTAACATCACTTGGCTAATTGCTGTTACCGAAGACGACCAAGTTGCAGGCGTTTCGACATTACATCCCCACTTCGATGATCCTAAAGCGGCGTATCTCGGTTTCTTAAATGTGGGCGATGCTCATAGAAAGAAAGGATTTGGCAAAGCCCTCTTGGTTGAGTCTGTAAACCGAGTTACCGCTGAAGGCTATAAACGCCTATTTCTACATACCTGGGGAGGAAACCTCAATGCGGTTCCTGTCTATAAGCGGACAGGATTCTTCTGGCGCCCGGATACGCAAGTGCTAATGGAAAATTACATCCCATCCATTCTGAAACTACCTATTGCCCAATCCTTCTTCAAACACTACAATTGGTATGATACCTACATACGCCAAATCGAACTCAAACCCGATGAGATGAAACATCGAGAACTCAATGTGTATGAATATCGATGGAAAAAAGAGAATGAATTTCTACGAGTTGTAATCGATCGGGAAAGTCGGGGTCCTACACTAATAGAGAATAACGAATTAGTTGTTGAGTGTTGGATTGAAGAAGCTGAGCCTTCACTTGGTCTTCCAATACCAATTGCTTGGATGATTGAGAATAGGAACCCAGACACTCCCCTCAAAGGGACACTTACAGTGAAATTACCTAAAGGTTTCCAGTTAATCGAAGCTCCAGCGTCCAAAATCACCGTTCCTCCAAAGAAGGCGATAACTCTTAATGGGACAATACAAGGGCGAGTCGATATTGTACCGCCTCCCGATGATAAACCTGCTCTCACCGTTACATCCCAGATTAGGCTGGGGAATACACCAATTCACCTCCAAACAGGAATTCGCGCTAAGCACCCGATTCAAGTATCGACTGTTCCACCTTCAATCTGGTGTCGCCCAGGGAATAAGATTTCAATCGTCATTTCATTGAAAAGCAACTTGAAAGAAACAGCCCATGGACGCGTTTTCATTAAAGCTCCTGAAGGTCTGCGTCTCTCTCAAAATGAATTTAGTGTAAGTCTCAAACCAGAGCACTACGCGGGAGTTGAAGTAAATGCAACTGTGGATCAGGCAATCGGAACACAAGCTTTACCCTTGAACATTCATGCGAATCTTGAAGTCAAGGGGCATTCACTGAAAACGAGAAACGAGACAAAATACATTCACTGCTTAGACCAAGGAGGAGTGCTGGTTACCCCCTACAAGGATAATCAACGACTTCAAGTCCAAACTGAAACCTTGCATTTCAGCATTAATCTAGCTAAAGGAGCTCATATTGACAATCTTGCTAATCGCCTCACCGGACGGATAAATATAAGATCTCATGCCCGGGAGAGCTTAGGTCCTCCGTTTTGGCCATCCGAGCAGATGCGCACACACTTCAAACATCGTATCAAACAGTCAAAGGATGGAACAACCCGTATCAAGACGTGGATGACCAGTACTCGTTATTCAGGGCTGGTTTTCTCCAAAACCTTCCTAGTGTCCGGTAATTCATCGGTGTTAGGCATCCAATATGGTTTTGAAAATACCGACCTGAAGCGTATTCACAAGGTAAAAATCCAACAGGGAAGCTTCGTCGGAGTCTGGGACCATCTTCATGTGCTCCCATTGAAAGATGGGTTGCTCCGAGAGGAATTCATTGAAGATGAATTCTTTGCATCAAATCGTGAAATTCCAAAGAAGGGTGAAGAATGGGCAGAAACGTGGTACTGCCAAGAATTACCCCATAAGGGTGAAGTCATAGCAGTTTTGGTTCCTCCATCGCTTGTTTCTGAAGCAAAAGGTTTCGCGTTCATAGACTTCCAACTTAAGGTCCCTCCACTTGCTCCCAAGACGAAAATTGTCTTGCCTCCCATTTATTTGGTTACGGGAATGGGTTCATGGCGACACATTCGACGCCTTTGGCACTACTACTACTCAGAAGAACCCGAGAAAGCATTACAAAAAGAGCTGGAACCGTATCGAGCCATTGATATCCGAACCAAAGACTATCCCTTACTCCATGAAGCTAAATCCGAGTTATCGATTCCATTACAGATTCGGCACCTTGTCCATCGTCCACTCCTAGGAACCCTATGCTTTTCGGTACCAAAAGGGTGGCAAATAACTCCCAGGAGTTTGAAATTCAAAGACCTCAAACGGGGAAACCCCCTGTCTCTTTCAATCCAGCTACGAGCAACGAAAAAAACACTGACTGAACCTCAAGTTCTCCCCCTTACAGCTCATGTTAAAACAAAACTGCAAACCAGGACCTTCAAGATTCCCATAATCTTGCATCGAAAGTCAGGTAAAGTAACCATTACTCAAGAAACAGAACACGACCATCAAATCTACATGATAGATAATGGAAAATTCATCCTCAAAGTTGCACCAAGATTTGCAGGTAGTGTGATTGCTTGGGTAAACAAGGAAACAGGAACAAATTACCTGGAATCAAATTTCCCCACGGCAGGGCCAAGAGTTTGGTTTAATCCATGGTATGGTGGAATCCGCTTTGACCCCTTTGCAGCGGATCAACCTGGATGGTTTCAAACAAAACTCGATCGAGAACGCTGGACACTCAGTGAAATTCGTCGCCATGACTGGCATGGTATAGCCTTGAATGTGCGTCCGGACAAAGAAGAGAAAAAATTACGGGATTTAGAATTACAACTCCAGATTTTAACACAACCCCACAGTAACCTCGTCGCTTGTATTGGACAGGTTATCAATCAGACCCGTGCCCCCCGACAAATCAAACACCGCTATCAGATCGCCATCCCATCAAATAAGACCACTCCAAACCTCAGAACGGTTATCCCTCGAGCAACCACTGAATATCGTCGAAACCGCGTGAACACCCATGCATGGCCAACAACAACGAAACCCTATCTCGGTATAGAAAATGGACCTGATGATGCGACACTAGTGTTCGTACAAAAACTGAATCCAACCACAGAGATGTTTCTAGCGGACCTGAATCCGGAAATCATTTTATTTCAAACCGAAGAATTAATCGATATTGCACCAAAGGAAACCGTTGAACGAATTGGGTATCTTGTCGCAACTCAATTGCCCTGGGAGCAGGCTAAAGCCTATGCAGCACTTTCTAAGCTTCAAATTTGACTTTAGATCAAGCTTCTACTCCGATTTCATCTGCTTTTGTGAATAGAAGTTATACCACCTTTCAATAGTAAGTCCCATGCGCCTTTCTGCTTTCAGATCATAGGGAGGTTTTGGCCCTTGACCTTTTGCTTGTTGCACTTCGCGGAGCGTCCGCCCTTTAGAGAGTTGTTTCTGTATCCATGTTTCAAGTTCACGAAAATAAGCAAGTTGCTTTTGGATTTCTTCTTTATCACAAAGAGGGCCATGACCTGGAACAATCGTCTCAACCGGCATTTTAAGAATTGCTTCGAAGGCGTTCATCCATTCAATTGGATTGTTTGTCTGGTCACCAGCGTAGGGATATTCTTGACAAAAAACAAGATCCCCAGCAAAAAGGACTCGTTCTGGAATGCAGAAGACTGTTGAATGCCCTGCTGTGTGACCCCCGGTATGACGAAGCTCAATCTCATTGTCATCTCCCAGATAATAAGAATCGGTAAAGGTGTGAGTGGGTGTAATGATGCGGATATTTTCAAGTTGTTGGCTGAATTCAGGTTCGGTCTTTGCGTAGAATTGTCGCATTTCCTCCATACCCTTAGGAGACCAATTACCTTTGAGAAGGTCAGGATATAATTCGACCATCCGCGATGAAGCTATAAGCGGGTAATGTTGAAATTCTTGCGCCCCAAAGACATGATCGGAATGATAGTGGGTGAGAATAACATGGGTGATGGGAGAGCCTATGTGTTGCAGGATATGGTCATGAAATTCTTTAGCAATCTTAGGTGTCATCCCCGTGTCAATCACTACAAGATGATTGGGGATATGAATACATCCTACATTCCCATAGGTTGAACCATCAACAATAGCCCAAGTAGACTTACTGACTTGCTTAAGTTGCACAGGTGACATCTCCGTTTAGGGGAATGCCCTTATATTGAATATAGTTATTTTTACGTGTTCATCTTTCGTAAGAAGGAAAGACGTTAAGAGGGATTACTCGTCCTTATGGACATAATGTTTTACCAGAGGTGCATCCAATGTCCAAGTTTCCACAAAAACGTCAACTCTTTAAGTTACAGATAATGGATTTACTCCTTCAATTGCCAGTTTCGGCAGGTGTTGCTGACGAGGTTGCCAGCGCAGTATTGAAGAAGTCCACACAGGAAACCCCTCGTGAAACCATTCGCGCTATGATACTGGATAATCTCCGCACCCATGACGTGAAAGCGGCGGAAAAACTCGAGCAGCGCTTTGAATTCGTTCAGGAAAGATTAACCACGGTTCAGCGCGAATCTGTTGGACCTGGAGAAGAAATCTATGATGAGAAAGCCCTAGATGAGTTACTTGAAGCAGATGAGATAACAGCAGCAGAGCTCTATTTCATGGAAGGCTATGAAGGTCATGCCTGGCAACGCAAAATCGACCATTTCGATACGGTATCGACCGAGTTAGCCCGAGATGACCGATATGAAGACTGAGATGCCTCCTTCAAATGACCAACCCTTTGAAACAATCGTGTTACCTGAAGATATTTCGCAATCCAAGCTTCGAATCGCGATTACAGTCATTGTATCGATCTTCATCATCATCCTTGTAATAATCGACCAGTTCCTTGGACTATGGCCTTTGGGAGTATATTGGATCCTTTTTTCCATGGGATTAATTATCTGTTGCATAGTAATCTTGGTGCTTTTGAGATGGAATGAGGGGCATCGAAGAGAAGGCGAGGAAACTTTTCTTGAAAAGTGGGGTGACGAGATTGGCTGGCCATTAATGATCCTTACTTTTACGATTCAATTCCTCATTCCCCAAGTACGCCCTATCCTCCTTGGTGCAATCCTTGGTGGAAGTTGGCTGCTTGCCATTTGGAATAGGAAGAAGAAGCAACAAAAATGAACAGATTAGTTCTCTTTGGTTATCGTTTCAATTATTTTGAATAGTTCCTTTGCACGTACGGGTTTCACTTGGAATACGGTAGCACCAGCTTCCATGGCTTCTGAGCGAACTGTTTCATCGGCGCTGACAAAGACAATTTTACTGTAAGCACTTATTTCTTGGATCATTTTGGTGGCACTAATTCCATCCATCCTAGGCATTCGATGATCCATGATGATAACATCTGGTTTGGGGTCCATTTTCAAAAATAGTTGGACTGCTTCATCTCCGTCGAAGGCGGAGCCGATGACTGTGTGACCCTTCATCGTGAAAAGAGCTTTGTAAATCTGATGAAGGTTCTCTTCGTCGTCAACGATGAAGATCGAAGCCATGGAATTCACTGTCCCTTTCACTTTGGGTTTTAATGGTGTACGATGTAGATTTCGCAGTATATCCCCGCTTGCGTTGTCCACTGATTGCAGAGGAAAATCTGGTTAATAGTGTTGTGTGTGTCATTGGTTCACAGAGTCTCAATTTCGGTTTTCTGCATAAACGCTATGATAGGATTATATCGCTAACTAGTTTTGAAACAACTTAGAGGTTTACTTATTGTTTTTATTTCGTTATGTTCAGAGTTGCATTTTTCGGAGGATTTACCACTATGTTTGTTCTTCCGAGCTGACTAGAGGTTTGAATCGTTGTAAAAGCAGAGCATTGGTTACTACACTCACACTGGACAAGGCCATTGCTAGTGCCGCCCACTCTGGTCGGAGGTTAATTATCGGGAAAAGAATTCCTGCAGCGATAGGGAGAAGGAAAATGTTATAGATTAACGCCCAGAAAAACCCTTGTCGGATTTTTGATACTGTCTTTTTTCCTAGTTGTACTGCCGTGGCAACATCTAGGAGATTATCGCGTACGAGAACGATATCGCCGGTTTCTACGGAAACATCAGTGCCAGATCCTAGAGCTATGCCTACATCAGCCTGGGCTAGCGCCGGAGCATCATTGATGCCATCGCCCGTCATGGCAACCGTATGTTGTTCTGATTGGAGGTCCTGTATTACTTGCGCTTTATCACCGGGAAGCACTTCCGCGAAGACCTTTGTGATACCTACTTCTTGCCCAATTGCTTCAGCGGTCCGTTGCTTGTCTCCGGTGAGCATCACAACTTCGATGTTCATTCGTTGTAATGCACTGATAGCCTGAGCTGAATGTGGTTTGAGAGTGTCAGCAATGGCTACAAGGGCAAGGAGTTTCCCATCCTTTGCTGCAAAAATGGTGGTTTTGCCGTCTTTTTGCAGTTGGGCAATATGTGGTTCCAGTTCCCCAATATCGACCCCATTTGCTTCCATGTAAGTGTCATTGCCAACATCGATAGTAGATCCTGTAATTGAAGCTCTGATTCCTTTCCCCGTTACTGAATCAAAGTCATCGATTTCCAGGAATGAGATTTGATTGCTCTCAGCATATTGGACAATGGCTTGGGCAAGTGGATGCTCGCTGTATTTTTCAGCAGTTGCAATGAATGTAAGGGCTTCTTGAGAATCTATGTCACCTGCGGGAATAATATCGGTAACTGTGGGTTTACCTGTTGTGAGTGTTCCAGTTTTATCAAAAACCATAGTGTCGACCTGCGGGATAACTTCGAGCCCTTCTCCCGTTTTGATAAGGATACCGAGTTGAGCTCCACGTCCAATCCCAACCATTAAGGCAGCAGGAGTTGCTAGGCCCAGGGCACAGGGACATGCTGCTACTAGCACAGCGATTGAAAATCCTAAGGCTGTAACCCAGCTAAGTCCAGGATACCAAGGTGTGAAAGTAATTAGAATCAGCCAGATACTGAACACAATCACGGATAATAAAATGATAAAAGGCACAAATTTCTCGGCGATGGCGTCAGCCTTCCGTTGGATAGGAGGTTTGTGTGTCTGGGCTTCTTCAACCATCCCGATAATCTGAGCCAGCACTGTATCGGAGCCTACTTTTGTTGCTTCGATTATGAGAATTCCTGTTTCGTTTAATGTTCCTCCTACCACTTCATCATCAACTTTCTTACTTACAGGGAGGGATTCACCGGTAATCATAGCCTCATTCACCGATGATTGCCCCTCAATGACGTAGCCATCCACAGGAATTTGTGCCCCAGGACGAACAAGAAGACGATCTTCTACAACAACCTCTTCAATAGGAATTGTAAATTCTTCACCGTCTCGAAGCACAATCGCGGTCTTTGGTTGCAAATCCATGAGCGCCCGAATTGCTTGTGAAGTTCGACCTTTGGCTATGGCTTCTAATGTTCGTCCGAGTAAAATGAAGGAGAGTAACATTGCAGCTGAGCCATAGAACACTTCCTGACTCGGGAGTAGGAATGTTGCTACGACTGAGTAAAAGTAAGCGACGCTGGTTCCAAGCATAATGAGAGTATCCATATTCGTTTTACCATGTCTTGCAGCATTTAGTGCGGATTTGTAGAAGGGATACCCACTATAGAATTGAACGGGGGTTGTGAGAATAAATAGAATAACTGGAGGGATGACGCCCAGGGGGAGCAAAGGAGCAATAAGATTTGGAAAGAACGAAATGAGGACAATGGGAATAGTAAAAATCACTGCAAAGGCAAGGCGTAATGTATAATATCTAATTTCTTGTTTGCGTGACATTGCTTCCCGATCAATTCCAGCATCCATCTCTGCGACGATATCGAAGCCAATTGTCTTCAACGTATTTCGAACAGATGTTAGATTAACTAAGAGTTCATCATATTCGATCACCAATTGCCCAGACATGACTCGATCAGTCACGGAGAGTACTCCAGTAATTGCTTCGACTGTTTTCTTAAGAAATGACCATTCGTCTGTTCGAGGTGTAGGTGACAAGGTAAGCGTCATTGATGCTCGTTTCGGTGTATAACCCGTTGATGATATCGCTGCTTCTAACTCTGCACGGGTAATCTGATCTGGAATGAAATCGATTGTTGCTTTTTCTTCTAGGAGGTTGACGGAGGCCTTTGAAACACCTTCCTGTTGAAGTAACGCTTTTTCGATTGTTGAGACACACGCTGCACAATGCATTCCTTTGATACGCATTGAAATCCGCTGGGTTTCTGGTTTTTCATCAGTGTTCATTTTCTTCACCATCCGATTCTCATGTGGAGTGTTCCACTTGTTCACGATATGCTGCCGCGCAATGAAGACAACAAAAGGCGAGTTGTTTTCCATCGATTTCTTCGATATGTTCGCCTTCAAAGACTTTACACCCGCAGCTGGCGCATACGTGGAGATTCGATTCAAATGCCGCGGCGGTTATTACTGCGAAGCGTTCGAGAAGCTGCTTTACTTGGCGACGACCTTTTCGAGTGAGACAATATTCTCGCCGTGGTCGTTTACCTACTGGTTTATTTTCTGAGGTAACGATTTGCTGCTGTTCAAGCTGTTGTAAGAATGGATAAAGTGTCCCTGCGCTGAGTGTCCGCCCTGTGCGGTTATGATATTTCCGCATTATTCCGTATCCATGGGTTGTTCCTTCATGTAGGACAAGGAGGATGTATAATTTTGATAGATCATCCAGAACAGTATCAAGGGAGTGTTCACTCATGAGTTCCACCATTGTAATTTCTTACGGTTTGGATATATCAAATCCGATATATTAATATAATGAAACCTCCACTCTCTCCGTTATCGATATCGAAATCAAAATGAGGTGAATATCATGGCAATTGATCCTATTTGTAAAATGAAAGTCAATGAAAGAACCGCTAAATGGACCTCCAAATATAAGGGAAAAACATACTACTTCTGTGCTCCTGGTTGCAAAGCTGAATTTGATAAAAATCCAGAGAAGTATGTGTCTTAGTCGGATGCCAAGTAGAAATCCTAATCAGTTTGAGCGTAGGATTCCTCGATGGGGAGACGTATACAGAACCTCGCTCCTGCCTTACTAGGAGTAACGATTAACTCGATTGAGCCACCATAAGCTTCCAGAACGCGTTTACACAGATTTAGACCCAACCCACCACCACTTGAAGAAGTACCTCTTTCGAATAATTTGGCATGAAGTTTTTTAGGAATTCCTGGACCGTTATCGACGATGTCGATTTGGATTTGGCTTTCCTTTTGGCTGATTTTCACATTGACTTTGGGCTGAGCACCTGCGTGTTGCGCTACGTTTCTGAAGAGATTGACAAAGACTATCGGAAGGAGACGCCCACCAGTCACTCGAACCCCTTTTAGTTTAGAAGATGCTTTGACTGTGATTGTTAGATGTTTATGAGTTTGCATTGCTTGTTTTACAACCCGTCGAATGAGAGCAACGATTGCTTTTTCAGCCTCTTTATCTGGGCGACCAAAGATGTCAAGGAGGCGCGTCATCCGATCGGCAGCGGCGCGAGTGGCCTCAATGAATTCATGTAATTCAGAGTCTTCAGGAGTCATCATTTGGGCAACTTCGGTGGTACTGAAAATGACTTGCAAGTCATTTCCTAAATCATGTCGAAGTAATGAGGCATAGAGCTCAAGATCACGATTTATATTCTTCAGCTCGATTTCTGCAAGCTTTCTATCATGGATATCGCGAACAAGAGAGTAGAGAGCCACTACTTCTCCATCACGGATGACTTGTTTGCTGCTTACCTCCCCCCATATACGAGAGCCATCCTTTCTGATAAAGGGATATTCAACAGGAGGGACCTGTTCACCCGCAAATAAGCGCCGCGTATTTTCGAGCGCTTGTGGAAGCAATTCAGGTGGGAGCAATCCAAGACTCGGATAAAATTTGCCCTTAAGTTCATCTGTTCGATATCCCAAATGAGTTTCGATGGATGGTGAAACGTCCACGATGTTAAAGTTTTGATCAAACAGAAGAAGGACATCTGAAAAGTTTTCGAAAAATAACCGATAGCGTTCTTCACTCTCCGCTAGAGCTTGTTGAGCATGCCGCATTTCGGTTATGTCTTCAATAGTTCCTTCATAGTAAATTACTTTGCCTTGAGAGTTTCGGACCGCACGGCTACTGAGGCGAACCCAGATAATCCGACCATCAAGTCGCAGGAATTCAGCTTCAAATCCTCTGACCACGGAATCTTGAGCCACTTTACGTTCCCATTGAACCCGAGCAGTGGGGTCGACATAAAATGAGGAGGCATTCCTTTTAATTAGGGACTCTTTGTCAGGAAAACCAAGCATATTAACTAAGGCAGGATTAACATCAAGGATTTCGCCAACACCTGGTTTAGTTCGGAAAAGTCCGACTGGGACACTTTCAAACAAATGGCGATATTCCGCTTCGGCTTCCTTTAGTTTGCTGACATCAGTGATTGTAGCCATGAGATTGGTTGGGACACCATTTTCATCAACGATTAGCGTTGCGAGAATGTGGACATCAACGAAACGGCCATCACTTCGGTATCTAGAGTATTCACCACTATAGAAACCATGATCTTTTAATTGCTGCATGATTTGGGGTCCAATCTCCTGGGTGAAATCAGCTTTCATTGCATCCGAACCAATGATATCCGATTTGCGTTTTTTCCCAATGACATCAAGATACCCTTGGTTAGCGAAGATTATTGTGCCGTTTAAATCAGTGATAACGATTCCACTGGGTGAACTGACAACCGCCTTTTCAAGAAGGCGTAAAGTTTCCTCAGCCTTTTGTCGGGCCGTAATATCCCGCATTACGGCGAGCATACCTGGACGTCTACTATATTCAATCGCACTGGCACTAATCTCAACAGCAATTGGTTTTCTTTTCTTAGGTTGG
The DNA here is from genome assembly GCA_048939625.1 of Promethearchaeota archaeon. Taxonomy (GTDB): domain Archaea; phylum Asgardarchaeota; class Hermodarchaeia; order Hermodarchaeales; family Hermodarchaeaceae; genus Hermodarchaeum. The sequence goes on from JBHLPH010000023.1 coordinate 18,761, forward strand.
ATAACGGTTTCAAACACAAGAGAACCTTTTTCTTCAAATTTTTTCTTGCGTGCGGGAATCTTGGTGGTGTCATCAGGTATTGCGATGTCCTGAGCCGTCATCGTAAGAAGTGCTTTACGAGAATATCCAGTTAGTTCAGAAGCAGCACGATTAACCTCAATGATGTTACCTTGAAAATCGACGATAAACATCGCTTCATTAGCGTTATCGAAAAGAGTGCGAAACTTCTTCTCGCTCTCCCGAAGATCCCTTTCAACTTGTTTCTTTTTGGTAATATCTATTCCAATACTGAAGGTTTCTTCAAGCTCTCCAGTTTGATCAGATTTCAGAGTATTGTGCCATTCAATTGTTCGTTTGTTCCCTCTCTTTGTTAACCAATCGTTGACATAAATGGATGATTCTTTTGATTCAAACAAATCATTAAATACGACACGAACATCAACACGCTGATTCTTGGGGATGAGCGTAGTAAAAAGCGATTTACCGAGTACTTCTTCCCTTTTATAGCCAGAAAGCTTTTCGCAGCCCTTATTAAAAAACGTGATTCGCCCCTTTCTATCAAGTCCAACAATAAGGACTTCGGGCATTTCGAATATCATTTCCAAGGTTTTAACTGGAGGTTTCTTGGATACCCGTCTTTTCGTGGAGGACTTGGATTTCGATGGCGGCAAATTATCCACCTATCAAAGGCAATATATGGAGAGGCGACTGATTCCCCAATCTCTTCTCATTATAAAATTCTCAAAACTTGTAATAAGTGTCTTTCGTTAAAGAGCCGGCTTTTCGTACCTAAATTGCGGAAACAGGAAGAGGGGAGGCAGGAGAGTCTTGTAATTAATCGAGGAGTGATTTCAAATGAAGTTTGTGTTTTCCAAGTTTGCCTTCGAAATTAACCGCTGTGACCTTGATTAGCCCTGGGACTTGAACGGCTGCTTGCAGAGCTGCACCCATACCATCAAGGACTGTATTTTTACTAAGACCGTTTAGAACTATTTCAAGCACGCTAGTCACACCATCGGGAACAAGAGTATTTGGAACATGTTCACGAAGAGTGGGACAAAGGCGGACATTAGTTGACGCTTTGAGAAAATCATATTTAGAGCCAACTTGGCTGCCACTCCGACAAATACCACCCGGAAAAGGTGCTACACACCCATCGACTCCATGGATGGCTTCAACAGCGTTTTCGGCTGCTTTGAGTGTTGCTTTGGAGGTTTTTCCCATTAGAATTAGATTTCCGCCACCTACGCCTTTTTTGATTCCGAATTTTTCTTCGATGACAAATTCACCTGCAATGACAGGAATCCGCCATGCCAATAATTTATCTCCGACTCGTTTTCGATCTTCAAAACCATCACCAAAGTAACGCAGTTGGTTCCCAACATCAACCCATTCTTCGGCATCATCCAATGCGTTATAAACGTTGGTGGTTGGGCAGGTCAGGATGCATTGTCCTGTTCGTTTCCGAAGTTGTTTTGCCAAATCCTTTGACTTTAAGGCAGCAAAAAGTAGTGTGATTCCCGGACGGTTATCAGGTGTTTCGGTTTTGGGGATAAGGCGGTCGATACCTGCTTCAACTTTGCATTCAATCACTGAGGTGGCAAAACCTGCCGCTGAGTTAGCACAGGTGGTTGCCCATTTCGCCGTTTCGGCCGTCATCAAAATACGGGCTACTTGCATATCGAAAGCTTCAGCGAAGGTATCTTCTATTTCTACTCCATTCAGTTCCATTGTATAAACCCCGAACCAGAGTCGTTATGTTTGATAATAACGTTACCGTATACCCTAAATTTATTTTAATTTTTAACTTCAGTACTCATTGTTTCAGTCCATGACTCATTTGTTGTTTTATCGTTGCTTATTTATGGGTAATCATAAATATCCCAAAATTGCTTAAGGTAGTTTTACACCCGCGAATATCACTTCCAAGCCTGAAACAATGTGAATGGAGCGATTAAAATGCCTGCATCAAAACTTGTGCTAACCCCCACCTTTGATCCAAAGGAGAAAATTCCACTTGATTTGAAAACTGTTTCTCCAAATACTCTAGCCGGAAAAACGCTGGAGAAAATCAGGAAGATTAAAGTCTGGCATGGAAACCGCCAAGGAGCTCTTGCCAAATTCTTTGATATTAGCGGAAAGCCTGACAAAACCCCTGAGAAGACTTTGATTGAGGTTACCTCACACATAGCTCAGGTTCGTCACCTTGGACAAGATATGACCGCAGGAACCATCATTGTCAAAGGAAATGTAGGTATGCACCTTGGAGCTCGAATGAAAGGTGGTCTGATCGAGGTTAAAGGTAATGCAGATCATTGGCTCGGAGCGGAGATGTCTGGTGGGCTTATTCGTGTTGCTGGTAATGTTGGAGATAAAGCATGTTCATCCTATCTAGGAAGTAAATATGGGATGAATGGAGGTGGCCTCCACATCAAGGGGAATGCAGGTCATGAACTCGGAATGGGTATGCGACGAGGGATCATAGTTGTTGATGGTGATAGCGCGTCCTATACTGGTACTCGTATGCTAGCAGGGACCATTATTGTTCGAGGGGAATTAGGAGACCGGGCAGGCGCCGCAATGAGTTACAAGGGAACAATAATCGCCTTAGGTAAAGCCCGACCACCCATGCCGACACATTTGTACAATGGCGAATATTCCGACATGGTGTTTTTACGACTTCTCATGGACGCCATTGAAGCCGAAATTCCCAAGGTTACATTCACCGAAAAGGAACGCGTTGGTCCTTACCTCCGCTTTACTGGCGATTTTGGATCCGGTGGACGTGGCGAATTACTCTTCTTGAAATCCGCGAACACCCATCTTGAGGTTGGAAATAATGGCGGATAAAAAACAACCGAGTGTTAACAAACTAGCCATGCCCTCAGTCAAGCGGCTTCTCACCGAGAGTGAAACGCTTCATGTTAGGGTGCACAAAACCAAGGGAAAAGCAACAATCATCGATTGCGGCATCGACGTGCCTGGTACTTTGGAGGCAGGAAGACTACTTGCGGAGGTTTGCATGGGTGGTCTTGGACAAGTTGAATTGGAAATCGTGCGTGTAGGTGGATCGACCTTTCCTGCAACCCGAGTAACCTGTGATAACGCGACCTTAGCGTGTATTGGATCTCAAGCTGCAGGATGGAATGTCCAAGTAGAAGGATTTTTTGCACTCGGGTCAGGCCCCGCTCGTGCCAAGGCACAGGTTGAAGGCAAACTGTATGACAAGCTGGATTACAAAGATAATCATAAAGAAGCGGTTCTAGTTTTAGAAACTCGAACAATTCCGAATCCTGCTGTCTGTGAACATGTTGCTGACACGTGTAAAATCGATGAAAAAGACCTCTACGTGCTTGTAGCCCCCACTGCTAGTATAGCTGGTTCGGTACAAATTGCGGCGCGTATTGTGGAAACTGGAATACATAAACTCAAAATCCTTGGATACGACTTTCGCAAGATTCTCAGTGGAATCGGTGTATGTCCTATCGTACCGGTCGCTCGAAAGGATATGCGAGCTATGGGCATCACAAATGATGCGATTCTGATGATGGGAGAAACGTTCCTTTTCATCCAATCCGCTGAGGGAGATGGATTGGCAGATCTCATTGCGAAGGTACCTTCATCAACTTCATCAGATTACGGGAAACCCTTCTACAAAATCTTCAAGGAAGCTGAAGGGGACTTTTATAAGATTGATAAGATGCTTTTTGCACCTGCCCATATTACAGTCAATGATTTGCGGACAGGACAATACCATACTGCCGGAAAATTGGATCCGCAACTATTCTTGGAAGCCTTGGCATCAACTTTGAAGTGATTTTATTAACAATGAACGACTTCTACATCAAAAATCAAACACTTTGAACGTCTTAAAACACATCGTCTCCTAGCAATTACAAGCTAGTGTATTTCGTATATATCCTAGAATTGATGTTAAATTGCGTGTATAAGGAAAAGAAAAAACAATAATTCACCAAAAATAACTCATAATAATTAGCAATAACATAAACTAAGCAAGGATTGTAGGATTAAAGTTGGCAGTCACAAAAACAATTACAACTGATGAAGCGAAAACTACAGATACCAAGGAACTTATGAAAACGTTGTCAACTAGTCCAACCGGTCTGTCTTCCGAGGATGCGTCCAAGCGTTTAGAGGTTTTTGGTCCAAACGAAATATTAGAGAAGAAAAAAAATCCATTTCTAAAATTCCTAAGCTACTTCTGGGGACCTATACCCTGGATGATTGAAGCAGCTGCAATCTTATCGGCTGTCATACAACATTGGGAAGATTTCATAGTTATCCTTGCCATGTTAATTATTAACGCAGTTGTGGGGTTCTGGCAAGAAAAGAAAGCGGATGATACCATTGAGCTATTAAAACAGAAATTGGCTTCTCAGGCTAAAGTACTAAGGGATGGAAAATGGATTGACGTTCTGGCTCAAGAGCTGGTACCAGGTGATATCGTTCGGATTCGACTTGGTGATATGATCCCGGCTGACTTGAAGCTCACAGAAGGCGACTATTTACAGACTGATGAATCTGTTTTAACTGGTGAGTCACTTCCTGTTGAAAAAAAGGTAGAAGATGTTGCCTATTCAGGATCTATTGTTCGACAGGGCGAAATGAATGGACTCGTCATCACAACTGGGATGCAGACTTACTTTGGCAAAACTGCACAACTCGTAGAGAAAGCGAAAACGCGTAGTCATTTCCAAGAGAGTGTAATAAAAATCGGGAATTACCTAATCGTTATCGCGGTCGCTTTAGTAGCTTTAATCTTTGTTGCATCCTTTCTTCGCAATGAGTCGATTCTGGATACACTGCAATTTTCTTTAGTGCTTTTAGTAGCCGCAATTCCTGTGGCATTACCAGCAGTTCTTTCAGTGACTTTGGCGGTTGGTGCAATCAGTTTGACTAAACGAGGCATCATCGTTTCAAAACTTCGGACCATTCAAGAATTGGCTGGTGTCGATATCCTATGCTCAGATAAAACAGGTACAATAACGAAAAACGAGATCGCGGTCGCGGATGTTACCCCCCAAAAGAACTTTACAAAGCAAGATGTTATCAGACTGGCAGCAATTGCCTCCCGGGAAGAAGATGAAGACCCGATTGATACAGCGATAATTACTAAAAATAGAGAAGAGGCAAATGATACCCGAAATCCATTATTTGAGATTATAACCTTTAAACCGTTTGACCCAGTTACTAAACGTACCGAGGTCACTATAAAGGAATCTAACAAAAATCAGTTCAAGATTTCTAAGGGTGCACCTCAGGTTATTCTCGCGCTAGTAGAGGAAAAAAAAGCGATATCGAAGAATATCGAAGATCAAGTAAATGCTTTTGCTCATAATGGGTTTCGAGCTTTAGGGGTAGCTAGAACTGATTCATTGGGCATTTGGCGCTTTGTAGGATTAATTGCCTTTTACGATCCTCCTCGTGATGATTCAGCAGATATGATACAAACAGCTCAAACCATGGGTTTAGATGTTAAGATGGTGACTGGCGATCATTTAGCCATTGCTAAGCAGATTGCTCAACAAATCAAGTTAGGCACGAATATTTTACAGGCATCAGAGTTTTTAGAAATATCTGGTCCTGAAGTTCAAGATCTTGTGGAAAAAGCAGATGGATTCGCGCAGGTTTTTCCTGAGCACAAATATCATATTGTAGAACTTCTCCAAGAAAAAAACCACATAATAGGTATGACTGGTGATGGAATCAATGATGCTCCTGCTCTTAAAAAAGCGGATACCGGTATTGCTGTGGCAGGAGCTACAGATGCAGCCAAATCTGCTGCAGACCTTGTTCTTACTGATTCAGGACTTTGCCCAATAATTGATGCAATAAAGCAGAGTAGGCAAATCTTTGAACGCATGAACAGCTATTCAACATATCGTATTGCTGAAACTGTGCGTGTATTATTCTTTCTTGCCTTTTCTATTCTCCTCTTCAATTTCTATCCAATTAACGCAATTATGATTGTCATTTTAGCCTTGCTCAATGATTTGCCCATCATGATGATTGCCTTCGATAACACGGTCCTCCCCGGTAAACCTGTTCGCTGGGACACCTCAAGGATCTTAATCCTTGCAACCTGTCTTGGTTTCTTGGGAGTTGTGGCCAGCTTTGGGATATTATATCTTGGATTGGTTGTATTCCACCTCGATCCCTTGACAATTCAAACACTAATCTTTCTCAAACTTGCAGTAGCGGGTCATTTGACCATATATTTAACTCGTACTCGAGCACATTCTTTTTGGCACCGTCCATTACCTGCCATTCGACTTTTCGTAGCAACCGAACTCACACAGTTATTAGCAACCATCATGGCTGTTTATGGTATTCTTATGCCTGCTATTGGGTGGGGGCTTGCTGGTCTCATCTGGGGATATGCATTTCTATTCTTTGTGCTCGGGAACTTTTTCAAAATCGGAGTCATCAAACTGATGGACCGATTTAACATCGGAGTCATGCAATGAGCTTGTGGGGTATTTGCGAAGCATCACTACTAATACACAAATCCCAATGAGGCACCAAACAACAGCCATAATCATGGCGTTGAGACTTAGGTAGAACATTAACAGTATGCAACTTATTATGCCCAAGATTGGTGTGAGAGGATAAAGTGGAACTTTGAAAGGGCGATGCATTTCTGGTACATCGCGTCTTAATTTTATTAATGAGGCATGGACGAAAAGATAGGTAAATAGACTTCCAAAATTCACGATTGATGCAATGAGATCAATGCTATTGAAAAATAATCCTGCAAGAATTGCTACAAGAATGCCCCCAAACAATACTGACAAATAAGGAGTACAGAAGCGGCTGCTTATTCTATCAAATTGTTGGGGAAGAAGTCTATCCCGCCCCATGGCGAAACTCGCACGCGTTCCTCCCATAATGGAACTCAAAACAACAGATGCGGTAGCAATCAATGCAGCAAACGCGATGAAACTCGTAAAAAGGGGATTAACTGAAATCGCTCGGGCTAAATCTTCAAGTGGGGATGCGCTTGTGCCCAAATCTTGCCAATTCAATATGCCAATCTCTAAGACTGCAATTGCCATGTAAAGAACAAAGGTTATAATAAATGCGAGAATCAATGCGCGAGGAATCGTCTTTTCAGGGTTTTTGGTTTCTTCAGACATCATTGCAATGGTGTTAAAACCAAGAAAGGCAAAGAAGATCACTGCAGATCCACTTAAAGTGCCCCCTAAACCTGTTGGAAAGAATGGAGTAAAATGTGCTATATTAAAAAAATGAAGTAAGTATAACCCCCCTGCCCCAATTAATAGAACTAAAGCAATAAGCTTGATGAGGACCATAATTGAGGTGGCATTAGCACTTTCCTTGACACCAATTATATTTAGAATTGTAAAAATGATCGGTAGCCCTACGGCGGCTAGTATCAAAGGTAATGGGCCAACTAATCCGAAAAGTGCTGTGAAATAGGCAGCAAACCCGATGGATACTGCTGCAGCACCAGCTATATAATCAAAATATTTGAACCAACCAACAAAGAAGCTTGGAATACGCCCAAAGGCCCTTTTTGTAAACACATATGATGCACCTGTCTCAGTTATTATAGAGGCGAGTTCTGCTGATGATAATGCGGTCAAGAGGGCAATAATTCCAGCTAAAAAAAATGAAAGGACAACTGATGGTCCAGCAAGTCCTGCTGCAACTCCGCTAATAACAAAAATTCCTGCGCCGATGATGTTTGCGATCCCAACTGAACTAGCTCCAAAAAGGCCAACATTTCGCTTTAATTCAGGCATAGTCTATTAGTGATATTCAAAGGTAGAAAAGCATAGCCGTGGAAATGATTCTTCCTCGATATTTACCATTGAACCAGAAAAAAAGAAGATCAGATGTAGGTTGATTATCAAAAAATAAGGATTTGTAATGAAGAGGCCTGCTATTCAACTGAAAATGAGTCGACTTTAAATCCATCAACTAAGGAGAGCTAGTACAAGACCCCTTTCACTTATCAGACCCCCTCTCTCGGTTTAAAGGGACGGGTAGACAGGTTATTGATGGCGGTGCGGATGTGAGGCAACTTAAGAGCCGAGGC
>JBHLPH010000001.1:0-213648 GCA_048939625.1 Promethearchaeota archaeon
CAAAAGCAACTTAGAAGGGTTTCCATGTTGAATAGAATAGTTTACACTTAGTCAATACTTGTGATGGTTGGTCACACAGCGAATATGAGGTTTATTAAAAATGCATATCTCTAAGAAAGAATTCTGAATTGAAAATCGTGAAATTAGAATGCCATTCCTGCTGCTTCACGAGTTGGATAATGTTCAGCGAGGATTTGGGTTACAACCCTAAAAACTTCCTGTACACCGTGACCGTCTTTTGCTGAAGCTTCGATGAAAGGACCATTATACCGAGCAGCATACTCGATTCCCTCTTGGAGTGTTACCAGAGGTCGAGTTCTTTGAAAAGTGCTTCGAAGGTCAGATTTGTTTCCAACAATCACTACAGGACATCTAGGAACGGATTCGTGGAGGCTGGTTATCCAATCGTTCAGGCGATCCATAGTATAGCGACTGGAGATATCAAACACTGCAATTGCAAGGCGGGCACCCCTGAAATAGGAAATAGCTAAATCGCGGAAGCGAATTTGACCACCCAGATCCCAGATTTGGAGGGTTGCAGCCCATTCATCTTGTTGAATATTTTTAGCAGCAAAATCGACACCGATCGTGAGTTTCATGTTTTCGTCGAAGGTGTTCCAAGTGTAGCGTTTTAAGAGGCTTGTTTTGCCGACCCCGCCTTCGCCGATTAAGACGATTTTGAGTATCCCTATCACCGTTAGTACCTCATGGTGTTAAGCTGTAATTGGTTCGCTCCGAGTTTTCCCTCCTTCAAGGAATCGGTCCAACCACCCTGTAAGGGCAATGAGATTGGAACGAAGGTAATGTGAGCAGGAAAGATTGGCAGGAGCCCTAATGATAATAGATCTTTCGTTTCCTATGTGAGATGTTCTTACTCGACTCTGGCAAGCTTTAATTTAATACCTTTCTGTCATCTCAAGCGTTCATTACGATTTCTGCAGAAATCGTGGGAGCGAGCTACACTTTTCTCAAGTGCCACATTTTTCTTTAAGTATCCGGTAATCATCTAACCCTTCAAACAGTCCCAGCAGGTTCTAGTGTCTTCCTTAAAGAATTGTCAATTCCTTCAAGGCCGCCGTCAGAGATTCATTGAATACATCAACTGCCTGATCAGCTTGTTCATCAGAAATGGTGAGCGGAGGCTTAATTTTCACAACATTTCGTTGAAACGTCATGTGTCGCATAAAAGGCATGCTTAAATCAAAGATAACACCGCGTTTCAATCCTTCCCGAACAATGGCATCTGCAAGTGAATTAGCGGGTTCCTTTCTATCGCGGTCTTTGACAATCTCAACTCCAATGAATAGTCCAGGTCCGCGAACATCGCCTATGTGCTCACTTGATTCTTGAATTTCACGAAGCCGTTTAGTGATATGTTTCCCTAAACGTTCTGCCCGTCCAGGTAAGTCCAATCGTTGGATGATTTCAATATTAATGAGAGCAGCAGCCATGAGAAGTGGGCTACTACCGAAAGTGCTGTGTTCCTCTGCAGGTGTAAAGCCTCCGTATTTTTCATCTGCTAGCGTGGCTCCGATGGGTAAACCGCCTCCAAGTGCTTTTGTGAGTGCCATCATATCAGGATTAACTTTGTAAATTTCTGTAGCGAACATCTTGCCAACACGACCAAATGCTGTTTGGGATTCATCAAAAATAAGGGCGACATTCATTTCAGTACAGAGCGTTCTAGCGCCTTCGATATACCGTTGAGGTGCAGCAACCTGTCCTCCTGGCCCTTGCATAGGTTCGATGATAATCCCAGCAACTGGAGTGTTGGTGCCGTACATAATTAGGTTTCGGAGATAATCTAAGCATTCGAGGTCACAGTTCTTGGGGTCCTGTTGTCCACGACACCGATAGCAGTAGGGATAGGGGGCCTTCACGAAGTGTTGGAGCCCAAAATTAGGAAATCGTATGAGAGGATTGGGCATCCAATTACTTGCCGTGATTGTGGCTAAGGTAGCCCCATGATACCCCAGCCAGTGAGTAACGAAAAGTGAGGCGCCCGGTTTATGTATCATCGCTAATTTCATGGCTGCTTCAATTGCGGTTGATCCGCCCTGGTTTTGAATTGAAACCTTCTTGAGTGAACCAGGTGCAATTTCACTTAATTTGTTAACCAATTTGATACGCGGAACCGTCGGGTAACCATAGCGAACATGGGTGAGTCGTTCGGCTTGAAATTGAGTCGCATAAATGACATCAGGGTTAACATACCCAACGTTGAGTGTCCAGGCTTGGCTTGTACAATCGAGGTATTCATTCCCATCAATATCCTTTACTGTGGCACCTCCAGGTGTTCCAACGGTAAGAATCATCTCCTTGAGAGGCGTAAGGATATGAGATTTACATTCTTCAACTTCTTCTTCGGTAACTTTGGTGAGCAGGTCGGCTATTTCAGCTTCGGTTAAAACCTTCGGTTTCATTGTAACCTCACCAGAACTCCATATGTGAGATTCAGGTTCAAAAGACTGTGCATTGTTAAAAAACACACAACAGCAACATTACTGGAAGACTTGCTGAAGAATCATAGAAAAACCTCAGAAACGCTTCTCGTTGTGCTAGAAAGCTATTATCAACACCTTTGAAGAGGCGAAGATGCTCTAATTCTGCTTAAATTTCGCCTTCAGCATTCATCGTGGTGCGCTCCAAAGGATAGCTACTAAGAATCGAGTCGGATTAGACTAAATAAAGCACTCAAACACAACTGAAGAAATGTACTTCAAAAAAGGCTAGGAGGGGAATTCTTTGTATCAAGATATCCTAGCGAGAGCAGGAAACCTGAAATATTCTTAAATCACAAGGAAAAGTTTGAGCGTGAAAAGAGTGAAGATTGCAGCGGTACAGATGCATCCACGTTTTGCTAACCCCGAAAGAAACCGAAGCATGATGCGCCGATATTGTGAGAAAGCAGCCCGTCAAGAGGTAGAGTTGGTTATATTTCCTGAGTTGTGTGTGAGCGGGTATAATTTTACATCAATGGCACAGGTGCATTCCCTTGCCGAGGTGATCCCTGAGGGACCGACAAGCCAGTTATTGATAAAACAAGCAGAACAATATTCCTTAACGATTGTTGCAGGAATTGCAGAACAGGGCATGGAGAAGAGAGTCTATAATTCTGCAGTAGTTATTGGACCTCAGGGATTCTTAGGTCAGTATCGAAAGATACACCTTTTTGCCAGAGAAAAAGAATGGTTCACTCCGGGAAATGAACCGCCACAAGTCTGGTCGATACCGAAGGCAGTTATCGGAGTCTTGGTGTGTTTTGATTGGGCATTTCCCGAAGCTTCACGAATCCTAATGCTAGAAGGTTGCGAGATTCTGTGCCTTCCGTCAAATCTAGTACTACCGTATGCGCAACAGGCTATGATTACACGGAGTATTGAGAATCGAATCTTTACTGTTGTCGCTAACCGTATTGGAACAGAACGAACACTGACTTTTACTGGACGAAGCCAAATCACCAGTCCCAAAGGAGCTATTCTTGCTCGAGGACAGACTCAGCGTACAGGTTTAATTGTGGCGAAAATCAACCCTAAACAGGCAAAGGATAAATTCCTTACGAAAACAAATCATATTATTGAAGACCGGCGTATTAAGCTGTATGATCGGCTTATGCATCGATGAACAATTCACACGGTGTTTACACTAGCGTAAATGATTCTCCAGCGATTATAGAAACCGGAAGGATCTCAGTCGTTTCTGATTTAAGTTGCTCCAAAAAAAGTTTTGTCTCTGCTTCTGAGCCGCTAATTGGTAACACATATCGTGGCTGAATAGTTATAGTGGCATTAATCGCAGCCTCAGGGGAAAAAGTGCCACCCCTCTTTCCGGCAATTGCTATACAAAGTAGGTCTGGATTGGCCCCGTGAAGAGTTCCTATATCCTTCGCATGTCCAAGATGAAGAACTGATCCTTGATCACTTCTTATTAGGAAAGCGCTATTTTTAGGCGCTAAGAACCCACTCCGCGAGAGAGGGTATGAGGTGATGGCAATATTAGCCCCAATATCGAGTGGTTGATGTGGCTCGATTTCAATGATGACATAGCTGTAGATTCCTTCTTTACGTGCCTGTGTGGCTACGGCATCGTTCCCCACGAGAATGCTCCCCTTGGTATTAGCTATTTTGACTGCATTGCCGAAATGTTCAATCGGGGTGTGAGTTACTAGCACATAGGCTGTGTTGATTTTCTCAATATCGATGAGAGGTGTCTGGTCAATTATACCAGGATCAATGAGGATGCGTTTTTCAAAGTTCAGTAATAGGGCAGCATGACCAAAATAGGTAAAAGTAAACATCTTGGATGCACCTCATCAATTAACTCTGTGAGGCAATTTGAGAGTTTAATCCTTTTCCTCAGGGTTTTGCTAAGGCGATAATTTATGGCGGAGCCGTGTAGCGGGAACAGATTTACCCGAAATGATTCGTCTGAGTGTTCCAGGTTTACGTATATCGGTAATAATGACTTCGCAGTTCTTTGGAAGCCCTTTGAAGATTTCTGTGAGTTTACCACGCATTCCTTCAGTTACATCTGTAGCATCTGTTGCAGTTCCGACTTTAATTTTGTCAAGAATCTGTTCCATTGTTTCAGGTGTAATGAGATCGATGCGTTGAGCGGTGGAATCTTCCTTTGGATCTGCAGTAAATAGGCCTGAAACATCTGTGGCAAAGATAACCGTGTGGGAACCGAGGAGTCGAGCGAGGTACATTGAGATTTGGTCTCCACTCAGTATTGTAAAACCTGTTACGGTATCCGCTGTGACGTCACCAGAGAGAATGGGGATGAAGCCTTGCCGGAGGAATTCACGTAACGCTTGTAGATCCATATGGGAGATGCGCCCGTCAAGGGTGACAATAATAGATGATGAGCGAATTGGAATTGCAGGTTGTTGAACCTCAAGGAAAGCTGAATGAATGAGTTGCCCGAGGTTCGTCATTTCTAAGGCGGTCTCGGTGACACCAACTTTCTTTTTCTTACTCCGACCTCCACGATGGATCTGGTATTTGAGGGCAGGGAAATGACCGAACGATCCACCTCCATGAACTACAATGACGGGATGCAATTTTGTCGCTGAAATCTCGCTGACTAATTGCCTAATTGTGGATAACCGAGCTTTGGACCGCTTACTCTTATCCGAAATAATACTTCCGCCCAATTTGACAATAATGGGTGGTGCAAGGATCTTTCGTTCTTCATGACGCCACCGAGGTCGCCAGTTTCGCAGCCTCTTTGGCCAATTTTTCCAACCAGTTTTTGCAAATTGTTCACGAACCTTAAGATCCTCTTGAATCCATTCTAGTTGCCGAAAGAAGCGTTCTTTCCCACTAACACGGGGTATACCCTGAATACCAAGTCGCTCCAATGAGGTCACGAAATTAGCTTCGACAAGCTCTTGGAGTTGGCCTTCGATTTTTGTAGGAATGACTTCAAACCCGTTATCTTTAAGCCCATCCCGGACCCCGTCTAATACTGCCCCTCGACATACCTGAATTGGTTCAGTTTTAGAAACCTTCAAACAGCTAAGAGCTTCGAGCACCAATTCAAGACCTCGACCGAGGAATGTTTTTCCACCAAAATTGGGATCCTGAAAATGCGTCACTTCAATCTCTTTGACGACATATTCTCGTGTCTCTATTCGGAAGATTCCAATGAGTACACCGCCAACAGGGTCGCCCCAGCCAGCATCATCGATTTGGATAGTCACAATTGTAACTCCTGCAAGGCACTACGACCTTTTCAGCTTAAATATATCGCAACCCTATATCAGATGAACTTCATCGTAATTGCGCGATAAACTTGGACTCTTTTTTTCTAAAAGCGGGTTTTTTCGCGTGAGAAAGGTAGTAGATGGTGATATAAAGCGAGGAAAAGCCATTTAGGGAACTTTGCGCGTTGAGTAGCCCAGTATTAACATAATTTAAATTTCCTCTCCAAACGACTAGAAAAAAGAATGCTAGAAAGGCGAGCAACCCCCCATGTCACTAAATGAGCATACTTTCAAACTAGTAATCATTGGGGACCCGATGGTTGGCAAAACCAGCGTCATTAATCGATTCATTTCCAAAACGTTTGAGCATTCATATCACCAAACTTTAGGCACCCAACTCAATTGCTCGGAAATCGTTGTGGGGGATGTGCTCATTCGGCTGATCATTTGGGATCTCGCGGGTCAACCCCGGTTTGAAAGTGTGCGAAAACTCTTTCTATTAGGGAGTGATGCTGTCATCGTAACTTTTGATTTGACAAGAGCCGATACATTCGAAAATGTTGAGGGCTGGTTGCAAGCCTTTCGCCAAGCAGTGCCTGATGATGCACCCAGCATCTTGGTCGGAAATAAGGTTGATTTAGCCTCAAAACGAGTTATCTCGATGGCTGAGGCCTATCAGCGGCACATCAACCTCGAATTTGACAATTATTTTGAGACCTCCGCTCGATCAGGAGAAAACGTGGGAGAACTATTTGACCAAGTGACACGTTTGTTGATTTATAATCGGTTGGCGGAATTAAGAGAGAAATTGCATCCCTTTATTTATTCGTCCTTCGCCTCCTAGTGAGAATGGATTGGAATCTCGTACTTTTCTATTACCTTTGATGCATTCTTATCATAATCAATGAGGAGCATATCAGTTTCAGGGAATTGTTGGGTGCAGTCAAGACCCTTGAGTTTGAAGGCTTTGTCTGAATGAATGCGTTTGAAATCAAAACTCATGAGGGATTTTGCTTGGGCATTTGTGAACGGAATATCCCACAACTCAACACCACTGTCATGGTAAATGGCTTCAGTCAATGAAAATTTTTGTAATGCAGTGGTAAAATAACCATCTTCTGTTGAAATTGGAATTGGGCGCCCCCATTCTTGTAATTCATCACAGATAGCTAGCAGAAAGAGAAGTGGATAATCTTCAAAAGGCAATGGACCTAAATTCTCGATGACATCATGCAGTGCGATAGTCCGAGCGGCCTCGATAAGTGGCCGATCCTTGGGGTTTTCCTGTTCGACATATTCAGGGGGACCTAGGGTCCGCAGGAGGGTGACGGCGGCTACTACGCCATGATCGATTTTCAGAGAGGGAGGTTTGTATTCTCCTTTGTGTTGGTCCGTTGCTAGATAACGAAAGGCATTTGGAGCTTCTTTCACTTTTCCTAAACCGTTTGCAATGAAGGTGTGCCATTTTTTTGGATAACCTTTGGTTAGAATCTTTAAGTACCCAACATTTCCTAAGTCTGGATGATTCAATCCTATTTGCAGGGGTGAAAAATCCATTCCTAAGGGTGAGTAACAGCGGGTCATTTCATTTATTAGGGACCAGTTTAAAGAAGTCACTAACTTCGCTAGGGGTGTCCCAATATCATGAAGTAATCCTGTGAACCACCAAGTGGTTTGGACCTCCTCTTTCGTGAGATTCATTTTTTCTCTAAGAAGTTGCTGTAACTCTCCTGCATTACCTTCTTTTTCAAGCAAGTAGTCTCCTAAAGTGGCTACACGTAAGGAATGAGCAGTATGGTCTCTGTAGAATTTTCGGACATTCATGATATACATGAGGGCTTCGAATTCAGGGAGCGCTTTAATGATTCGGAGAATTTCTTCATTAGTGATACCCCGCTCCTTCGCTACCGAATACAAGGCGTCTACAAGCGAATCTATCTTGGTACTAAATAGCTGATATGCAACCTGCTGGCCTACGGAGTTCTGTAATTTCTCTTGATCCGCCTCAAGTTTTGCCAGACGGTGATTGAGTTTGGCTTCATAGGCTTTTTCTTTTTCTTCCATCACAGCTTCGATTTTTTTCTCATATTCTTTTTCAGCCATTTCTAATTGGGCGTCTAGTCTTTTTTCGTATTGTTCTTCTGCTTTGGCTAGCTTCTCCTGGCTTTCTTTTTGAGCAAGGTCCAATTTCCTTTGTATTTTTTCTCTTATTGCAGGAGGGATATCCACACCAATTTTTCCGATAATTGATTCAAGGAGAGGTTGAACGAATCCAGGTCCTCCAAAATCGGAAACCGTGCGAACAGTATCAAGGCTTGATTTCACAATTTCAGAAAGTTTCGCACCGCCGGTTATTCCTCTGAGAAACCCAGAAAAACTTGTGCTGAATGACCCGTTTCGTTGTAGAACCCAAGAGTCATTGATAATCAATTTTGGCGACATTTTCACTATGCCCCTTGTTTTAGTGAATCGGATTCAAGACGTTACTGGGTTAGGCTAGAGATAACTAATATACCTTCTTCCATTTCTAGTAGCGCCAAATCAAGCGTTTATACCATTAAGTTTAAGATACTTCTAACCGAAGATACAGACTAGCTCAACCTCGGGGTGTATGTATGTCAGAACCCAATCTGTCACCAACACCCATCGAAGATAATCCCTCAAGCTTCAAGTCAACCTATTCATGTGCGGATTGGTTAGCAAGTGCCACGTTTGGCAGTGCGTTCCAACGAAGCATCTATCTACTTAAGCATGAATTTCGTTGGCTAGTATTTCTATTTTTCATCGGCGGAGTGATCATGTCGATGATTCTTATCCCCGTTAATGAAATTATCGGGACTATCGAGATTTTAATTACAATAGAACTTTTCGCCCCAGTTCCTGATTTCCTCTTACTCTACGACCTCATCATAGCGAGCTTGATGTGGGGACTACTGCAGAAATTTGTAGTTTTTTTTGGATCTTTCATTCTTGGGACAGCCGCAGTGTACCACGTTATGAAGGCCATCCCATCCTTACATGTTTTAGTTTCCAATGAGGAGACGGTTGGAATTCCGATTGGGTCTACCCTTGCTGCCGCGGTTATTACAGCAAGTCTGCTTAGTATAGCAAGTGTGATTCCTTTTGCGGTGCCTTTGCTTCAAGTCTTATTCTTCTTCTTACCAATATTGTTAGTACTTGGACAATTCTCCCTGAGCCAGTCCTTTAGTCTTAGTATTAGGTTCAGAGTGCAACATTGGGGACGAATTCTAAGTACACTTATCCTCGGATATTTACTGATCTTATTTGCAGGACTGCTTGGTCAGACGTTTTATTGGAATATCGAAACCCTTCTCGGAGTGTACGGCCTATCGCTTGGAATATTCAGTCCCATTCTCCTTAGTCTTCTCAATCAATTGCCCATAGCGATGGTAGCACCATTACTACCTCTTTTTTCCATCGCATTCTTTTCGGGGGCTCGAGGAGCGTATAGAGCTAAACAGCATGAACGATTTATGCAACTGCATAGTTCACTCTAGCTTGATTCATCTTGATATTTGCCTTTTGAGAAGTTAGCTTCTGAAAAATCACCCAGGCGTGTATTGTTTGCAAAATAATGAAAGAGAGGTTAACGTTTTGTACACAATGTGGTCAAGCAATAGCAGTTCAAGAAACAATGCTAAGTGTGTGAAAGAAGAATTTTCCGAGGAAGAAAATGCAGAATTAGATTTGAATGAAAAGCAAGTTGCGTTGGGACTACGGATTCAATTCGATGGAACTGTCTACCACCATGATCTGATATTAGTACTGCATAGCCTTTCTGCGCAAAGGTTTCAGCTGCCTCATATTGAAATTGTAGTCCCTCAGCGGACTGCTTTACTCCCCCCTGAAGGCGCCCAAAAAGTCCTGAAGGATCAACGAGGAAGAAACCTGGTGGTCTCCGCTTAGAGGGCGTGTGTTGTTGTAACCGTAAAATTTCATCAAGAGCGTGGTTTTCATCAAGAATGGTGCGAAGAACAAGGCTACGTAACACTCCTGACACATTACCGGTTCGCTGAGTGAGGAGTTGTTGTAGGTATACTATTTTGATACGACGTTGATAGTCAAATACATACACACGGCGTCTTCTTGACAGAAGATCAACTATCAAAAGATGTAGTAAGCGAATATAGTCACTGTTCCCCGCATGGATAACTGTGATGAAATCACCTGAACCCATTTGAGCGCTAACATGTGCGGCTAGACAGGTTAAGTCTTTTTGACTCGTTTCCTTCCGCTCAGCAATTCCGGAATAGTGAGACATCAAATCCGTCTTCCTTTACCAGTTTATTCCTTGATTCTTTGAAAATCTTCCTTTGCTCCCAAAAAAAAGACAAGCGCTTTTATACAAGTACAACTTTCTGAGCAAACGGTGACAAATCCCTTTGCCAGCTAATGCGGGAACCAAAAAAGACGGAACATTTCTTCGAGCTATGCAGCTAATCACCGATAACATTCAGACAAACATCGATTTTCTTAGAAAGAATCAGAAAATGGTCGTAGATTTTGTAGATGCCATTGAGAACACTGCGCGTAGAGGCGGATGTATTTTTGTTGTTGGAAGTGGTCGTTCCGCTATGGTTGGTCAAATGTTTCAAACGCGATTAGAGCATTTGAATGTCCCGGTCTATTTCGTCACAAATAGCCGCTCGGTACCACATCTCGATAAAGGGGATCTTGTACTGGTAATTTCAGGTAGTGGTCGTACAGGTATCGTTAAGGCGATTATCGAAAGCTATCTTGATCAGAACCCCCATATTATCTCAATTACAAGTTACCCCGAAAGCTGGATTGGACGGATGAGTGATCTAGTCGTTAAGCTTCAAGGGCGAACAAAGGTCGATCTAGCCCGCAAGGAAAAAGGGGAAGATGCTAGCCTTACTCCAGAGGGCACCCAGTTTGAAATTGCGTCCGCAGTCTTTCTTGACGGAGTTATTGCAGAACTTGTGAAGCGATTTAACAAGAGTCACGATGATTTAATCGCGGCTCACTCCCAAAGTACATAGCATCCTCATGATCGCTATAGTTCGAGTAGCCATGCGATTTCGAAAACTATATGAACGATTGTTAAAGCAACATCACTTCGAGGCGAGTACAAATGGCAAACAAATACCAATGTCCCCTCTTTGTTTGGAAAACTGGAAAGCTACTGGCTAACATCCATCAAGCCCTTACTGACAAATGGGAAGTTGTCATGCACCCTATCGGCGAAATGGTGGAGATGCGAATTAGTGCTGGACAAAATATCGAACCCCTAACACTGAACCTATATGTGTCATCTGGAAAAGCTCTCTGGGGGTATATTGATCTCCCAGTGATCGCATCTCAAATTAACATACTTGATGCTGTGACGACCCAACTTAAAACAAAAACTGGGGCTACGTTGGGACCTGCGAAGCGCCGAGTTAAGTTCAAATTTGAAGGAGAAACCATCGAAACCGAAACCACAACGGCAGAGGTGTACAGCTGGTCGATGAATTATGGACTACTTTATTCGCTCCAATCCGTTACTCGATTTTTAACTGCACTGGATGCCGCCCTCAGAGAACATGGCGGGCGAGGTTTGGAGGGTAACGAATTTTTTGTGACCTACCGAGAGGGAGGTCTTCAGCTACAAGAGCCTTCGCTAAGTTTTGTCCTTGTCTCGGCTTGGGGCTATTATAGTGCCTTTCTCTATCTTGGTGAGGAGAGTCTTGAAATCCAAATCTGTGATGAAGAGAAAGAAAAGTTCTTGGTTGAAGAGTTTGACAAAGTAATAGTCACCGCAAAAGAGCTCTTCGAGTCTGAAAATGAGATTACTTTGAAAGAAACGTGAATCTATGGTTCGGAGAGAGAGTATTGCCATCTCAGAATCCGACATTTCAATCTTCTTCTCAAGGAATCCTACCCCTTTCGCTTTGGATAGCCTTAGTAGCGATATTTGCAGCGAGTGGTATTGTCCTTCGCCAGATCGCAATTCCTACCTTCTCACCCTATGTTACGCTTACACCGGGATTTTTACTGCCGTTACTTGCAGGTATAGTTTTAGGTCCTATAGGCGGACTCCTTTGTGGCATGTTTGTGGGGATTAGTGGCGCCTTATGGGAACCGTTCGTGATTCCTTTGATTGGTAATATTGCTCTTGGACTAAGCACAGGGATACCTAGTATTTTCCGTCACAGAATTCACCGGTTTTCGTGGATTCTAGTTTGTATTCTCTCCGCCGTGATGATTGGAGGATTCTTCCCCACCTTTTGCATTGAAGTTCTCGTTTTCGCAGTACCAACCTTCGTTGCGATATTAACAGCCAGTGTTGATGCTGTGCAGGCAGGAATTTGGGTAACAGTAGCCATTATTTTAGCACACACTGTGGTTGATCCTCTTTTACTTAGATACCGGAGAAAGGATTCAAGCATGGAGTAAAGATTAAGTAGGATTTAGAGGATTAGCGCCTAGATGCACCTACCATTCGCTGACCAATATTGGTGAAATTTACCATGCCAGATGAAACCTGGGAAAGTGACGAATCAGCAGTTAGCGCACCCGAAGAACTCGTAGAAAAGCCGTCGATTGAGGTTCAAGAAGTCATAGTTCGCGAATACCCCAAAACCGTCCTCTTCTATCCAATGCTAATCTTTTCATTGATTCTTGGATTAGTAAACTACCTTATACCCTTCTTTATACTTGATCCAACATTGCGTGATAGTTGGCTGTACACCATTTCATTCATATGGTTTATTCTCTTTTTCTTCAACTTACTCATTGTCACCTTTGAATTCGGAAAATCCATCGTCGTAGCACTAGCCCTTATCCTTGTCATCATAGTATTAGTCATTGTCCTCGTCTTCAATTTTTACGGTTATCTCTTTGTAATTAATCCTTCAACCCTTCGATTATTCATAAGTACAGAAGCCCTTCTCGCCTTCTTCTGTGTCTTCCTCTTTGTAATCTTCCTCTCGTGGATAAAAACGCGTATATTCTACTTCAAAATCACCCCCAACGAAATCATCTACAAGAAAGGTATAATGGGGGATGTAGAACGGTATGGCACAACAAACGTTATGGTCCACAAGGAAATTCCCGACCTCTTCGAATTTCTCCTTCTGCGTTCAGGTCGATTGACCATATCCGTTCCAGGACGGAAGACAGCAATTATGCTAGATAACGTGCCCAACATCAATGCAGTAGAAACTAAGATACTTTACCTCCTTCGCAGAATTGAAGTGGATATCGATTAATCAATAACATCATTGGGCGACAATCCTTCCTCCGCTAATAAAAGAGAAGAGTATCGCCCCACCCCTTTCCTTTTTACCCTGTGTGATGCCATGATAAACATTGAGTGAGCCCTCAATGTCTTCAGAGACGATTCTTCAGTCATGGTTTAAGAATTCCATTCAACCGAGTCAGACTATGCTATGGGTCTCAGCAGTTGCACCAGATACTTTCCAGGGAGATCCATACATTTTAGAAAAACTTCTCAAACGCCCCCTGGAAATTCCGGACGCAATGGGACAACAACGAGCTCGCGCACGTTATATCTCTTGTTTACTCGCTCGAGCAATTACGGCTTTGAATCCGTCTCCCATGCAGATAGCTGCTTTTCTCCATGAATTTCATTACTTCCAAAATCCTGACACTCTTGTTCACAAACCACTTCCAGATAAACTCCTTTCGCAAATCAAGAACCTCATTCGTGATGAATTTGACCCCACCGCGTATTGGCAATATGAGCTTCGAACTCTTACCCAGCACTTTCAAGAGGGATTACACATTCTCCGAACACTCTTTAAAACCCGGTTAAGTAAAAAAGAGACACCACAATTGAATTCCTTCTTTGTAAATGAACATGAATGGTGGGGAACCAACTATTACAACGAAGCCAATCTAGTTAATATCCATCCCCCCTTCCTTTTCCTTCCCGCTGTAAGCAAAAATCTTGTACTCCGAGACGCTGTCCGAGTGTTTCTTCCCAGGAGTTTTCGAAGCGCAATGGATGTTCAAGAGTTTTCGAACATAATGGTTTCCGAACTCCTTAACCCCACCGACCAGCAACTTTGGTCAACCATCAAATGGAATGGAAGCCAGCCTACACCTGAACACCAAGAATGGATTTCCACAATAGCTAGTTTGACTCCGAAACTTATTGAGAAAAATCGACTCACGACTCTGTATAAACGGCTTTCAAAGATTGACACTCGTGTGTCACAGGTCCCCACAGGATCTTTCACTATCCTCACTCAACTCGAGCTCTCCGAGAAACTCCCAAGTCCCAGCCTCACAAAAGTCCAGCAAACCATATTACTTCATCTTGCAAGAAATCCCTTAGCAAGTGAACGGCAACTCGCAAAAACCACCCAACTAGCCCGCGGAACCGTGAACAGAAATCTCCTAGCCTTTCAACAACAATTAGGCCTCCTTGTTCCAGGAGAGATGAATTATCATAAGATTGGACTTACACCACTACTTCTGAGGACCCATTCCCTTCTTAGTACCAAGGAAGAACTTTCCAAATTATCTGACCTGCGCGATGAACTAGAAGCTTTTCCGTATTGTATCCGCTTACATGCTCCTTCATACCAAACCCAGACCATTATCCATGCAATTATTTCCTTGCCTGAATCCGCACTAATACACTTTTGTCAATACATGGAACTCTGGAAACAAGAAAGCGGAGTTGCTAGTGAGTTGTATCGAATTAATCGATTTGAATGGGGATGGGAATTCGATTCCTGGAAAGAATTTCTACCAACTGAATGGAAAATCATGGCAAGTAGCCACCTTCGATCAGAGAAATCAGAAACTAGCCTGCATACATCATTGGATTATACAGAACCAAGAATTAAGCTCACTCGTGAAGCTTTACGCATTTTGTTGATTCTACAACACGATATGCGGATAAGCCAACGTCAGTTAGCAACCCGTGCTGAAACCTCCGTGACCACTGCAGCAAACCATTACAATAAACTAATCCCCCACGTCATAACGCCATTTTTTACATACGCAAATCCACCTCTCCCTGAGGGATTTATCACTGCAGTGCACAGCTCTTCAATCGAATCCTTAAGGCAATTCTTAGACGGCATTCGTCTACTCCCCGCATATCAGGCATGGCATCTCTCCTCTCTAGATTCGGAGGAATCAGCCTCAGTTCTACTCAATATTAACTTACCTCAAGGAGGTCTCATCCCCTTTCTAACAGTCTTCCCTGAAGTTACAAGCTATTATGATTTAATCCCCACTTTACCAGTTCTTACATCCCGATCACTCCCCCAAATACATGGGTTACCACTCGCCCTTTTCAAAACCGTCGGACAAGAGTGGATGTGTTCGACAAGCCTTCTCGAGTCACTATTTAGGCTTCAATCCTAAAAATGCAAAGAAAGGTATTATTATTCGACTAGTTCGTTTCAGATCCAGTCGCCTGTTTCGAGTTTAGTGGGGAGATAGGTATCAGCTAAGAATTCAAAGCCGTGACTACTCAGCGCTTGAATTTCTGCCTTTTCTTTGCGTTTAACCATTAGGTGGATATCAGCTACCCACTTTGGGTTTTGCGCAACGAAAGGTTCTTCCATAACTGCCTTTGCACGTTTGATATCTTGTGGAGTCATGCGTAGACGACACTCCTTGGGAATATTGTATTGGTCGAGGTCTCTACCCAGAACACCGAGTAATTTCAAGTCTGGTGTGGCTAGGAAAGGGCTTTCATAACTCAACCGCTTACTGCCCCGAAGATAGACGCTATGAATATAATGCCCGAAGGGATCTGCGTCGACAAGAGTGAATGCGGGAAGCTTCAATTCTTTCGATAGGCGTCGAGCAAAGATGCGACTTGCGATATCAGGAGAACCTTTAGCAGTCAGAAGGATGCAGGGATATTTATTCCACCATTTAACCTCACTAAGCCGAAGCATGGCTGCATCCTTTTCAACAATAAGGAGGAATTCAGCATCCGATTCTACGATTTCCACTCGATCCAAGAAAGGTGTAATCGACCAACCACCGGTGCCCAGTTGGGTGCAATCAATCCGATCCCCACTATCTTCCAGTACTAATCGACCTAATACCGTGCCTTTCGCACTAGCAACTATATGAGTTGATTCACGGTTCGTGCCAAGAAGGGGTCCAATATCATCGATAGTCGTGTCTGATTGACGTTGATCCTCGAAGAGTTTAACATCGTTATAGAAGATTTCTCGTTTCGTCGCATGAATGTTCTTTTCTAAGAGTTCGTGGACGATTTCTAAGACCCGGATAAGTCGGGTTACATCCTTGGCAGTGCGAAGATTCCCTAATGAGCGTATTGTTGTTTTTTCGCCAAGTAACAAGAGATCGTTGTCTTCATCCCAAATGATGTTTCCGCTTCCACGTAATGGGAGTTCAAGTGAAGGAGGATTCCCCTTCCCAATTTCTTTGATGAGAGTGCGCATTAGCTTATGGATTTCTTCATGTAACTTTTCAGTGTCTTTTTCAGTGACAAGTTTTACACCGCGCGGTAATTTTGCACCGGTTTGTGTATCTTGAAGGTTTTTACGGAGTTTTTGTACAGCAGCAAATTTATCATTGACAGAACGTTCGGTACCGGGCAGGGATTCCTCGAGTGTTGAATTTTGAGCCGCTCGACGTCGTCGGCTTCCACTACTCATTCTGCAGCCACCTCCTGTGTTTCTTCCATTCTAGCCTTGGCTGAAGGCTCGATTCCAACAACTTTGGTGATGACTTCTTCCAATTGCTGTGGGAGCGCTTGCAGTTGTTTCTTAGTTATTTTTGAATCGGTTTGTTGAATGTTCACAATTGATTGGCCAACAATGCGTGAATATCGAAGAAGTACATCTGCCCGTCGTTCTTGTTCACGGCGTGCAATTACTCGAACAATATGGCGACGAAGTTTTCGACCTACTTCTTCAAAAGCAAGTTTCAATTCACGAAGCAGGATATCATCCTCGGCGAGAGCTTGCTTGGATTGGGCTTTGAAGATAAGATGGACAAAAGGACCAACTACATTAGCAAAGAGCCGGACGGAGCCAGTGGGAAGGCCATTACTGGCAACATCCATGCGGTAATTACGCCAATTTACGGATGCTGCTGCTTTCCAAATTGCACAATCTGAATTATCTCGAAGTTTGGGAGTTCGATTCACGAATCGGTATAAAACTCCAACTCCGGACTGATTGGAAAGTGCAGAATCATAAACCGCGGCGACTTCTACTGCAAAAGCCAGACCTTTACTGCTGGTGGGTGGTCGACTAACTGCTTCAACAAATTCCGCTTTGAAAATCTCTTGTAAGGTTTGCCTGATCACTTCTTCGCCCACTGGAACTACAGTTTCGGTTGGGGGAGCATAATATTTCTCAGAAATGAAGCTGGCATAAAGAGCTTTAATTTGGGCTTGCGTGAGTTGCTTGGGCGAATGCTTGGATGTAATCGGATCGGTGCGCATACGCTTCGCAGCTTTTGCTAAAATCTGTTGTGCTTTTCTTCGGCTTAATCTGCAATAACTGTTGGCAAGAAATTCAGTGAGTGTTTTATTGGTGGTATTTCGAATGAGATCCTGGAAATCTCCGATACTTGTTGATGCTGGATGAGGCATAGCATAACTGGGTTCACGTACGAATTCGCGAACTCGCCTTGGATAAATGTAAACATCGCCATATGGGTCGATGAAGATTATATTGACATGGGCATTCAAGTAAGAGGTTTGACGGACGTATTCATCTGCATACCCGCGTCGATAAGGAAGATTCAGAAAAGAGAGTTGAAGGTAGGTCCCATGATTGAAAGACATGGGAATTGCAGTTTCTTTTAAGAGGTAATCTTTTTTGTTTTTACTCGTAGTGAAAAAGATTGATGTGTAACCTTGACGTTCAGCCGGGTGCCGCGTGGCTACAATGATCGGTCGACCGGTTGTATTTTGCGCATCACTAAACGCACTTGAAGCTCCAAAGCCTTGGCTTCCTCGTGTTTGACAGAGTTTGAAGCTTTTGCTACTAGCGAGGTAGAGCCCATATTGTTGTAGGTCGCGTTTTGTCATCCCAATTCCGGTGTCCAAGGACTCAAAGCTATACATGAGGAGATTTCTTCCTGCGACCTCCGAGGGAAGGATTTCTGGTTTCTCCAACTCTTGAAGAACCATGAGCAAAATAGGCTCGTGGTGGATAATTCCGCGAATTGGAGATGCCAATAGTTTAATTCGTTCAGAAATGGCTGTGGCTGAAGTGGGTCGACGAGTGGTCTTTAGCGGTTGAGGGACTTCAGGATAAGAAACAGTCTCTGGTGGCTCGTCGAGTACAATGGGGGTGGGTGTGGTCTTTTTCGATTTTGAACCACGAGTCCAATAATAGGTTTCGATGGCATCAAGGGCATTATCACTAAACTCTGCACAGTATTGGGTGAATTTGTGCATTTCCATGGAGAACCCTACAAGTTGAGTACGTTTCCGAAAGAACTCAGCGACTTCCCCACGCCGGATGACACTATTCTTTTCGGATTGGCGAGTTGGTTCTGCTTTAGCATCTAGTGTAGTTTTTCCCATCTGAGATTACCCCGCTTGGAATGAGCACCGACTAAAACCGTTAACCGTGTTGACAAGGAAGAAGAGACCTTAAATCTTTACCTCAGGGCTAGAAGGCTTCTCCGGTATCTTGAGGATACCTTGAACTGCCTTCTTGTCTCGGTTAATGGAGCTGGCGCCACATGAATTTCGCGCGGATTGAGTTTTGCGAGAGTATGTGAGGAATTTGGACACCTTATAAGCCTAATGGGGGGTGTTAGCGAGAATTGAACTTAGCTGCGGGACTCTTACCTAAGGCAATCAGAACGTCTCGCACAATTTTGATATCGTTGAGATAGACGAATTCATTATGGTTGTGATAATTGGTATCATGGCGAATCGTACCAAAACACACAACTGGTATTCCAGCTTGAGCGAGAAGGGCGCCATCATTCCCTCCTAAATCCGCTGCGATGGGAAGAGTCTCACCGACCACTTCTTGTGCTAATTGGGAGAAATGACGAATGAATGGATGCTTCATATCTGTGAAATACCCATCCACATTATTGAGAATTTTTACATCCTCAATGACTGTCTTCTCTTTCGCTGCCAATTCCGAGATATATTTTCGTAGATCAGCTTCGGCTTGTTTAGAATCTTCTTCTGGTATCAGGCGTCGGTCAAACCGTATCTCACATTTGCCAGGGATGACATTTTCTTTTTCACCAGCGTGTATCATCGTCACGGTGAACCGACCATGAACTTTAGGATAAGGGGCTTCAGGTGGAGCCTTCAATTTACTACGAACCTTTGACACGGTGGAATGGTACCGTTTGAGTTTTTCAACAAAAGCAGTAGCTCTGTAAATTGCATTATCGGCTTGTTCAGGATACCCACTATGACCTCCTTCACCTTTGATAATGATTTGACCCCAGAGTGCACCACTTGCCCCGATGCTAATATAATTGGGAGCACTATCAATGACGACGCCGGCATTTCCATGGATACCAATATCGTCAAATAGATATCCAATTCCTGCTCGTCCTCCAATCTCTTCATCCACTGTGACTAACAGTTTGATATTGACTTCAGGTT
Source organism: Promethearchaeota archaeon (assembly GCA_048939625.1). Classification (GTDB taxonomy): domain Archaea; phylum Asgardarchaeota; class Hermodarchaeia; order Hermodarchaeales; family Hermodarchaeaceae; genus Hermodarchaeum. Next base: position 19,290 of record JBHLPH010000001.1, read on the forward strand.
CACCTTTGGCTAGCTCTCCCATAGCACTCATTGCTGCAACTATGTTGGATTTATCATCTGCAGCCCCACGTCCAAAGGCTCGATCACTAGTAACCCGAAGACGAAAGGGGTGTGTATTCCAGTTTGATTCATCAGCGGGAACGACGTCGAGATGCGTGACGAAGAGTAAATCCACATCTGTGGTTCCATCCAAAGAGACTATCACGTTAGGTCGTGATTCTCCGTCGATAGTAACATCACGCCCATCTAAGACTTCAGTGCCAAGTCCTAGTTGTTGTGCTGTGAGTCGAATCATCTCTGAGCATTCTGCATAACCCATCCGAGATTCATTGGTCACGGTGGTGTTGATTTCAACTAGTTTTCGCAATAGATTCAGTTCATATGCAAGTTCTGTTTCTGCCATGGCCTGCCTTACCTCCAAGGTATTACTGCTGGTGTGGAATCTGTAAAAGCCTACCGATACCTCAGCATTTTGATACGATAACATTATTTTTGCGGAGTGATTACGCAATTATAGAAAGGCTTCACAATGAGGGACATGATGATTAACGCTGAGAAGTCAAGACGACGGTTATACGCATTTATTCTATTCAATATCATCGAAGAAGTCATCATCGCTATAATTGCTTTCATCATTCTGTTCATCTTTCTTCCACAGTTCTTGGTTTTGGGAATGACAATTGTGGCAATCGGATTAGCGGGTTTTACCATAGTGAAAATTTATTCATATTGGTCGAGTTCTTCAATTCCTGTTTATGATCCAGTAATTGGACAGCAGGGAACAGCACTTGCCAGCTTTTTCAGAGAAGGAGAACTTTGGAAAGGAAAAGTAAGTGTCCGGGGAGAAGAATGGAAAGCTCAGGCAAAAGAAGCCATTATAGAAAATAGCCAGATATGGGTCGTTGGCATCTCAGGTCTTACCTTATTCGTAAGTACAACCCCAGACGCCACAAAGACTTAGGTACCATTAAGGATTGGTTTATCACGTTCTCGCATCTGAGAAAATGCTCTGGTCAATGCATCATTCGTTAATTCAAGAAACGCATCATGAACTCCTGCTGCAGTGGCAGCTGAAGTTTCGATATATGGGATATTCCACCATCTTTGGAGCATTTCAGCAGCTTCTGGTGGAACCATTCGTTTCTCCGTCAAGTCTACTTTGTTACCAATGAGGACCACGACACCATTAGGCACTATTCGACGAAAATCATTATACCAATTTCGTAGTGTCATGAAAGAACTGGGTTCAGATACGTCAAAAACAAGTAGTGCTCCATGGGCACCACTGTAATAATGACGACGAACTTGGCGAAAGGAAGGTTGCCCAGCGACGTCCCAGATGACGAGTTTGACATTACGCTCTTGTACATCCAAGTCCTTAACTGCAAAACTAGCTCCAAGCGATTGTTTGTATTCAGGGGAGAAAGTATTTTGGGTGTATCGGAGCACCAATGATGTTTTGCCAACTGCGCCATCACCCATCATGACTACTTTTAGTCCAAAGTCAGTGGGCTTTTCTTTGAAACGTTCATGGACATCTGTAGGTGCTAATCTATCTGTCAATTACACCCTTCCCAGGTGGTACTCTAAGGCAGACAACTCCTGAACGGGCATAAAGGTTTCGTTTAAGCTCAGGAGTTTTTCCTATTCTTACGGAAAAAAGATTGGTCCATAGATTAGAGAAAGACGCCACCAAAGCCCAAAAAAATAAGGGCAAGACCAATAGAGATTGGAAGGAGTGCACATAAGAGAGGAATGGGTAACCCAGGAATGACTTGATTGGGTCTCTTTACAACTATTTGTGTATTAATTAGACATCCGGTGAGAACGGCAGCGAAGGTCAATATAGCAAAGGTCCAGCCAACATAGCGCAGTGCGTACGACACAAGAGCAGCATAGACGATGAGGTCTCCTACGCCGATGATGAGAGGTCCGATCACAAAGGTAAAGGCGGCGCGGGCATGCCGTTGAGGATCAGCATCAACGATTGTGGGTCCTAGTCGGATAGCAAAGATTGTGTCTTGAATAGCTAAGATAACGAGAAGCGCCATAGAGATAACCCAAGTAAAATTAGTCGCAATGAACACTCCGAGAATTATGCCATATATTGTAAACAAGACGTTTCGTCCCATCATTCCGAGGGCATCCGTAAAGATGAAGACCATGGAAAAGGCGGAAAACATGATGGAGGCAAGCGCTATCATCGAAAGATGCAGGTTTGTGAGTCCTTGAAAAAGCAAAACTAGGAAGATGGCTTGTCCAATGAAAACTGTAAGAATGAAGAAAAGGGGCGATATAAAAGCAGCAATGATAATGCGATGTAAGGTTTCACTTCCCCGTTGAAAGACCAAGAAAGTGGCAAATGTTGCTACACCACCTACAAGAGCAATCACTAGTAGGGCAATAATCGTTTCGTAGAGATTAGTTAAAGGAGGGAAGATTCCAATATCGAGGAAGGGATTTGCGATAACGATGAGCAGGGTAATAAACAACGAAAAGACCATGGCGAGGATTGGAGCGTACAAATAGGTTATTCGCATTCGCCAGGTAAGAGTATATGATATTGGTTCATTAATCGAAGCATGGGAGAAGTTAGAAGGCTGTTCTTCGTTGTCCATAGGAGCATCATTTATGGATGATTTTATCAATCTGCCGAAAGTGGCAAGAATCAAGGAGTAACTACTTGGCACAGAGCTCTTTTTACCATCAATGGCGAGAAAAAAATCCCAAAAAAAAGAGAAGGGTAGGTGCCGAGATGGCACCTATTTGGAACAGAAGTTTTGATCTGAACGATTACTTCTTGCGGAGATACCAGAAACTGCCGAGGAGTACCACGACAATTACTAGGACACCCACAGCAATGTAGATAGGCAAATAACTGACTTGCTCTCGTTCACCAGCAGCGTGACCAGTCACACCGTGATGGTAGCGATCCCAGAACTCCATTTCAACGTACTCGCCTTCAATACGGCGATACCACTTGAATGGACCACTGCCAATGGGTTCGGGGTTCGAGAAGGTTACAGGGCTGACAATACCAGACCAGATGTGTTCTGGAATTACAGTCCATCCACGAAGCTGGTCAAAGGCCCAGTAGCTCTTACCATTGGTGATGATTCGTACGTGGAAATCGTCGATGGCTTCACAGGAGTTGAGGTATGGAATAGCTGTCACGTAGGTCGGAATGGAGTAGTTGAGGACATAATTGTAGCTGAAGGCTACATCATATGCTGTCACACGACCATCATAGCTACCACCCATGTCATGCCAGTAGGCGGCAGGATGATCGTCGTCTGCACCCCACAGCGTGAAGTCGAATTGAAGTCCGTCCGTGAGTTCGGTAATCTCCCAGTCATAGGCGAGACCGTTGCTGTCCATAGTAGGTTCGTGGTTCGGATCATTGAGTCCGGCAAGGCTGGAATAGACTTGCGAGAGCGGATAGTTTCCGTAGACGCTGGTTGAGGTCAATGGGTTCTGAGAGTCCATGGCGGAGCCAATCAGAGTGTTGAAGGTGCCACCTGTACCCGTGGTTGGATCACGTTCAGGCTGTCCTTCCTTGAGTTTGACCTTCTGTGGTACCCAGCGGTTCATACCAGCAATACCCCAACCAGGAATAACGGTGAAGTCCTCCCATTTGTCAGAACGGTAGGCGTTGACTTCCCAGTTGCTGTACCAGACGAGCATGGGTACGTTCTCGATGAAGATTTGCTGAGCAGACCAGGCAGCATCGAGAACCTCATCAAAGTCAGAGGAGGTGAGCATGATGTCTACCCAGTAGTCGTAGGTGTCATTAGCCCAGTTCAACATGTTTCCTTCAGGTTCTGCGATGTATTGGGACATCCAGTTCTCAAGGATGAGTGGATTGGGGCTAAGGCCATAAGCAAAGTTTGCGCCATCATAGTTTCGTGGAATCGTGTAAACGATGTCCAGGAGGGTGTTGAAAGCGATTGGCATTGGATCTACGGAGATACCAGCCTGATCCCAGTAAACTTGCTGGGAGGTCATAGCAGCACCCCATTGGGGAGCTTCGATGGAGTACATCGGACGGAAGGTGAAAGGTTCACCATTCGGATCGTCGAAGTATCCGTCACCGTTGGCATCATAGAATCCTGCCGCTGTCAGTTCAGCCATAGCTAGCGCAACGTTGGGTTCCTTGTAGCTGGGTGATGTGGCATTATTATGCCAGACACCAGTTGATGCAGGAACTGGGCTGTCAAGGGCGAAGCCAAGACCACCCCACATGATGGTGGCGACTTCGTGCTTGTCAGCAGCTAAGGCTAGCGCACGTCGAAATGCAGGAATTGCATATGGATAGCGCATGCAGTTGATGGCCATAAAACCGAAACCGAGTCGTTCAGTTTGGGTTACTTCTATGTTCGGGTTAGCTTGCAATTCTTCAATGTAGGCTGCTTCTACGTTGTCGGCAAGACAGTCAATGTCGCCTTGAATTAGAGCAGCTACTTGTACATCTTGCCCTGTAATAACATGGAAGATGATTCTGTCAGCATAAGGACCAGTCGGATCCCAACCGCCATCCTGTGCTGAAACAGATGGGGATTCACCGGTATAAACAAGGAACATTCCGGCGAGGCCCACAAAGAGGAGAACTGCAAGTAATTGGATTGTGCGTTTTCGCTCCAATTTAGTTTCAAACCTCTTGGCGTTTTTCCGAATCGTAGCTTGTGCTACGACACCGGTCAAAAGGGATACTTATTCCTTAAATCACTTGTTATTGGGGAATTTAGAGAAGGAAATGTGACCTCATCGACAAAGAATATTTTCTCATGATGATGGAAAAAACAACCAACGAAACCGAGAATATGTGATTATGTCAGCACGAGTGTATCCAATGGAAAGCAGAAATTATGTTTTGTAAATATCATCAGATGAGGAAATGCTGAGTAGAATTTGAGTGTCACAAAGAGATACATTAAGGTTTTATTCTTTGCAGGTTCATGAAGCTTCTATCCGAGTGTGTTCAATATGTATGGCTGGACGGGCAAGCTCCTTCGAGTTAATCTTAGCGCTCAGCAAATTCGTGAAGAATCTATTCCAGAAAAAGTGCTTCACCAGTTCATTGGCGGAAAAGGATTAGGCACTTATTATCTCTATAGAGAAATCCCAGCTTCCACGGATCCGTTAGGGGAAGAAAATCGTTTCTACCTAGCGGTTGGTCCAGTTCAAGGAACACGCATTCCGATTACAGGTCGATGTTCAGCAATCTCCAAAAGCCCTCTAACTAATCTGTATATTGATAGTAACATGGGTGGATACCTAGGACCCGAATTAAAACGAGCGGGATTTGATCTTCTAGCAATCGAGGGGAAGGCAGAAACACCAGTTTGGATTCATATTAGTGAAAAAGAGTTGGCAATAAAGGACGCTTCGAAGCTCTGGGGAAAAACGACGCATGAAACAGAGCTTGCTTTAAGAAAACAAGATCCGAAAACCCAGGTGATTTCCACAGGACCAGCAGGAGAACATCTCGTCCGTTTTGCTTGTTTAACGCACAACTATTTTCGGAATTTTGGCCGTGGTGGATTAGGATCGGTATTCGGATCCAAAAATCTGAAAGCTGTTGCCATTCGGGGACCCAAACGGAGGATTCCCACACCCGATGACGAGCAGGAACGCAACCTTGTCATACAACTAGCCCAGCGCGCTCGAAAAGCGAAGGAGCGAGGACATTCTTTGCATTATCGTGGAACCCCTTGGCTAGTTGATTATGCTAATAGCATTGGTATTTTTCCAACCCGTAATTTCCAAACAACTCAGTTTGGTGGACATTCCAAAATCGATGACGAGGCAATTGAAGCCCAGTATCGAAATGCAAAACAACGAACCCCTTGTGAGGGCTGTGTGATTAGTTGTGCCTGGACCTTAAAAGACCCAGAGTATCCATGGGCTCCAAAAGCGAAAACGGGCAAGATTGCTGTCCCTGAATATGAGACGCTGGGATTAATGGGTGCGGGTCTTGGTGTCAATGACCTTGATGCCATCATTCAAATGAATCACTTATGCAACCTGTATGGATTAGACACGATCAGTGCTGGAAATGTTATCGGGTTCTTCATGGAACTCAAACAACGCAACCGTATCCCACGGCAATTCCAATCAGAAGCAATGACTTTTGGTGAAGCGAAGAAAGTACTTCAGCTCTTACTAAAAATTGCGACACGTGACGGTGTCGGAGATCATCTGGCGAAGGGGGTCCGGGAATTTGCTAATGTTGTAGGTAATAGTGCTGATCAATGGGCACTTCACACGAAAGGACTTGAATACCCTGCCTGGGATCCCCGTGGAAAATTAGGTCTAGGATTGAGCTATGTGACAGCAGCAGCAGGGGCAAGTCATTTACGAGGGTGGCCCTCGACGACAAAGCCCCCTGAAGACAGCGCCAAACTGGTGCTTGATTCACTTATCGAACAGCAAAACCTGAAAATCCTCAAAGATTCACTTATTATCTGTCATTTCACCCACTCGATTTCTCCGCGACTGAATATTCAAGACTGTGCTGAAATCTTACAGGTTGCCACCGGCGTGAAGCAGACCAAGAAAGCAGTAAACACCATTGCCAACCGAATTTGGACCCTGGCTCGGATGTTTAACATTCGCGAGTATGACCAACCACCACGTAATTATGATGTCTTGCCCAACCGTTTCATGAGAGAGCCAATACCTGATGGACCCACCAAGGGATATACTGCGTTTACTAGCCAACAAGATTTTGAAGAATCCCTAACGGAATTATACAAGCGACGTGGATGCACACCCGACGGAGAGCCCACGGAACAATCACTCAAAGCACTTCAGCTGTCCCCTATTATTACCACCTAGCATATAGACGAATATTTTCACTTTCACATTGGGGTGTCTAAGGATTATAAAGTTCTGACACGGAACAGGGCAGGAAAACCGTTAGAGTTGGGGTCTCGTTCGAAAACCGGTAAGCTATAATAGGGAACACCGCACACAGACCTTTACGTGGGACCTCCCTTGCACCACCTCCCCGAATACTTTCGGTGAGGTCTCCCCGCCCGACGTGTTTCTAAAGCACACACGCATGACCCTTCGGAAGGAAGAACCATGCCCTCAGAACTTGAAAAAATCGATGGCGTCGGACCCACCGTCGCCCAAAAACTCGAAGAATGCGGCTTCCGCACCATCGAAGGAATCGCCGCGGCCTCTGTCAAAGAACTTACGAGCCTTGCAGGCATCGGCGCAAGTACTGCTCAGAAGATTATCGAATCCGCCCAACGCCTTGCTAGTATTGGGCTTGAAACCGCCGATCAACTCTGGAAGAAACGTCAAACAGTTGAACGCATCACCACTAATAGTAGAGAACTCGACGCCCTCCTGGGCGGTGGTCTTGAAACTGGTAGTATGACTGAATTCGCGGGAGCATTCCGGTCTGGCAAAACCCAGCTGTGCCATCAACTCGCCGTCAATGTCCAACTCCCCGCTGATCAAGGTGGCTGTGACGCCAAAGCTGCATACATTGACACAGAAGGCACCTTCCGTCCTGAACGAATCATCAACATGGCTCAAGCCAAAAACATCCCACCCAACCAAGCCCTCAAAAACATCATCGTAGGACGCGCCTACAACAGCGACCACCAAATGCTTCTCGTCCAACAAATCCAAGATAATCCCCAATTCGAAAAAGTTCGACTCCTGGTTGTTGACAGCCTCATCGGTCATTTCCGTGCCGAATACCTTGGACGTGGCATGCTCGCCGAACGCCAACAAAAACTCAACAAACACCTCCACGACCTCCTCCGCGTCGCCGAAATCAGCAACATCGCCGTCGTCACCACCAACCAAGTCCACGCCCAACCCGACGTCTTCTTCGGAGCACCGGACCGTCCGACTGGAGGTCATATCGTGGCGCACGCAGCGCAGACACGAATATATTTGCGGAAGAGCAAAGCAGAACGCCGAATTGCAACACTGATTGACTCGCCATACTTGCCAGAAGGTGAAGCGTTGTTCACGATTACAGCACCGGGAATATCTGATGCATAACTGAAGCGGGTAATTCTACCCAATTCATTTTGCTATATTCTTATGGTCATCCATCGAACACGCTTTTGATGTATTAATTGGGCAATTCGCTTTTCGGTTGTGCTTAGTTGAGCATTTCCAGTCTTTATATCGATTAGCACAATTTCTGTTGGGCGATTATGACTATAACCATCAAACACTATGTAATCAATTGGAGAGCCAATGAAGCGGGCGTCGGAGGGTTCGAAAGGGAACGCGTCGAGGAGTGGGGCCATTTGCTCACCAATTTTTCCTTTGAGTACAGCACGGCTTCGTGAGAGTGCATCTTTGCGGATGCGGTCTTTTTCTTTTTGGACTTGTTCTTGGACACGGATGTTGACCATCCGTTTTTGATAGATGTTGTAGAGAATCAGGCCAAGGATTACGAGAAGGAGTATTCCGATGGTGAGTTCGAGGAGCATGGTGTAACCTCTCGGTGAGGGATATTCCCAAGGGGCTAGATATACTCCACGAAAGGTAGTTCTGCAAAGGCGTCAAAGCTAGTCGAGGAGCCGTTTCTCGCCTTTTAGCGCGCGGATATCTGTGACATCTTGGCTGACTTCAAGGCAACCGATATATTCGTTCTTACTACTATGAACTGCGAAATAGCGGATGTAGATTAGTCGATCCTTGAGGTTTATCCAAAATTCAGCAGTTTTCCTTTTTCCAGCACGAAAGTCATCAAGTATTTGCTGGACTTTGTGGATGCTTTTTTGGGGGTGACAAGCTTGTACTGTTCGTCCGATTACAGCTTTAGTTCGAACAAAGATGCGCCCCCCAGACTCGCTGTAAAATTGGACTTTATCGTCCTTGTCGACGAATGTGATATCCACGGGTATTATGTTAAAAATGCCTTGGAGCGCTTCTTGTGATAAGCTACCCGTTTCAAAATTTACGATTCCTTTTATTATTGTTTCAACTTCAGATGGTTTGGTTATTGGTGGTTTAGCCTCGAACGTGACAGGTGTGAAGAAACTGTAACCAATCTCGTCAAATTCATGACGAATCTGTGGCCAGTCATTTTCGCTTATCACTTTGAGGCCAGTGGGAAAGAGGATATTATTTTCTTTTTGGAAGTGGCTGGCAAGTTTTTCTGCAATAGCCAAATCAAGAGTCTCAAGGTGAGAAGTGAATTCACTAAATTTGAGTGTTGTAGTATTTTCCATTAGGGAATAGAGTTGTTTTTCCAATGCCCGAATTTCATCATGTTCAGCCCACATGATTTTAGGAGGCTGGGTAATGCCATATTTTTCCAAGAATGGAAATAGAACATTTTCCTCTCGGAGATAATGATTCTCTGAATTGCGGAATTTAGAGACTTTGTCCTTCAGAGCATCCCAATGTGGTTTCGCTGCATGATAATCATTCATTTCACTGATTTTTGCAACTACTTCACGGAGTTCGATAGCGTTTTTGAGCAATAAATTATGTTCTTCCATGAGAATCCAAATGGGATGACCAGCTTCGAGGTCTAAATGAGTAGATTCTAAGGCATCTTGGAATGTCGCTAAGTGGATGTCACAGAGGGCACGAATTTCTTCAGCAGGCATACCTTCTTTGATGAGCTCTTCTTCGATCTGGGCGATTTCAAGAGGACTGCAGCTTGCCAACAACTTTCCGAATTTAGCTTTGATTTTCTGGACCGATGTTCCCTCGTGTAATTGCCTGATAATCTGTTTGAGAATTTCTTTCCGTTCGTTATCATTAATTTCCTTACCTTTCATCAAGAATCACAAATCCAGATGTTGGATGGTTAAGGGGGGTTTAAAGAGACACCGCATTTGTAACAGTAAACTGACGTTGAATCTATAGCTTTAGCTCCACAGTTCCAGCAAAAACTAATCGTTGTTTTTCCACTTTGTTGGGGAGAGGGATGGATAACTGTCGGCTCAGCTTCAACCGGGGCTTGTGCAGGAAGAGCAGGGCTTGTTGTTTCAGCTTGCATAATCGCATCGTGGATGATTGTGGAGATTTTTCGTTGCCCAGTTCCATGCGTAGGGCAGCGTATAGTGAGAATTTTAAATTTGCCTGATGTCTTGGTGTTTTCTAGTGTGACTGGTTCGCCACATTTGAGGCATCGGAGAGTGTGTTCTTTGATAACTGGGGCGTAGCTTTGTAAATTTTCGAAGAAAAAAGAGTATTCGCCATCTCCAGGGTGTTCGGGGCAGCGGAGTTCGAGCTTGACCAGCCCTTCTTTCCGCATCTTGGCTTGAGCCTCTGCAAGTTGGAGATGAACCTCGCGTTGAAATTCATCGGGGTCAGTCTTCGCTAGTTTACGGTGTTCTTGTTCGATTTTTTCACTCATCGTGCGTTCCATAAAGGGAAGTTTTTCGATTCGAATTGCAGATTTAATTATCTGGGGATTTCCGCCTTTTGGACAAGCAATTTCCTGTAGCAGCGTTTCTTCACTCATTGCAATGCACCATGAATGGAATTTAATGGTCGGTCCAGGCTAAAAACAGGTTGGCTTTTCCCAATTAATTGGAAATTTAGGGATACCGACGTCGAATTAGAACAACTAGAATTGCTGCAACCACGCCCGTCGTGATTACTGCACCAGCGCCAATGACTACAGGAATCATGTTAATTGGCTGATTTACTGATGGGAGGATGTAATCCTCAAGCAAATGGATGACATCAAAAGCGCTACTACGAGCCGTAAAGACGACGACCATATCTAGGTTTGGCACCACGAATATGTGTTGATTGAGATAGCCATGTGCAGCGTAAGTATCGATGGTTGGATGAATCCACCATTGATACCCGTATTCAGTTTCACTATCAACGATTGCTTGGCTTGTGGACGAGGCATCCACCCAGGATGCAGGAAGAATTTGCTGTCCATCCCACGTTCCATTATGGAGGTAGAGAAACCCAAATTTTGCCATATCGCGGGGACGTAATTGCAGTGATGACCCCCCGTTCACATTTCCTTGAGGATCTCTTGACCAGTAATAGTCCGTGATGCCAAGTGGAGCAAAGAGATTGGTTTCAGTAAATGCTTGGGTAGACACTCCTGTTGTCTGGTTAATGATTGCTGAGAGGAGATGAGAACCCCCTGTATTATAAACCCAATGAGTGCCGGGTGAATAATCCATGGGCCGGTTAAGGACGAATTCCACCCAATTTGAGCTGGTGGTCATGCGGTCCCAGTCATTGTTTGGATTCCCATAGGGGTAAGTCCATTCATCCCAGGGGAGCCCCGAGGTCATGGAAAGAAGGTTTTCGATAGTTATCGCTTCTTTCCGACTGTCCATATTTTGAATTGTCAGATGCGAAAAGATGTCGACGAGGTGGTCATCGAGGTTGAGGTATCCCTGGTTGATGGCAATGCCAATGAGGGCCGAGGAGACGCTTTTTGTACACGAATAGATGTTACTGCGCTGAGTCTCACGATCAGGTACTCCCATGTAATTCTCATAGACAATGTAGCCATGGCGGACAACAAGAATTGATCGCAGCGCAAATGCCCAGGTTTGTCCAGCAAGGTATTGTTGCATTTGTAGAAACCGTCCGGAATCCATATCTTGTGATTCTAGGGATGCGGTTTCCCAATCAAGCGTTGGCCAATAATCTGGTTGATTCATTTGAGCAAAAACTGGATAGTGTAACGGGAGTAAAAATACCGAGACTAGAAGAAGGGGAAGAAATCCTATCAATACAATCCGTGCACTCTTCATATGCATCAAGCCAAGCAACCTCACTGAATTGATAGGTATAAAGTTAGAGTTACTTGCGAGTTATGAAAACTGTTTGAAAACTAGAACTAACTGTCTATTTCTGAAAATGTTGGTTCGGAAATGCGAATCAAAGATCATGATTAAACAAAAACTATCTGTTTTGGAGATTGACCAAAAAGAAGAAGATACCGGCTATTTGCTGGAATAGCCCCCTGACTAAGATTGTCTGCTAGCCGTGTTAATCCGGCTTGGTAAGCTTCGGAGGATATCAGATGTAAGCAGGAGAAGGCTTTGTCCCGGTAGGGTTGAATATCTGTTAAATTATAATTAAACTCAGCAATTTTTTGCTGAAAATTCTGAAACCCAATTTCTTCCATACGTTTGCGTAAAATAAGAATTGAAGGGTATCGCTGAAGGTCGACGGAGATGGTTTCTGGAAAATAGAAAGCTAAGGGACGCCGGTTTCGAATGATTTCCTCGGAATCTGTGACAGTGCATATGAAACCACCTCGCCTCAACACCCGGAAGATTTCAGCAAAATAAGACACGATATCCTCCAGGTGATGAATAACATCCACGGAGAACACAAAATCAAAGAAATGATCTTCAAAGGGCAGAGATCTTGCTTTCCCCTCTTTGAAGATAATTGTGGGTGAAAGATTTTGGGCTTCTTGAAGCATTTTTCGTGAAGGCTCAAGCCCCCAGCCAGATGCCTTGGTTGCCTTACAGAGTTCACGGATATAATTTCCCGTACCGCAACCCACTTCTAATACCTTTGAACCACGTCTGACCTGAGTGGTTTCAATAAGTAGTTTTAGTACTTCCGGATGAATGCGACGATGGCGACGATAATCTTCAGCGAGTTGATCATAGTCAATCATGCTGTCCCATTCTTGAGGTATTGTGCTGAAAAAACGTTTGGGGAAAAAATCGCGGCAATTAAAAAGGCTTAATCCTTTTCATGAACTTGGAAAGTTGAGGGCGAATCAAAAATGAGTACTCAAGAGCGTCCAAAGGATTCAATAGACTTCGACGAAAAAGAGCCTTCAAGGCGTCGGAAAGCCATGGGTTGTTGTGTGATTTTGATCATTATTATTTTTGTTATAGCCCTTTTTGTGGGATATAGTACATGGTTTGTTCCTGTCCTTCCATAGATGAAGGCCTAATTTGTTAATAATAAAAAGGAAGTGGAACGGCTCCCAGGACAGCCGATTTGGACCAAGAGGTTGGAGGGGATTGGAGCCATTCGGTCCAAATTTTTCCAATGTTTTCCAATGCTTGGGGGCCTACTGCTGGTGGACAACGGATTTCGGAAAGCCGGAAATTCGGATGTCCTGAGGGAGCCGTTGGAGGAGTCAGCTTGAAGAGGAAGGAACTTGCCGGCGTCGATGGACGAGATATACACTAACCACTGAAACAATTACAATAAGGGCTAATGTCCCTATGATGGCTGCTGTGATTAGTTCTCCATTTGGAGGAATATCTCCACCGACAATAACGCCCGCAGCGGGAAGGATATAGTTCTCCAAGAGAATGTTAGGTTGCATGCAATTGGTCGACGCTGTGAATACGACTACCATATTCAATGCGGGAAAGACATTGATAAATTGGCCAAGGTATCCTCGAGCAGAATATGCACCTATTAGTGGTGAGGTCCACCACTGGTAGCCATATCCTGTGTCCGAATCGAGTAATTCAAAGCTCGAGGTAGCGGTGGTGATCCATTCCTCAGGGACAACCTGGCTACCGTCCCAGGTCCCGTTGTTGAGGAAGAGGAATCCCAATTTGGCCATATCACGGGGGGTTAGACGAAGGCTTGCCCCACCAAAAGCATTGTGGTCTGGATCTTTGCCCCAATCGTAGTGGGTGATACCTAACGGAGTGAAGAGCTTGTCTTCAGCGTAGTCCTGTGTAAATTGACCTGTTGAGATATTGACAAGTGCGGAGAGTAAATGGGAGGCACCTGAGTTATAATACCATACTTCACCCGGGGTGTGAGCCATTGGCTGGTCTAACACATATTGGACCCAGTCAACACTACTAGTCATCTGTGAGAAGGAGTTAACCCCAGTATAGACGTTTTCATCCCAGTCGATGCCAGTGGTCATAGTCAGCAGGTGTTCAATAGTCATTGCTTCTTTGCGAGAATCCATATTGGCAATGGTGCGATCACTAAAAAAGTCCAGGACATGTTCATCGACACTGGTTATGTAGCCTTCTGTGAGTGCAATCCCAACGAGAGTGGATGTGAAGCTTTTGGTGCATGAAAAGATGTTTCTTCGAGAGTCGACACCATAACTGCCGTAGTAAGTTTCGTGAGCAATATAGCCATTCTTGATGACAATTGATGAGACCATGGCAAAGCCCCAGTCGATTGTATTAATGTATTCGTCCATTGCTTCAAGATAAGCAGCGTTCATGTTTTGGGCTTCGGGTGTTGAAGTTTGCCACCCGGTTGTTGGCCAATAATCGGGAACCCAGGGAGTCTGTGCTGGTGTTGCATATGTTGGTAGCGCAACTAGCAGTAGTACTAGTGTGGATATGCAAATCAGTGGAGTAAAACGCTTGTTTGTCATCCGCGTCCTTCCTTTGGGTACCAGCTGATTTCAGTTTTCGAATTCAGGTGTATATAGTCGTGGAAACCGGCAAGTTCGAAAAGTGGACTACTAATCGGAATCAATAACAAGAAACCGAACTGGCTGGTTCACTAATACTCGAAAGCCACTCAAAATACTTTCACAGATATTCAAAGGCTAGAAGCCAGCCTGAGCTAGCATTTCTTCTAAGCGTAGTTCACGAAGCCCTTTGAAATGCCGATAGGGGAAAAACACCAATGTTTCGACTGAATCGATCATTGATGCTCGTCGAAGAGCTTGATGGATTTTTTCAAATGCACCAACATTTTCCACGATGAATGTACTAAAGAGTAGTGGCTCTGAAGCTGAAGCATATGAGTACCAGTGCTCAACGGGATATTTCTCACGGAGCCAGGCGTCTAGTTCCGCTGGATTTCCTCTGTCTTCGTTATAGGTAATTCGTGCAGCGTATGAAATATTACCACTCGCGTTTAAATTCCAAAAACTTCGAAAATGCACGGGTTCATTGGAAGCTCTTTCTTCAGGTCGTATATTTTCACGAATTACAAAGGCGCGGGTCGTTGCTTTATTTCCACCGAGTTGATCAAGAACTCGACGAATCGTCCGAGCAGTTAATCCTGTTTCTTTGGCCAAATTCACAATGGACATGCGGGCATCTTTCCGAAGCTGGGCTAACACCTTTAGTTGCAGCGGTGTGAAAGTGACCTTTCCTCCCTTATCCGTAAGTAAGGTGTGAAGCTCTACTGCTGCAACACCCTCATTATTTCGGAGAAACCGGCTTAACTCATTCATCCCAGTTGCACCGTTATACTCGCCAAACGCGACGAGGTTCCCATTTGAAAGATATGCCGCTCGATGAATCATTGAGTTATTGCCAATAGTATTAATCAGAGATTCATCGTCATGGCTTCCATCCGTTTCGATGAACGCAACTAGCATTTCTGCGTCAATCATGCTGAGGCTAAGCCAAACTGTGAAGCGCTTTAGAACTCCACTTGTTTGGAGTTTTGTCACACGTTTCTTGATTGCGTTGGCGCTGATATCAAAGTCTCGAGCAAGGGCTTCATATGAAACACGGCAGTTTGCGTCGAGGGCGTAAAAGATACCTTTATCAATTAGGTCCATCTCAGACACCACGCAGCAGGGAAGACCTTGTAACCGAGCAGGGGAAGCCAGCTCACCCTACGAGACCAATCGTCCAGTGAAAGCTCTACTCGGAAGCAGCAAGTGTTCAAAGCTCCCTACTTTTAAACTAAATCATAGCTGCATTAAAACTCACGTAACCCCTCAAGGGGGAAGTAACATCTCAAACAATTCACGGCCAGGTGGCTTATCAATCACCTTAGATGCTGTCCAAAGGCAATCATGTTTAATCACATCGAGTGTAAATCCAGATCGGTGTAGCTGTAACAAATACTGAAGATGAGTGATCATTTGCGCTAATATTATCCCAAGCTTCTCGTGTTCTGAATCCTCAGCAATGTCTTCTGAAGCTTCGGAGCCGTTGTCTGAAGAGATATTTGGCAGCCACACTTCAACTTCAACTGACACTATGGAAGGAGTTTCTGAAGTCCGAAGCAAGAGAATACGTAAAGATGGACTTTGGAAGAGGGGTTGGACTGACTCACCCGATTCGTTTTGGATTGAAGGTGAGTTAAGGGGCTTGGCAGTAAGTTGCTGGTATTTTTTCATCAATTGTTCGGAGTTCATTTTCAATTCCTGATTTTACCATACTTTGGTGTAATATTATTTCATGGCAACCACAGGGTTCGGAAAAAACCCAATGAGCGAAGGATGGAGGAGAAATTATTATACAATTGGTTCAGATTTCAATCCCCTATCGCAATATTGAAGAGAGTTTGGTCAGTATCCGGATTTTTTAAGGAGAAATCATTTGATACTCCTCAATGCATAGTGAGTAAGGAATTGAGAACATGACGAAAGAAACTGAAAAGCCCTGTTTATCTGATCTGGGAGGAATCTTCCAGTTATTTAGCGGAGTGCTTATACTAGGAGCCCAAGTTACCATTTATTTCGCCTTGACACCCTTCTTTGCCCTCATTCCCTCAGTTCCCATTGATATTCGACCACTCTATGAGCTGATAGGACAGATGCTTCAGATTATCCTAGTTGTAATGATCCTCTGTGGGATCGTAATCATTATTGCAGGAATCGTATCATTCTTCCGCAGTGGTACTATCGGGGGATTTCTATCTCTATTCTTTGGCATTCCAGTGATTGTAGCGGGTGTGTGGATGATCTTTGCAGTTGGTTTTTACCCAGGCTTAGCCCACTTTGCTGGTGCAGTCCTTGCCATGGTTGGAGGAATTGTTAGTATAATTCCAGCTATTCGTGGTCCCCCTAAACCAAAAACCCGCCGAGAAAAGGACATTGTGGACAGACAGAAGCGAAAGAAGTGAGAGCCAGATTTCGAACGGACAACTGCGCTTTTGTATAACTTCATAGTAATCAAGAAGCTGTAAGGTGGCCTACCATTGGATCTTGACATGATAAACGAGCAAATTGCCCATATCTCCGATGTATTTACAAATATTCTCCTCGATCGAGGCCTTTTAGAATCTCAGCTATTCCCTGTCAATGCCTACATTTCTCTATCCTGTTACAACACATACGAAACCCAGTACAACATTATGAAACAAGTGTGGGACCGGATAACACCTGAAGACCTTGCCAAACAAAGCAAAGTCTTACTTTCGGAAGTGCAAGGCCTTTCAATTATGTATCAGTGGCTGTACTACGGACTTGGTCGCATGGGGGTAATCTTCAATCAGTGTGATAATGATCCAAGGAAAGAACCCAAAACTAAACAAGAGGAATGGCGGTATCTTCTCGAACACTGGTACCGGTTAGGTACCCATTATTTCAACACAGGGAAACCCACCATTGAAGGGTCTGGATATACTAACTTAGCCTTTGGAGATGATGTGCTCAATTGGCTAAAAGATCGGCTCGAACCAGTATCTAGCCCTCAGGTGTCCGCTTTGCGGAAAGCCATTGGGACCGTCGACCTTTATGCATTCATGGATGAATGTGAAGCCCGCGCAAAAATCAGCGAACATGGACCCTATCCTTTAGAAAACAAGGAATCCCTCGTAATCACCGAGTATACACATTTGTATGATGGAAAGGAACCCCTATGGTTACCGTGGTCAGAAACGGAGACTCCGCTTCCTACAGCCTCCCTAGGTGTAGCGATGACATTGAAGGGTGTGAAAGCGAAGTTCAGTGACACAGGAACCATGACCCTTGATCCAGCTGAATATGGAGAGCATGTCCAACAAATGGTAGCCTATACTAAGAGTGGTAATAAATTGAAAGAGTTAGGCCTCGATGAGCTTTCTGTATATGCAACTGCTGCTAACGCCTCTCAAGAGGAATTATTCATGCGGTTTGCAGACTGGGATAAACAAGAACGACTCATTGCTGGTGCTAAAGCGTATATGCGCGGATTCGCTCGATACACCAATCAAGTGGGGATTACCGATCAAATTGACTGGGACCTGACCTCGCATTCCACGGAAGAATATGTCCCCTATTTTATGACTCATGATGGGGATAACGCCTTTACCCGTATGTTTCGCTCTCCAGAAGACCGGGCAAAAGATCCCACCTTCTATAAACTCCCAGAATCTTAAGCGACCCAAAGGAAACCCTCGAAAAATGAAAGCCTTCAAAAATGAAGATGACTACTTACATAAACCTACTAAACACACTGATTGGCGGGAGAGCTTCTACTTCAATTGGGTAGACCTGAAAGCTCAAGTCAGTGGATTCACCACCATTGGAATTGTCCCCAATGTGCCACGCCGAGAATTTGTCTTTGCCCTCTTTGTGGAGGGCAGGCCCGAGTTCTACTTCACAGAAACCAAAGAACCGATACCCACCGAATTCCATGCCGCCATGGGTGATGAAACCTTGGTCTATGAACTCGTGAAACCGCATACTGATTGGCGAATCCATTATACTAATCCCCGACTCTCCGCCGAAATCCAGTGGCAAAGCCGATTCCCACCCGGCGATTTTGGGAAAGGAAGTGGCACCAGCTGGGGTCGCCACTTCGAGCAATCCGGACATATCAAAGGTCATGTTAAGTATCCTGATGGACGCGTCCACCACTTTGCAGGCTTGGGGCAACGGGATAAAAGCTGGGGAGTTCGCAACTGGCATATCGACCAGTGGTTTGCCTTACACGCCCAATTCGACGAAATGATGATCGGTCTTCGTATTGACACTGTGAAAGGTAAAACACACCAAGCTGGAATAATCAGTTCAGAAAAAGAAAACATACCAATAGTCAAAGCATCATTTGAGACTGAATTCGAAGAGGAAGCTATCCAAAAACCCGTGAAAGCAATAACAAAGGTAGTAGATACCCAGGATCAAACCTATACAATCATTTCTAAGCCCATTCATCCAAATGCTTTTGCCCGATATGCCCGACCCTATAAGTCCGGAGAAACTGAATTGTTTGAAATAATGGTTGTCCATGAGTGTGAAGAACTCAACGAAACCGGCACTGGACTCACCGAATGGCTTTTCACCCATCCCTAGCCTTAAATCGGTTATATCCCTGAAATTAGTCGTATGAACGAAGACCGTAAAATTAGGAAGACAAGAGGAAAGAATACAAGAATTCCAACGATTATCAAACTGCCAGTCCCCAACGTAAAGAGTTGAAACTGCGAGAGCATTTGAGGGACACTAGTCGAAATATAATCTACGAAACTGGCATCTACCACCATGGCATTAACTGCGTACGAGAAATAAGATGAGCCTAGATAGTAATGAGCTAACTGTCCGGCTTTTCCCACTGATTGTTCCATAACTAAATAGCCATAATTTGAAGCCATCATTACAATTTGCGAATCAACCAGATCATTAGGTAATCCTGTTATATGATACCGGGAAACCCAAGAGTAATCAACGAATTTCTGAGTATAGTATTGAAATCCTCCTATCAAGTAATCATATTCGGCCCAGAATACTTGTAAATTATCACTTCTATCAATCGATAGGCTAAGACGATAGATGTTTTCGTCTTCTGAGAGAACCCTTCCGTCACAAACTAGGGCAAGACCATCTTGGCTGTTATAGATTTCATAAGCTAAATGAATATTCTCTTGAGAATCGATTGCAGCAGCCCATGTATCATAAACCTCTGAGATATACAGGCTAGAAATCGTCCAATTGCCACCAATATTGCTTGCTTGATAAAATTCGTCTTCTGGTTTGAAGAGGATAGAAACACGCCCGTCCCTACCGGGGAGGAGTTCGAATAAATGTTCAGTCCCATAAGGAAATTCAAGAGCCACAAATACGACCTGGGGCGGATTTTGTGAGCCGACTTCCCAGCACATTAATTGCCAGGAATCCCAAAATTCGAGAGGGTCAAGGAATTCAATCCATGCAGCATAAAGGATTCCATCTATACTGTACGCGAGTTGAAAATGTGTAATGTTGAATCGCTGTAAGAGTTGTTCCGGTTGCCCCCAGACTACACCATCATTTAGAATATAGTAAGCAGAGCCAACCATGTCATAATAGTCTTTTTTCACATCTAGCCAGCCTGCGGCCATTTCGCCTGAATAACTACATGCCAAGGTTGTCTGTACATCCCAAGGAGGTGAATAGATGAAATAATTGTAGGGATTTGAAGTTCGAACGAGATCTGAAAGGGGCAGCTCACGAAACCAAGTCTCATCATGATAAGTACGGTGCTTAATAATAGCCCGTAAGGATCCATTCTCGAGTCGTAGGCCATCCGCATAGATAGCATGGAAATCACCTCCAGCGTCCTGAGCTATTTGGACATTATTCGGTTGGATGTACGGGAATTCAGATAACCGGTAGAGACTTGGAGAGTAGGTTAAGAAGAGGAAGAAAAAGAAGGCAATTGCAAGTCCTTGTATTGTTCCATAAGCAAGTTGCTTCTTAGTAGTTTGGGATAGTACAATTCGTCTCATTCGTTCATTCCCTCCGAAGGTGAATCATTTTCAGTTGGTTCATCTTGGAACCAAGGCGATGCGATACGCCGATTCGACCATAAAAACCATAATAGAACGCCGAAGACGATGAGTATGAGAAAACTACCAATAAATATTACAAAGATGAATATCAGATATGAAAACCCTATGAGAAAAATAAATAGAAATGAGCAGGCGTTGGCAATTACAACCCCAGCAAGAAGCATGATTGTTGAAAATTGCACTCCAGTGTATTGAATGGTTATTCTGTTGTTAAATACAAACCACCTCCAACCTTGGTGCCAAATAAAGAATTCCAAGAGAATGGGAACCATAAAGAATCCAAGAAAAACACCTACAGGATTCCAAAATAGATTCACAGCTTGTTGGAGGATATCAAAGTAATATGGCATTGGGAGCACCCAGATTAAAGCCCCGTAGATAACCAAGGCGACACCGAACGAAAGAGGTGTGCTTAGGATTTGTACAAGCCCCATCCATCCGACAAGTGGCATGAACTGCTGCCTAACACCTTGTCGATACAAAATGACCGTCCAGGCGATTGATTCGAGGAAGGCACTCCATGCCCAACTAGCCAATAGGCTGGTAAAGAAGATTAAACCAGGTGGGAAACTATACCCGAAATTCAGCATTGCAGTCAGCAATCCCCTTATCCCTCAATAAGTGGGTTCGTACATGCTTTTAATGGTAATTCCACATTAATTAGTTTATGATTGGGGAAATTCAGCAAGGTCATTGGACGTGATTGGATTTGAGTTTGGATGAGTACAAAAAGAAACGTGATTTTTCAAAAACCCCGGAACCTGAACCAGAGGTAAAACCAGGTGATGGTCAATTATACGTGATTCAACGGCATCAAGCTCGAAACCTCCATTGGGATTTGCGATTAGAGCGGCAAGGAGTTTTGGTGAGCTGGGCTGTACCAAAAGAACCACCTACCAAGAAAGGCATACGACGGTTGGCAATCCAAACCGAAGATCATCCGATTGAGTACGGGTCTTTTGAAGGAATGATTCCCGAAGGCGAGTATGGAGCTGGACAAGTCGAACTGTGGGATACGGGGACCTTTGAAGTGGAGAAATGGGAAGAGAATGAGATTATTGTGTTAATTCAGGGAAAGCGATTAGGGGGACGATATTGCCTGATTCGTTTCAAAAAAGTCGAAGATGGATGGCTGTTCTTTCGGTGTGGGGAATAATTTTTGTCGGAGAATTGTCGTGAGAGGGGCAATCTTTTAGCCTTTGACGCCTCTTTCTGTAATAGGTTCTAGTTAGTTTTCGATTGGAGAGAAGCTATCAGGTGAAGCTGGTCAGCTACGCAACGGATGCCGGACCGCGTGTTGGATGTTTGGATAATGGAGAGGTAGTACCAACGCCTGGTATTCCAGATATGATAGATTACCTCAAGGATGCAAGTTTAGAATCAACGATTGAAGCAGCATTGAAAGGTCGAATTGGTGCAAAGCCTGTTGAAGAAATGAAGTTACTTGCACCTCTACCACGACCTACGAAAATCATTGCTATTGGGCTAAACTATAAGGACCATGTGAAAGAGACTGGGCGAGAGATACCCCAAGCACCTGTTCTCTTTTCAAAACCCCCCACAGCAACGATAGGACCCGACGATACCATCATCCTTCCTAATCAGGCCAAGCAAGTCGATTATGAAGTCGAATTAGGAGTTGTTATCAGCCAAGGTGGAAGAAATATTCCTCCAGATATGGCCCTGGATCATGTTGGGGGATATACTATCGTAAATGACATATCCGCACGTGATTTCCAATATCGAGATGGCCAATGGTTCCGTGGAAAAAGTTTCGATACTTTTGCGCCTATGGGTCCCGTTTTGACTCTACCTGATCAACTCCCGGATCCACAAAACCTTCGATTGAAGTTACGACTCAATGGGAAAACACGACAAGATAGTTCAACCTCGAAGATGGTGTTCAGTGTTGCGGAGTTAATTGCAGATATTTCTCAAGTACTCACCTTAGAGCCAGGTGATGTTATCGCCACTGGAACACCTGCGGGAGTAGGCTTCGCTGCAAAACCCAAACCAGTCTTTTTACAATCAGGGGATGTAGTGGAAGCTGAGATTGAAGGAATCGGGATTTTAAGCAACCCCGTTACCCGAGATGGCACTCAGGTTGAATAAGACCAATTCCACTAATTTTCATTCTCATCGCTTGATGTGTAATCGAGTAGGCGTTTCTGTTGTTTAGGAGGTTTCCGATCGCGTGATTCTAGAGTTTCTTCAGTCGTGTCATTAAATGGCTGTGCAATCTCATCGGAGAGATAAGCATCAAGGGGACGAGATTGCTGTTTGGGAAATTCAATATCTAATGGAACAAGAATTTGTTCAAAGGCCATTTCGAGTTTGCGGATGTAGTCAGGAATATCGATTTCATCTTTGGTAGCCATATGTGTGGGTTTCACTGTGAAAGTGCGTGCGCCATATCGGAAGGGATTAACCTTGACGAAGCGGACTTCGTCCCGTTTTTTCACTTTAATTCCTTTATCACTTAGCTGTTGTAGAGCCTGATATGGTTGTGCCAATGCTGTACCTTTTTCCCGCTCTTTGTCCCCTTTCCACACTTTGACCCGATACTCCATTTCATCAACTGCAAAATCGCGTCGGCGAAGCCGTGTAATTTCTCGTTGCAAGATGCCTACAATTTCTAGTTTTGCATCTTCCAATTTGGCGGGGTTTTCGACTAAGGCAAGAGGTTTGACGGCTTCTAAGAAGATTTCTCGAAATCGTGGTGGGGTACTGGACTTTCCTAATGTAATTCCTTTAATGTCAGGTTTCCCATCCTGGAGAATGCCAAAATAGGCTTTTTTCGCTGAGCTGAAAACACAGAGCTTGTATACTACATCGATGGCGAGTTTGAGTTTCAGTTCATCTTGAACGATTTTGATTAGCCAATCAATCTGCTTTGGGTTGGGATTGTCCAAAAAGATAGAATCTGTATCACCATAGATAGGATGCATGCTGTGTTCAATGGCGAAATCCCAAGTTGTGCGTAATGACCATCGACCGTATGCCATCATTGATTCGGCTAATGGAGGACTTGCCAGACCTTGGATGCGAATGGTGACCCCGCCACTGCTGACAAGAAGAAATTTCAAAAGATCAGAAATGGTTCTGGCTTGGGTACGTTGCTTTTGAGGTAAATTCATTTGTCGACTGCGCGGTTTGAACCAATGGATTCGGAGGTCTTTGAGAGCCCCGATGAGGGCACTGAAAATTCCTCGTCGTTGGTTACATACATAATGAGGTTCATCGGGAACTGCATGGGTTTTGCAATCATCATGTTCACAGTCCATAGTTTCATAGGAGAGGTTGTATGTATCAATAAGGCTAGGGTAGAGAGATTCAAAGTCTAAGACGGTCATGTTGTAATAGGTGCCTGGTGTGGGAGCAATGGTTAGAGCCCCTTCGACACGGTGGGGTTTGTGACCTTTGGTTAGGTCATCTGGATTGGGTATTAAGATGCCCAGTTTTCGGTAGGTTGTATGAAGCATGGACCGGATCCATTCGGAGACGCTTCGGCTGGTCAGTGCCCGTCTAAAAGGGATGTTAGCAATTCTTGCGAGCATGCTTGCCCATAAAATCTTAGATTCATCATAGGTTGTATTCGATGTAAGTAGAGATTGAGGAATTTCAGGCACAGGTTGAACGGCATATCGGAAGTATTCTTTCAAGAAAGCAAATTTTAATGGATCTTGGTCCGCAGTCTCTGCGAAGAGAGTATCGAATTCATCGAGCTCTGTGCTGGGAAAATGTAAATCGAGAGAGTAGCCTCTTTGTGATTTTATATGGGGGCAGCCAAAACGTTGGTTCTGGTCATAGACATAACTTAGACCTGGATCGATGTTTCGTTCCCATTCACGGTCTAGGCGAGTCTGAAGAGAGGAAGGGACCCGCGCAACAGTGATGAACTCGTCTTTCATTAGTTCCTTTCGTTGAACAGCTTCCCCTAACGTTGCCGGTTGAGCATAGAAGTAGGGCTCAAAATCCAATTTGATGGTGGTGAGTTTTTGACTAGCGGAGTCAAGGAAGGTTAGCATAACTGCGTGATCGGTTTCGGAATAGACCGCGTCTAATAACCAGAAGCGATTATCCGACATTCCTTATACACCTAGCCAGCTTGGAATGGGAGTTCCTTTGGTTTTAACCTTACCCTAATCGCTACAGGTAGATTGGAAGGATGGCGGCCATGAGCCAAGAGAAAAGAAAGGCATTGAAGAAGACTGCAATATAGAAGCGGTTACTTAATCGATAGGACCAGGCAAGGTATGTTGTGGAAACAGCGTACATGGGGATGAAAATCCAGAGGAACAGAAGGTAAAAACCCATAAATCCAGAGATAAAGGGACCACCGATTATGAAACTCATTACGGTTTGAATGAAAAGGATGAACGCCATAATGAGAACTTTGATGAAAATTGCTTTACTTGTCCACCAGGTCTGAGTGTACCACCACTTCTCTTGTGGTTTCGTACGAAGATAGCCCATGATCCAAAGTCCATCAATGAGGGTCACAGGAAGCAAGAGGAAGAAGTATAGTGGAACAAAGAGGGCACGCAGAGGTGAGAGGGCTTTCAAGAAAGGGAGAAACACTCGGAAGTCTAAGGCTAAGTATAGGTCAACAGGAATAACCCAAAGGTACAACCAGATAATTCCGATCAGCCCTAATAGGAAGCCAATAGAGAGGGTCATTATTAGCGATTTGATGCCGCCATTCTTTAAACCATTAAAGCCACCTAAGTCATTCCATGAAGGAGGATCTTCTTTTCGTTGAAGGAAGAATTTAATGCAGATGAGAAGAAGGAAGGCTACTAATCCCCCCAGAAATAACCCTAAGACAACGGGCAATCCTAGGCTTTGTGGATAAGTGAAAGGAAGGTTAACCAATAGCATGGCAAATAGGGCTAAAAGACCAAGTACTCCATAAAGAAGACCCATTGCCAGATAAAGTGGTGTTTTGGCAAAATATCTTGAATTGGGTGAGTGTTGAATTCGACGGAATGGTTTGAATTGAATCAAGATTGTGAAAAGGGCCAGAGTTGATAATACCGCACCAAGACAGGAAATAAGGCCACCTGCCACCCACATGGGATAAAGGAGAAGGGTGCTTGGAATCCAATAGGCATCAGGGGTTCCCTTCAAACTGGTCATGAGCCATTCTGTGGTTGCGCTGATACAAGTTGGATCTATTGTTTCGAACAGATGATTAGTGGGAGGGAGAATGACCATTCGAGCGGTTCCGGTTGCAAAGTTTCCGTAAAGTTGTCCTGGAATGACAGGTGTAGTGGTGTTAAATGGAGTGGCAAGCGAGTTTAGTAATTCTGGGACATCGAAAAGTTCATCATATAATCCTACAACCACAAAGATATTTCGTGGAACCGAAGCATTGGCCCAAGTTGCCATATTACTACTACCGCCTCCAACAAGAACCAAGCTATCGACGGGTGTAGAAGTCTCGTTTAAGGTCTGGATGGCAATTCCTGCACCCATGCTGTGACCTACCATACCAAGGGTGCTGACATAGGCAAGTCCGTTTAGATAGTCTAGGGCGGCTATTCCTCCTTGATCTGTATTTGATCCGACACTGGGTCCTGAATTTCCATGTCCGACAGCATCGATTGTAAGAACCACAAATCCCCGTCGGGCTAGTTCGATGCCAAAGGCCATTACCCATTCCTTTGATTGAATAACACCATGAATCACTACAACTCCCGGTAATGGAGTCGCAGGTGTAGCAGCAAGAGGTCGCTGGAGAATCCCGGAAATTGGGACACCACCGGAAGTCGTTAGGGTAATTTCAGTGGCTTGGACTGTGCCTAAGTTGTTCTGAGCCCCCCAAGCGAGAGCTATTCCACTTATCATCATAAGGATGCTAAGGATGAAAACAAGATAGCGAGGACGTATTCCTGCCATTGGCTCCACCTTTTCTGAAGCCCCCCTCCTGTGTGATTTTGTATATTACTGTATAGGGAATAGCGAATCTAGGTTGAGAAAGCCCGGCAACTTATATAGCCGAGTGAAACTGGCGAGTTGTTGATGATATTGAAGCATGTGTTGTTTGTCTGTGTTCAGAACGCAGGTCGCAGTCAAATGGCGGGTGCCTTTGCTCAGAAATATGGAGAAGGACGAATCACCGTCTCTACGGGAGGTACACATCCGGCAAATCAAGTACATCCCGAAGTTGTTAAAGTTATGCAAGAGAAAGGAATTGATATCTCGGAGAATGTTCCGCGTCGAATATCAGTTGCTGAACTGAATGCGGCGGATCAGGTAGTGGTAATGGGATGTGGTGCCGAAAGTTTCTGCCCAGCTCCCCTACTCATTAAGGTCATAGATTGGGACTTGGAGGACCCTGCTGGACAACCCCTTAAAAAAGTTAGAAAAATCCGAGATGAAATTGAACGTCGTGTTGTTCACCTTATCGATAACATGACCGCGATTGAAACACAAGGTACTAATTCTACTTAAGGGAAAAGACCTAAGGAAAATCGGTAAATCAGAGGATTTTATAAAAAGGATAATAGTGGATTGAGTATCGAAAGAAATCTTAGGAGCCTGTGAGTATGCAGCCTTTAGAACACCTAGTGAAAGAGCACCGATTAATTGCTCAGGCAGTCAATGTCACAAAGAGTTTTCGCAAAGAGATTGCTTCTGGTAGCCCCATTCGACCACGCCGTTATTGGTGGCTCATTGATTTTTGGAGCACCTATGCAGATCTGATTCACCATGGAAAGGAAGAACAATGGCTTTTCCCTTACGTAATAGAGCATGGAGGGAGCGCTGAGTTCGGAGACACCATAGATAAGTTAGTGGAGGAGCATATGTACCTTCTTGCATATATTGCAGAACTTCGCCGATTTGCACGTCCAATGTTTACTGGAGAACCTTCGGCTCGCGAGAGAGTTATCAGCTGTCTTGATAGGTATGTTGAACTCATCCAACCTCATATCAAGTTAGAGGATGAAGAACTCTTTCCAGCTGCCAATCAACTCCTATCAAAAACTGAATTGGATGAATTAGCCAAAGAGTTTAAGGCAAGGGATGCACGAACGGGGACAAAAGTACAAATCTATTATACCGATCTGGTAAACAAACTACAGGAAAAGTGAAAACCATGGCTCACGACCGTTTGATCGAACTGCTTGAAACCCAACTCACCTTAGAAAAAGAATCTGCTCGAGCCCTTCGGAAAGAAATGGAAGACATTGATCATTTGGGAATCAAAATCCTCTTTGAAATCTGTGCAGCAGATTCCACAAAACACGCTAGCATGGTACAAATGCTGCTTGATGCTTTGAAGAACGAACCGAAACTCAAAGGGCCTGATGAAAAGACCTATGTGAGTACATGGAAACAGCGGAACCAAGGACTTGAAGCGATTAAACAGCACATTGACCGTGAAGTGAAGATGATCGAACTCCTTAAGGATGAAATTCTCGCTACCGATGACAAAGTCCTAAAGACGATTCTCAAACACATCGTCAAAGATGAAGAACGTCATCACAGAATCCTTAAAGAAGAAATTTGGGAGCTCTAGATCGTTTCTCTGCGAAGAGGAGAAGTCTTTTTTATAGGTGAATCCCCTTCGGTGTCATTGAAACCCAAGGTGTGAACACCATGTCCGAAGGTCCTCACAAAGAACTACTCGAAATGATTGCACGGGCAATTAAAATTGAAAAGAAAGCCGTTGCGCTTTACAAAGAAACTGCCGCAACTATAGATAATGCTGCAGTTAAGCTTCTGATTGATGAGCTTGGTATGGATTCGGGTAAACACGCAAAGATGTATCAAACCGTTGAACGTGTCCTCAAAACCCAGCCATACTCATTCAAAGATTTTCATGAAGAGAAATGGACGGATAAGTTGGTTGCCAAACGCGACCTCAAACAGCATATTGAAGTTGAAAAACAAATGATCGAACTTCTGGAAGAACAAATCAAAATCGCCAAGCAACCAACAGTAAAAGCCATCCTTGAACACATACTTGAGGATGAAAAACGCCACCACAAAATCCTCATGCAAGTCATTGGCGAGCTCTAATTCAACTGAGTTTCATAAATTTGCCCACTACATGGGCTAGTTCTCATGTGCCAATCCACTTATGTATAAGGCACGCATGAAAACTGATTTTATGGATATTCGGATTCAGCCCTGGGATGAAATTAATCCTGAAGAGATAGCCCGTTTCACTCTTCAGACTAGACGAAACGAAGGCTTAGCCACCAATACGGCTAATATAGACACGTATCTCACTGCCATCCAATGGTGGACCAATCGAAAACACAGTACACCAATCATCGCCTATGATGGTGACCGAATGGTGGGTTGGCTTGTCTTTTTTTCATTCATTCCAACTACCTCGACTATTGGTCGCTGGCATCCAATAGTCGAATCTAATCCCCAAAAAGACGAGATTGCTCAGCAACTCCTCCAAGCAAGCATTAATCACGCCAAGAAGCATCACTTCGAACGACTCGAAGCTGAATTGGTTGGGATTACAGCTGAGAACGAGACTTGGTATAAACGCTACCAAACTTGGTACAAAACCCTGGGATTCTTTCTAGCGTCTGAAGAAGCCCGTCTAGAAAAAGAGCTTATTGAGCACCAACCACCTCCAGAACTCCCACCAGAATTCGAGTTCCATTCAATCGACCATTTTACTAATGAAGAACTCGAGTCATCATTTTTTGAAATGTTTGATAATAGTAAAGACCGGTTTTGGCTTCACCAGACGAATACCCAACGTAAAGAAACCTACGAGTTCTGGTTTGATCGGGAAAGACCCTTTGTAGAAGAAGCGACTGCAGTACTGACGAAAAATGAGGAAATTATCGGATTAACGGTTGTACGTCCTGTTCAAGAGGCAGGGATGCTGGGACCCATAGCAATAGCTCCAAAATATCGTCGCCGCGGATTAGCACGAACCCTAATGCAATACAGTCTACGGGGGGCAAAGCATTGCGGAATTACTCGAATACAGCTCGAGTTTGACATTACCAATGAACCTGCGATGAATCTCTACAAGGAGCTGGGGTTCACACATGTGCATCGACTCGCAATCTTTTCTTTAACATTGTAATGGGTGAATTACGGAAAACTTCACTGGTATTCCGTTTAAACTTAAATTTACGGAAAAACAGTTAATTTTATATGGGAGAATCCCCACATTCAAAGATTGGAGACATCGACTTTGCCTAAACCGTCGAGTTGGTCGCCAAACCGTTTCATTCCTTCCAATCGTCCTATATTGGGTGCAGAAGAAAAAGCGGCGGTTGCAGAGGTCTTAGAAAGTGGCATGCTCACCAACAAATCTGGTGCAGGCCCCTTCACGCTTCGGTTTGAAGAAGCCTTTGCCAAGTACGTAGGTGCAAAACACGCCATAGCTGTCAACTCTGGAACCGCTGCTCTTCATACTGCATTATTAGCTTTCGACATCAAGGCGGGCGACGAGGTCATTGCACCTCCCTTTAGTTTTATAGCGACCACGAACATGGTTCTCCTCAATGGCGCAAAAGTCGTATTTGCCGATATTTCTCCAGATACCTTTAACCTGGATCCGAAGAAGGTAGAGGAAGTAATTACTCCAAAGACTAAAGCCATAATGCCTGTTCATCTTTATGGCCACCCCGCCGATATGGATCCATTATTAGACTTAGCAAAGAAACATGACCTCAAGATTATTGAAGACGCCTGTCAAGCCCACGGATCAAAGTACCGAGGTCGTGATGTTGGCACCGTGGGTGATGTGGGTTGCTTTAGTCTATATCCGAGTAAAGTCATTACAACCGGTGAAGGAGGACTCCTCACCACCAATGATGACGCGCTTGCTGAAAAACTACGACAAATTCGAACCCATGGCGAAATTCGCCCCTATGAATACGTACAACTTGGGCATAATTACCGAATGCCTGAACTTCAATCGGCAATTGGTCTTGCCCAGGTGAAACGGATCCCCAAGTTTCTAAAAAACCGACGAGCCAACGCCATGTTTCTTACAGAGCAGCTCCAAGACCTCGATAGCATCGTATTACCCACAGAAGCGACTTGGGCGACCCATAACTGGTATTTATACACCATCCGAATTCCTCGCCCCCGGAGTCGAGATGCAGTTCAAAAACGCCTCCTTGAAGCGAAGATAGGTGCCGCAATATATTATGAGGTTCCCCTCCATCTCACTCCGATTTATCGTCGACTCTTCCAGTATAAGGAAGGGTTGATGCCTATTTCTGAGCAAGCAGCGAAGGAAGTGTTGTCCCTTCCAGTTCATCCCGCCCTCACTGAGGAAGAGCTAGAATGGATAGTGCAGCAGAGCCGAAACGCCCTCGTGTAGCAAAAATATTTCTGCGAGGCCAGGCGCAGAATATTGCGTTACCGAGGGCTTCGGTACGATAAGGCGAGTATTAATGATCAATGAGTTCTTGGAGTTTATCCTGGATTTCTTGGGCGAGTGGATGATTAGGTTCTTTTTCTAAAAGCTGTTGAGCACGTTCTAGGTCATTGATGGCATCGAAGATAAAACCCGTTTGGCGTTGATGGATAGTTGCAGTCTTGTAGAGTAGTTCGATAGCCATTGACTCTTGTTCCAAAGCTAAGGAAAGATCGATGGCGTTTTCAACAGCTTGGGTAATATTAATCCAAATATCCTGGTTTTTATCGCGAACCGCAAAGAAGGAATTGGCAGCCGCCAGAAAAGAATCACGGGCGGCTTCTTGGCGACCAGCCTTTACCTCATATTCAGCGACTCGGAGATAACTTTTTCCAGCTTGAAGTGGAGCCTCAGCCGCGGTAAATCCAGTGGCTGCGTGGGACCAGAGCTGTTCAAGCTGATTCGTTTGTTGTGCCGCTTCCAGTTTTGCAGAGGCATTTTCAAATTCCGCGAAGGCGAGTTCGCGTTGCCCTTGGCGAATGAAATCCTCCGCATTTTCAAGATGTGCTTCAAGAACTCGGCGAAGGTCCTCTTCTTCGTTCATGATTATCCTCCTTTACAAGGTGGGGTTAGTTACCCTTCCTACAAATAGGTATGGTGTCAGTCGTAAACATCAAATAAAAGAAAAGGGGAGGTCTGCATAAGAGAAAATACGATCCACGAAGGGAACTCCTGTGACACGAATTTGGTTTGATCCATTAACACCAAAACAAGCATTGTTTTGTAGTAAAATCGGTGAACGATTTGAGACTCAAGGCTTTGATGTCATTTACACCACACGCGATTATCCGGAGGTCACAGGAAAACTTAAACTATTAGGGTTATCCGCTGAGGTGATTGGAAAACATGGGGGAGCGGATCGCTTTAAGAAATTAATTGCGAGTGCAGAAAGAATCAAAGCCCTTGCTGAGTATGTCAATTCGAAGGCAATAGATCTCGCCTTTAGTTTTGCATCTCCTGAAGGGGCGCGGGTTGCTTATGGATTGGGAATACCATATTTCACCGCGAATGATTCACCGCATTCACGTTTTGTAGCGAATTTGACAATTCCTTATGCTATATCATTATTTACACCCTGGATAATGGTACAGATTTGGTCGGATTTCGAAGTTTCCCCTCACCGAATCATTCCGTATCATGGACTGGATCCAGTCGCTTGGTTACAGGATTTCACTCTGGATACGAAAGTGTTTTCCGAACTCGGATTGTCACCAAATTCGGAGTACGTGGTCATTCGCCCAGAAGAGACTCAAGCCTCCTATTTGCATGAACATGCGAATGAACGAGAACCGGTTACGAATCCAGTAATCACAGCCATCGCAAAGGAGTATCCCGCCCTCAAGATAGTTGTCTTATGCCGGTATCCTGGACACCGTAAAGCGACACGTGAATGCTTCGGAGATTCCGTAATAATCCCAGATGGTGTTGTTGACGCTACTAGCCTACTCTCTTCAGCTCAACTTCTTGTGGGAGCTGGCGGAACGATGAACCAAGAAGCCAGCCTTCTCGGAATCCCTGTCATCTCTTGTTTCCCCGGTGACCACTTGGCTACTGATCAATTCCTTGCGAAAAAGAAACTATTGTACCGAATTCTGAATCCCGACGATGTTGCTCGGAAAGCCGTAGAGATTTTAGGTAATATCAAAGAATTCAAGGATGCCCATAGAAAACGTGCACAGAAACTAATGCAAGAAATGGAAAATCCAGCTGAAATTATCTACACTCATCTTTTATCGTTTGCTACTGAGAAACTAAAAAAGTCTTGAGATTTATGAGGACTTGAGGAATTTAAAAAGAATCTACTCAAACGATGTATGAGGGGTTTAAGTGACAAGAACCCGACAACATTGGTACACCATCGTTATAATTGTTGGACTTATCTTAGTGTCCAATACTTCCGCTTTAACAACCTCATCCCTAGCAGCATACAATCCTAAGGTTGGGGACCTAACAGAGTACAATTATGGCTTCATCAACGTATTAAACAATCAATCAGCATCAGACATCAACTATTGGACTGACCTAGCCCTAGCAGAAAGCAATTACACTATGAAGTGGCATCAACACGTCAACCTGTCAATCCACGTCTCTCACATCACCTCCACCTGTTGTGATATCCACGCTTTTTACAACTTCACTGTGAACATCTTCAATAACATTGTTACAATATTTAACAGCACATGGCAGACGACAGCCACTTTGAATGCGTCGGTGCCCACTCCAGCTCCAACTGGCGTTAGCTCTGGATTAGTGGAAAATCCCACAACTCAAGGACTTCCAGGATTTTTCTTAGACGATGGAACCTTAAGCTCAATAATTCCAGGTTCGAACATCCTAATCGGATCAAGTCGTTGGCAAACAGTAACCCAAACTAACTTTTCACTTGGGGGAAGTGAGCAGTTAAGTTACCACCTCTTTAACCGGAGCACATATCCGAGCCAATTAATTGAAACCACTTTCGTCATTGACCAGGATACAGGGATATACTACCAGGCTAATGAAACAACTATTATCACGATTAACTCTTTGGATACTACTCTCACTTACTATTATCAAGTAGTGAATTCATCCGTCGCTCTAGTTCCGCCACCAAGCCCCCTTCCCGCCTACATTGTCATTGCTGTAGCTATTGTGATTGTGATCATCGTTGTTCTCTTAATGTTTCGACGATGGTGGCGTCGTCGGACCCAATGATGAATTAAGCCGTGCTTGATCCAGTAATCGATTATGTGTTTTACAGGCTTCATTAGAAGTTTTGCAACTTTTGAAACTGAGTCAAAACCCATTTATACGAACTTACGAACATCAGGACTGGGCTTGCTATGATACATTATCTGTATCATTTTCACAAAAGCGGACTCGTTTTGACTTCTATCGGATTTGGGTCCAAGGAAATGAGTGTAAGTCCTGAACTCGTCTCAGGATTTTTGTCAGCCCTACGAATGTTTGGACAGGACCTCTTAGCCGATGACGTCACAACCATAGAAACCGGTAACTTCCAGTTTGTATGGGACCTTGCCGATCCAGTTCTCAGCGTAGCGCTGGCTGACCGCGAAGATGATGATGTTGCGATTATGGCGGTTTTGAAAACACTGAACGCCCTATTCTTGGATCGTTACCAAAAAGAACTTCGCGGCTGGACTGGAGAGGTAGCCCTTTTTCGAGAATTCAATCCTGTTGCACGAGAGGTCGTACAGGACTATTTGCCTACCTTTGAAAAACCACAAGATAGTGAGTTAAGACCTGCGATAATCCGGCTCTGGCGCCGCTTTGGACCCGGTCTAGATATTCTATTGTATGGACTGCTTCGAGGTGTCCCGATATTAGCTGTGGGGCGCAAATCAAGGAATCAATCTGTCATTCGTGCACTCCAAACCCTGCGTCGACGACGAATTCCCGTCATGTATTTCAACGATGCTGGAGCAGCCCTCCAAGTTTTACAGGATCGACCTGCAAATGTGTCCTTCATTCTAAGTCTTCCTAATCGGGCGTATGAAGACACCTTTGCAGATTCAGCTACAATGGGAATTCGATATGTCTGCTTATTGGTAGAAGAGCACATTGTATTACCAGTAGGTTTTGAAGCCAAACCCTTGGGTATCTCAGACAATGTAGCTCACGCTGAGAAGATTTTAGGTCAAAGCGGTGCAGAGCTTCGTAACATCGCAGAAACTGCATTTATGACTATTTGGAACCGTATTGATGAAGTAGCAAATCTACTTGCTTATTCGGAAGCCATTCCAGATGACGAAGCAGCTCAACTTTTACGATTATCCAAGAACGATTTTTCCATCTTCAAAGAATTAGCAGTAGAAGGGGGATATGTACGGCGTGTCGGAAAAAGAGCCGATCAACAAAAACGAACGGAATGAAGAAGACCCTCTGAGTTTTGAAAAGGTTCATGCCCTCCCCAAACGGTATTTCGAGTTAATGAATTCAGGCAGTCAATTAGCCAAACATGGCAAGTTTGAAGAAGCGAAAACACAATTTGCTGAAGCTCGAAAGGAAGTAAGACGGATTATCCAACAGCTGTTGGAGATGCCAAAGACGAGTTCAGCTCGGATGTGGCAGTTCTTTGGTGTCCTTTGGGCCTTCAAGCTTATTAAAAGCGTGTTTTACTGGTTCCTAGCAAAAAGTGAAACCGTTGAGACAACTAAACAACGCAAGGAAATCCTAATGGCAGCAGTCGGGGCTCAGCAGATCGGAGCTGATTTGATCCCAGCCTTTGAGACCCTGAATCAGAGTTTCAAGGGAGAAGACCTTGACCTACTCCCAATGCTCGGAGAAGCGATTCGAAATTATGAAGAGCGACAACGGATTTTGGTAAAAGCATTAGAAGAACAGGGACTAGATTTTCGGTTTGAATAGGGCGTATTTTTTGAAAAAAACCCGATTTATATAGTTTATAAGGGAAAGCAGGGCGACCCAAACCTTTTTAAAGGAGAAGGCGCCAAACCTCATTTTAGCGGCGTTTCTTCTCATTCTTTGAATAAAGGAGAAGCCGTTTCTTCAAGTTGGAGGAAAAAAAATTGGCTGTTGATAAAATCGTTAAGAAAGCAATCGCTGCTAAGGCCCACAAGATGGGTTTCAACGTTTCGGGTGACGCCTACCAAGCGATCGATGATGCCGTTGAAGCACTCATCACTAAGGCGACCCATCGGGCCAAAGCCAATAAGCGTAAGACCTTGATGGCTTACGACTTTTAGTTAATCCAATGACCGTTATTAACTAAGAAATTAAGGACTGGGACAATCTCGTCGGCGAGTGTGTTGCGGGGATTGTCCTCTTTTTTTCTCTCCCATATGACCCTGCCATCTATTCAGTCGGGAATGAACTGACTCTTTGGGAACGATATCGTATCAAAAGTGGACTGATAACATAGTTACGAAGGAGTAAGTATAACGAGAGAAACGCTCCAACAAATCCAACAGCAATTGTCCCAAAGTACACAAAAACGGAGAGAAGACTTGGCAAGTAGGAGAAATCCCATGGAATCCCATATTGGTGGAGAAGAAGCAGAATTCCAAATCCAAAAGGTGCCGCAAAGGGAATAGTAAGGATTGGAATTAAAGTTGCGACGACTAGTAGAATCGACAGTATAACACCTGTAATGGCTAATGAAAGGATAACCGGATCGAGGGGAATTCTTCCTAACCCCGAGAGAAAAATGAGGTATTCGTTGATATTCACAACAAGAGTCAACACGACTGTTGCCATGCAGGTACTGATTATCCAACTAAAGAGATAACGAACCCAAGACACCTGCTCGGTTTCAATACCAAACAGGGAGAGAAAGGAATCGTTGTATTTGAAGACAAAAGGGATCCTATCTCGAAGAAAGAGTAAGATGAAAGAAATAATGGTAAGAATTATCGTCGTGAGAAGCAGCCATAATTGGTGGAGGGCAAGACTCATGCGTAAGCACCTTTTTTTCTGAAACTCTTGGGGAGATAGGTTAGCTAAAAGCTTACGTGTTGGAAACCTATTCGTTTTTCGAACGAAATATGGGACGCAAGCGAGATTTTTAAACTGTTGTACCAATTAAGAAGTACTACAGCGGAGAACTATTTGGATATCGGAGGAACTGGTATGCCCTCAACCCTGGATTCGTTGACAAACATCTTAGAGGAGTTAAATAAGACTGGTCGAGTCAAAGCAAGTATCGTCGCAACCGATGAAGGATTCGTTATTGCTTCAGCAGTTAGCCGGGGAGTCGATGAAAAGGTTGCAGCAGCCATGGGAAGCTTTGTTTTCAACACTGCAGACCGGGCAAGAGATGAACTAGAACTTGGCCTGATCCGCGATATCACTATTCGATGCGAAAAAGGGACCTTGGTATGTAAATCCACCTTATTAGAGGATAACCGACCGGTAGTTCTAGCTGCACTAGTACCCCGAAAAACCCGATTCTTCATTCGGGAAGTTAACAACGCCTTACGAAGAATACGCGAAGTTCTAAGAGAGTTAGAAATTTAATCTCACAGAACAGAAGTCACCTTACTAACTTGGGGTGATTGTTTCTGGATAAATTAAATGAGGAAGAGCGGATACTCACCTCCCTCAGGGATGGGTCACCACTTCGACAATTGTTGCTTGCAACAAAGGGCGAAACGGCGTTTCAGACAATCCAACTCCCCGAAAACATTCAAAATCAAACTTTTTTACACACATTAGAATCAGCTCAGCTTCTTCACAAAGATGCAAATAGCTGGACCTTTCCAGGATATGCCAAGGTTCAAGTTGCCATTCGCGCTCTCCAGCTAGGAGAACCGAATCGAACAGTACTTTCAGCCTTAACCTGGCAGGAGTTCGAAGAATTTGTCGCTCGCGTATTAACTTTTCATGAATTCCAAGTGTGCCATCGATTTCGATTCTCAGATACTCGTCGGTATGAGATAGATATCCTAGCAGGTCGACAGCCGGTATTATTTTGCATTGATTGTAAGCAGTATGGTGTCCGATTGAATAAAGCATCGAGTCTTCGCACAGCAGCAGATGAACAACTACACCGAACCCGAGCCCTGGCAAATGCCTTCGCTGAGTTTCAAGTGAAAATTGGCTGTCTTGACTGGTCTAGCCCTGTTCTCATTCCAATGCTTGTTACAATGCTCATTGAAGATATCCAATTTCACGAAAAGATCCCAATTGTTCCCGCTTCACTCTTGAACGCTTTTCTTCTCAAATACGAAGAGCGCCTAGATTCTTTATGCACAGTAGAACCAAGTTCTAGTCGACAACTCCGCCTTATCTAAGCAGCCGTGGAGTTCCCCCATTTTTCGCAATGGCGCAATTGAGAATCCACAAAAAATCTTCAAGAAGCCTCAGTAACTGATCGAGATTCTGATGAGATCCAGAAGAAAGCATTGAGCCACTCTCATTGATAATAGAATGGCCTTCTTGGACTAGGAATACGTGGATGTGTTCAAGGTTGTGAAAGAGCCTATTTAATTCAGTTAGGCGTTCTTGCGTGATACGTTTCTCGCCGATCCCACGACCAGGTCCACGTCGTCGACCTTGTTTTAGATCTGTCTCACGATCTAATATCGTTGGAGATTTGGCTTGTTTATGGGGTTCTTGCATTTTCTTCCTCCTATAAATTGATTAACCGGTAAAATGCACACTTCCTGTCTCCTGAATTTCTCGGACCTGTGATTCAAGATGATCAAATGCGGTTGGTAAGTATTCACGAAACCATTGCCATTGCCCCAACTCAGTATTGAATTGACAGCGTTGTCGAACCTGATTCATGATGAAATCTTTCGCACCACTTCCATAGAATACAGCTGCATCGAAGTCAGTTTGTTCAAGAAAAAGACGATTGAGTTCTCTTTCTACTTTGAGTGCTAAGCCTATTGGTAAACCAAAAGCAACAATACAGCCTGGAGTTGGATGATGAAATATGGAGCCCCCGTATAGAGGAGCTTCGCGACAGCCTGAGAGGAAATTGCGAACTACTTCTTCACTCCCTTCGAGTATGATGAAGAGCGTTTCATTCAGTCCAAGATGATACATTGACAAATCTGGGCGTTTAAATAACACCTCTTGTGTGATTAATGATTTGAGATGTCGCCGAACAACGTGGACTGATTGACCTAGAATTAAGGCGAGGTCTTCCGCTGTTGTATCAGGTTTGACCTGCGATAGGATTTGATATGCAAGAGGGTCTAAATCTGCAGGATCGACATTAGGTTCAGCGTACTTGTAAATATAGGGTTGGCTTAGGATCTCCCCATACCCTTCTCGAATTAGAACATCACGAAGATACCGTACCCAGGCTACCCATCTAAACCTTTCTGACACGGGGACATCTGCTTCGTGGGCGAGATAGCTTCGAAGGTTATAGCCATTGAAAACGCCACTTAAGGGGTAGAAACGGTAACGGAGAAGATGACCTAACCCTACCAATTCTTGTAACCATTCTTGCAGTCGTCGAAGGCGTAATCGGGGGAGGGTGTAACTGAGAAGAAAGGGAGCACCACTTCCTCCGAATCTGTGAATTTTCCGGAGGTAGGGACATTGTTCAAAATATCGTGATACCCTACTTCCAGGGGCAGGATAAGCAAGGACTGCAATATGGTTTAGTCGTATTCGTGGATAGTTTATGCGGAAGTATCGGGAGAAAAGGAGTTTTTCACGAAAACTGGCCAGGTAGTTGCTTAAGCTTCCTAGAGAATATGATGAAATTTGTTGGAGCTGTCGAAGAGTCGATGTGGGATTTTCGATCATCAAATGAAGAACGCGTAATTCTTGTTCGTTCAAGGGGGAGGCATAATTGAGCATAAATGTCTCCAGTAACTCAACATATTCTCGTGAGGTTAGAGGAGTGATCGCAGGTTCGAGTTCATCGAAATGAGGAAGGATTCGTTTGAGAAATGTTCCTTGGGTTACTCGGTTGAATAGGGGGAAAGAGTACGGTGCATTGTAGATTGTGTCGCCAAAAAACTGGCGTGGGGAAACTACTTGCCATAATTTCATGAGTTGGCTGAGATTAGGTTGAGCGGTGTGATGATAGGCACATAGGATGCCTAAATCCCCACTTTCGGGAACACCCTTTACTACAGAGGGAATCAAGGTTGTGTACATTTCTCGGTAGAGGACTGTTTTAAGAAGGAGAGGACGAGTCAGGAGTTGAGAAGCGATACGGAATTTTCCCGCTCCGTATGAACCACAGAATCGTGGGCTTGTAAGAGTGTCATCGTCATAAAACTGAATTCGCGTAGGTAGGAGTGGTGAACGGTCTGTCAACTCAGTGATTTCTCGCTGAATGGTTTTCAATTGCTTCGTGATTTCCTGCCGATGGTGCCGACGTTGATTCGTGGTGAGTTTTTCTTTTGCAGTATGTTGTGTACGTGCCGTAGTCGCCAAGCGTTGATTCGCCCCCTGCTCAGCGGTTACCCTTGAAAGAAATTGAGAGCCCTTGCTTTTTATTTAAAGTCCACGACGGGGTGTCGATAAATGTTGGAATTCCCTTAGAATTACAATTTAACTGACCTGAATGTTTTTTTTCTATTTTTAGATATTTTTAGGCTTCTTTAATAAAAAAAGTCGACTTAGACGCCGTTTTATATTATAAATTGAGACGATCCTACTTCTTTACTGGATAAATCTTTCATCAAGAAAAAAATGAAGCGTGATATTGCTATCAAGAAAAGAGCCTATTTTGGAGTACGCCGAGTGAGGGAATGGACTTCGCAGGTTCGGTTTTTGCATTCTGTGCATTCAGAGCTTTGGTGAACCCAATATTGGTCAAAGCGTTGGATGAATTGTGTGACGAATTCGAGGTTATTGGTCCAGGTGGCTTGCTCGCCGATCCCGGATAGCCCCTTGGCTGTGAAGTTTGCACTCCCTTCTAGAACCTCTGAATCGTCAATAATGACAGATTTGATGTGCATTTGTGCACAGACAAGAATTTCAATCGATGGAGCTTCTTGAAGAAGTTTCTCGACGGCTTCTTGGAAGTGCTTGGATGCAGCCCCAAATGCTTCTGGTTCACGAATGATGATTCGAATTTGAACACCTTGGTTAGCTTTTGTGATTAAGCGGTCGAGGAGGTTTACGTCACAGGATTCCGTTCCAACAGTCACTGTTTTGACATCTGTAAAGTTTTGAACCATGATCCGAATACTTTGAATTGCCCGATCTAACATCTCCACTAGGGTGAAGGCAATTGAGATCCCATTAAGGAGTTGATGCTGCATAACTTCTGAACCAGTAGAGGAGGGAAGCGAAGTTTTTTCATCAGTTAATTCGATTTCTTCGACAGTGTCTGTTTCTGGAGATTCAACTGCTTTTTCAACAGCAGATGCAGCTGGAAGGAGATTTTCGTCGTCTGGAAAAAAACTGTCAAGGGAGTCAACCATGTGTAATGGGAGGGGTTCTTCACGCCTTAGCGCTTTGGTTATTTCAACGAGACTTCGGGCCCTCTGATATGCAAGTTTGGACGCTGAACCTGTAGAATGTTTAGCAAGTTCATTAAACGCTTCGGCAGCCTTTAGAGCAGCGTTGGAGGCTCGTTGAAAATCGCCTTGACTCATGAACTTGCGGATCAATTGGAGTGCTTCTTTTGCAACGCGTCCAAGTCGGGCCGTGCTCATCTTCTAGCCCCATAATTTTGTTCATTTTAGCTACACGTCCGAGCCATAAGAAGTTTAGGAACTGGACGCTAATCGGGTGTCAGGGTTGAGGAGACCAGGCCTTTTTTCGTCAGTCAAACTTCACAAGACCCTTCGTGCAAAACACATTGTTTTCGTGAATTGTCTACGTGGAACTATGTCAAGAAGAATTAAAATTATCGTGAGCGTTTAGTATTCGAATTTGAATGTCGTGTTTTGTAACAAGGATATTGTGTTTTACACACATTTTCGTTTCACTCTAAAAATAAGAGAAGAACAACAGCTCCAAATCCCAGTCCAAATAGTAGACTGCCAAGTGTTGTGTAGGACTTCAATTCGAAGAGTGCAGGAAGGACAAGGAACGGGAGCGGGATGATGATGGGAACAAGAAGAAGGGTCCAAGCATAGATAAAAGGGCGAAGAGAATAATTGATGAGAAGAAAGGTAACAGTGAAGACACTGAGTAGACATATACTGGAATTGAACCGGTGATTGCCCTGCTTAGAGGAAGATTGGGCTAAATCAGTGAGAAGGAGTCTAGAGAGTTGTGGATCGAAATCTGAAATGGGTTGGTCCGTTGGGATTTTTTGGCGTGACTGGGATGGATTTTCAATTATTAGAAAGGATTGATTTTGTAGGGTTTTGGATTTGTGGTGGCTTCGATATTTTCGATAGATTCGCAGAGTGATGATAATCTCAAGAAAAAAGATAAACAGAATCACCATTGTGAGTAGCGAGGAGCAGTTAAGGTTCACTGTGATCACCTGCTTCCTTCTGTGTGAAAGTTGATTCTGAGAGTATTTTGAATAGCGGTTGAATGAGTTCTCTGTTATTACCTTGTAATAGGATATGAAGTTCTTGTCCTTTCTTTTCCCAGGCAAGGACTACGCGGTCATTGGAATAGCGGTTCTTGCCACTCTTAGTTAATTCTAACTTCTGGATAACCTGCGCTAGTTCGTGCTTTATTTGAGGAGTAAGGCGGAATTGGTGTTCGGCATCATCTTTACTTGTTCCCCAATGAATTTGCATTCCCTGATCTCCCGGGAGAACGAACCGGGGAGATTGAGAGGTATTAGCCTGGTTTTGGTGCTGAGAACGTTTTCCATTTCTTAACCAGCAAATCCCAATAATACAGAGTGCGATTAGAAATGCAGGAGGTAGCAGAGTGAGAATGGTGTTCACTGTGGAATAGCCAACATAAATTGGACTTTCAACAGCAAGGATTCGTTGGTCACTCGAGTACAGAGCGAGGGATAATGAACGAATGCCGGTATCCATGATTGCCGTGGGGACATATTGGAGTTGGAGGATGATTGATCGGGTCGTGTTACTTTGGACGATGACTTGGGTGAATCCCAAGAAATTCGAATCTGCCATAATGTCAAAGATACGGGTTTGGGTTCCTAAGTTGGTGAGATTCACCATGACTGAGAAAAGTTGATTCTGCAGGGTAGATTCGGGCTTTTCAAGAACTGTAAGGATGAAGGCAGGTTCAACAATGAGGGGAACGTGGTCGGCCAGTAAGAGTAGTGAGGAAGTTGAAATCTGGAGAGAGAGGTTATAAGTGCGTGGTGTGCAGCTTGGCTGTATTTCAAGTGTAATATGAAAGACGTTT
Source organism: Promethearchaeota archaeon (assembly GCA_048939625.1). Lineage (GTDB taxonomy): Archaea > Asgardarchaeota > Hermodarchaeia > Hermodarchaeales > Hermodarchaeaceae > Hermodarchaeum. The sequence continues at coordinate 61,798 of JBHLPH010000001.1, forward strand.
TCACCTGGAATGAGTAAGAGATTGGGTATAGATGTGAATCCAACCTCTTCAGCACTGAGACTGAGGTTTACGTATACTGTGGACATCCAAGAGGAGTTAATTTTACAAAAAATTGTGAGAAGTTCACCCTGTGGGATAGATGGAAGATATTCGAGGTGTGCTGAGCATAATGCGCGGGGAACAAAGAGAAACCAACCTTCTAGCTCCAATGCGGAGTGTGCGTGAATCAAGTAGGGCAGTGGGACTTTTAAAAAGAGTGAGACAGACGCAACCCCTGAACCATTTGTGATAACCTGGAATTCCATTGAGGTCCCTTGGACTGTCAGGTTGAGGTGGACTAGTTGATCTGTAAGACCCGTCCAATTGGTGAAATCGCCAACGAATATATAGAGTGTTAGAGTCCTTCCTACGACTGGTTCTTGTTGGTCGAGTCCTAGTCCGATTCCCATCATTTTATGTTCAATAAGCCAGGCTAGTCCGTTTTCGGCAATTGTCTGTACAGTTGGGGTGTTTGGTAAATTGGGCCCTAAGAAAAGAACCGGAATCGATGTTAATGCCGGAGGAAAATAAGCTAGCGATGACCAGATTGTATTCCCTACTAAGACGAGACTTGAGTTGTGGACTGAAACTGCGTGAACAGTTGAGCAATTTCGGAATAACTGGGCAGCTGCACCATTAAGGAGTGAAGAACTCTGTATGACCGGGTGAAATACTTTGAGCCCATTCACTGTTAGCAGATTCGCACCAAGATCTGTAAAGGTGAGATGTGCAGAATGGTGTAAAAATAAAGCACCCCCCTTACCCAAAGCAAGGAGAGGAAGGGAATGTCGTGTTAAGTGTAGAATCATTGCATCATTAGTGAAGACTAAAGGATCAATGATTAGGGCTTGATATTTTCCCAGTCGTGGGTCTAAGTAATCAGTGATTGTAATGTTTGCGATTTCCTTGAAAACCGGAACCCAATCCGCTGATTTATTCGGAGGTGTGGGAGGCAGATCAAAGACAAAATCGAAAACAAGACCAAGGATTAGTTGAGTCGTATTTATGAGGTTAATGAGCTTGCAGTGTGACACTCCATCATAGAGAGAATGTTTGTATGGATCCGGATATTGATTAGTTGATATAGTGATAGCAGGAATTCCATTGGTATGAAAGGTCCATTCGGAGATGCACCAACCAAAATCGTGGTGGAGGTCCTCAATGGTTTCAATTCGTGGAGTTTGCGTATCGACTAGTGGAATGTTCAGATTCACTGATGTTTCGAGAAGGCTTTGCTGAAGAGGGGAAACATAATCACCGGAAAAATAGTATAGGGCAAGGATGGTGGGCCAGACGAGCCCAGCATATGCAATTTCATCGATATTTAAGATAAATGCTGTTGATGGGTTGATGCCTAGCGTGAGAAGACCATGAGAGAGGAGTTGGTTTGAGCCCCATAAGGATTGGGTCCCGTTTCCTTCTTCACCCCCTAAAAATGCAAATAACACATTCCACTTATTGAAGGATCCAGGGCAGGCAACAAGGATATGTAAGGCTTCAAGTAGGGTTGCAATCCCAGCAGCATTATCATTAGCCCCATGAGCGATGGTGGTTGATAGACCTAGCAAGTCATACCGGGCAGAATCGAGGTGACAAGTGATTATTATTGTGGAGGCCGAGGTATTAATGCTCCAGGGAGTAACATAGAGATTCCGTGTCCAGAAATTCTGGTAGATGAATGTAGTTCCTGTCCATGTGGCTTTAGGGATGCAAAACCAGTCACTAACGAATGAAGTTCCAATCGACATTAGATATGATGCAATAAAATCAATTGAAGCATTTGCATCCGGATGGAAGGGATGTCTACTATTATATCCAGCAAGGAAAGTGAGAAGACCCATTAGACGTGTCGAATTTACGCAAGTGGCCATTTCTCGTTGCCAGTAGGCTAGACTTGAACTATTGGTCAGATAAGCGACGGATGGAGGGGACAATACGGGTGGAGAAACAGAGCAGGAATTCAGAGAGGGCAGAGCCGCGACTTGTGACCAAGCATTAGGGGTTGTAAGAGACACAGAAAAACACGGTTCTGTGAAAGGTAGCATTGAGGTGATACTACTAAGCAGCAGACAAATGAATACCAGCGAAAGAACTGTGACTCGCCTCATGGGTTCTTCGCTACCCTGGCGAAATTTGGTTCGTTTATATGCGTTATGGTGAGCAATGTTACTCGGGCTACAGGAGAGAATCTTGGCGAAAAAATCCGATGTTTAAATATGTATGAGCTGGTTTTTTGCTTAGATAGACTAGAGGAGAAGTATCAGTTTTGTTCAGAAAAATTAAGTGAGTGGGATGATACGGATGGTATCTTCCCTTTTCTCTAGAAAGCCTTCAGCATGGAGGGTTTTAATTGCCTCTTGCACTTCTTTTGGAATGAGCCCAGCTTCAATTGAACGTCGAAATACCTCTTGGACGGGTAACCATTTTGGAGTATCTAAGTAATGGGAGCGAAGAAGCTGGAGAATTTGCTTTGTTGGACGAAGATCTGTTCCCTGGGGTATTATTCCTTGAAAGACGTATTGTTTTTGTTGAATCTGCTTTTTTGCTTCTTTGGCACTAATGACTAAAGTTCCGTGTAATTCGTGAAGCGCGATTTTTACTTTACATCGCGGGCAGAAGTTACTGGGTACTATATCTGGGATGTAGGCGTATTCTAAACAATGGGGGCATTGGATTACTTTGTACTGTTTGGACATTTTAATCATCATCCAGTGAATCAGTGGAGCTCGTTTCACCGGGTTGATTAGTAAGAAATTGGAGTAATTCATGAGATGACTCAAGTATGGTTTTCTGAGAAGGACGAATGCGGCTTAAGAAGTCATTAAGCCGCTTCTGCTGACGTATGAATAAGAAAGCACCTATTATTACTCCGAATATCATTACGATGAGGGACCAAATGAGAAGGGAAGTATCAACGCCTCCGATACGGTTCAGGGGATTTCGAACTAATAAGGGGGTTGTCGCCTGACAAGGAACAAATCCACGTTGTCCTTCGAAGCGAACCGTGATAGTGTAGATTCCAGGTTGGGGTGTCATTATTGTTAGTTGACCGATGCCCATGGAATCTGTTTTGATTATAAAAGTGTCGAGGAGGGTGGTATCTTGACTAAGTAATTGCACGGTTAGATTGGCTACAAGACCTAAAGAAAGAGTTTCGTTAGTATAAGACAATTGAACTTCTATTTGGAGAGTTGGCTGCAAAAGAATATCTTCTATCTCTAGGGGGGTAACTGTGAGTTTGAGTGTTGGTAGTATAACTCCTTGTAATGTTATGAGTAATGTTGCCTGGCTTTCATGATAGATATCCGGAGCGTCCAGTTGCCCGAAGAGGACAATGATTAGATGCTCACCGGTGATTTCAGTATACTGTGTTGTGAGTGTGATTTCACCATAACCGTTAGAGATGGTGACATGCTGTCGCAATACTCCATCCCAGTAAAGAGCGGCAGTGCCATTGGGAGTGAGAGACATACCTGTGGTGATAGTGAGTTCGATGAAGATAGTGTCGCCGGCATAGACAGATGTTGAGTTGCTTGAGACGGAAAGGGAGGTGGTATCCCGAAGGAGAACTTGGAGTGATGAGGATACCCAGGAGTCATGTGTACTGGTTTCAGTGATCATAAGGTGTAAGTCCCGGTATCCGAGAGAACCACCTGCGATCCATTGGCAATTAGCTTCACCCCACATATCGGTTGAAGCTGTTACTAAGAGGACTTCACCTTCGTAGAGACCCACTAGTAGATTGGGTAGGAGAGATCCATTGAGAGCATCTGAGACCTTGATTTGAAAATTGGTTTGGTTGCCGATGAAAAATGTGGAGGAGGGTAATATGTTGATAGTACATGCAAGGGGACGACGACTAACTTGAATCATTGTGGTTGTCTGAGAGGCATTATACATTTCGCACTCAGCAAATTTTACACTAATTTGCCATTGTCCTACTTTGTCAGGTGTCCAGGAGCCCAGTGCAAGACCGGTTTGATTTGTGGTTAAGCTGTCAGAATGATAGGGAATGGAATCACCTGGCCGAGTAAAGTTAAAAGTGACCCTAAAGCCTGTGAGCTTCGTGCCACTTTCATTATTGAGACTAATTTCTATGGCCACAGGATCAAACAGAACTGGAGTTTCTGGCAGGATATTCTCTACGAGTAATGTGGTATCAAACACTATTACCATAATTTGAGTTGTCTTAGTGTGGAAATTACAGTAAGGTACACTGGCATTGACGTGGAGAATGTGGCTGGTAGGTTCAAGATTTTGTGTTGGAATGGATACGTGATACTGGCTCGAACCGGCATAGCTTGCAGTATAGGTTACTGATGTTGTTAATAATGTCAGTACAACTTCTCCATTTGCAATGGGGTATTGGGGCAAACTCGCGCCTGCGAGTCCAACATTGATCGTGACATTGAGCGGAATGCTTCGGGGAACCAAGGTTCCAGGCACAAAGGTAGTATTGAGGGAAAGAACACCCCATCCTGTACAGAAACTTGATGTAATCGAATAAGCAGGAATTGAGCCGGGGGAAAAGGCGAGAAGTGTGAGGTTCTGAGGACCTAGGGCGTTTAGATTGACTGGAATGAGCTCTTGAAGCATGAATGAGCCAGGAGGATTAATCCCACAAGAACTGAGAAAGGTGGTGTTGAAGAGGAGGGTTTGGATTTGAATTTTTTCCGGCAGTTGTCCCCATCTTGTTTCGATTACTGTTGCTGATAGAGCGAAAGGGTCACCAAGAGCAACAGTGCCAAGAGGAGACGAGATTTGCGTGAGATGTAGGATTGGGCTAACATCCAGATAAGAGAGAAGATTCATGCGTTGAACTAGTTCGAGCCCTAAGCTGATCAGGTATGGGATCCATTTGCCTTTAGGAAGAAGTGGTTCTGTGACTAATCCTTCATAGGAAAAGGCGGCGAGAAGCCGGTTATGAATGATTGACCAATCAGGACCTTGGAAGGCATTAGGATTGAGTCCCATTTCAACCAGGAAATACAAGATTTCGGTGGCATAATAGACGCTAATCAAAGATGCATTCCCGTGGATGTACTGCTTAGCGAACATCGCTAGTTTATCTCCATTGAGACCCGAAAGGGAAGGATTCAGATAGGCATAAGCGCGTAGCCCAAGCCAGGTTTCAGCGAGATACTCATCAGCAGCTCGCCATTGAGCAGGCAGAAAAATCGGATGGGCTAGGTCTTGGAAATATTGATGAGTTGCATTATCTTGTAAGCAGCTGGTTAGGTAGGCAAGTATTGCTGATGCATTATTCAGGTCTGTGGGTAGTCCACCTAGCCCTTGATGGGCTAATAAATTCCAGCAGGTTGTATCGAAACGGAAAGTTAGATCACTTTCGTGACCAACATAGAGATGATGAATTCCCAACATTCCTGTATATTCTGAAGCTGTTGTTTGGCAGGCTTCGATTTCTTGTCGAATATGAAAGGCTCGTGTTGTCCAAGGTTCATAATTTAGCCCTAGTTTTGCCATCAATTGGCTATACCCATAGTGATAGAGCGGTCCGAAGGTACCCGTTTCCAAGACGATACGATCAGGCGTTGGACTATCCGTGTCGATTCCTATAGAAGATGGAAGTTGATGGGCTACAAAAGAGCTGCGACTTGTGGACCAACAATTATCCAGATAGCTCAGAAAGGCTGAAAGGTTCAAAAAGTTCAACCCGTCAACCTGCCATAAAATTAGGATTATATCAACGCTTGATAAAAAATCACCAAAAATAACCGGTTCAGTTGCCCCACCCCAGCCCGTTAAACAATGAGTTAGATATTCGAGTAGAGTAGGTTCAGTAGTGCCTAATCCGCCAGTCAAGGCTAGCGCTTGGGCACCGTACCAAGTTTCATCGGGTGAATTGTGAAAATCATGAAGCAAATCACCCCGTCCCCATCCTCCGTTAGGAAATTGATTTGTTAGAATATAGGTGCGACTAGCACTCGAATTGTATATGGGTAATTTACCAAGAATAGAAAGGATTTGGAGAGCACAAGAAGTGCCAAGTATCCACTCATCTGAGTCCATGGAATATTTTGTATCGAAGACACTGCTTCCTATTGGTTCCTCACAGTTAGCAAGGAAAAGAAGAAGCGCCGTTTGATTGATGGCATCTAGTGCTTCAAGTTGAACAAGAGCCTTGAGTGCATGCAGAGTGTCAATCAGGCTTGCGCTGAAGCTACCACTCGCTGAGGAATAGAAGCCACCGTATTCAGAATCTAGGGGATTAAGCTCTTGACAGGCAACCACAAAGTCGAGTGCAGCCTGAACATCAATGGCACTAAGTTGGTCAAGAGCTGATAGGCTTTCTAGCGCAAAACTGGTCGCGGCTAGGGTGGTCTGTTGTGCGTCGATTTCAGTGAAGAAGCCTCCTGAAATAGCATCTTGACATGAAGCTAGATACGCGCTGATTTGGGTCTGGTTAAATTGGTCAAGGATATTCAAATCCTTAGCCATGAGAACACCCATGGCTGTGGTCATGCAACGATCGTTGAGCTGTGAACTTGCTAAATCTTCAAAGAAACCGAGAAGAGGATTATAACAGGTATTTAGCCATGATGCAAAACTGGAGATGTTCACAGCTAAATCAAAGGATTCAACCAAGTTGGTCACATAATACGAGAAGCGAAGCGATGGCTCAAGCGGATACCCAAACCCACCAGCACCTTGGATCTTCCAGTATCCTTCGGTTACATTCGAGGGTAATTGCCAATTGGAAAGCGTGTTTCCGAGCCGTTGTTGAAGGGTTGGACGGATTAACCAGTGTATGAGATTTTCACAAAACTGCTTGCCATGAATATTCAGGTTTTCTACTTGATTGATTCCCCAATAGTAAATGAAGGGAGTATTAACGAGTTTGCGGAACCAAAGGAGCTGAACACCAGACCCATCAAAGTTTGTTCCTAAAATTTCCGCTTTATCAGGTAATGCTGTTTTACGATAGGCATCGTAATGGACTAGTTGTGAATAGAGCCCATACCGTCCACTGCTTAGTGGAATGTTATGGGGAAGAGAGAAAATCTGAGAGCTATTAAGGGGTGACCAAAGATATCGTTCAACAGAGGGAATGAAGTGGGTCACTGGATTAAAACCATAAAGGCGATCTAGCACTTCATGACCATATCCGAGAAGTAAAAGTGGTTGGGAATAATTACTAAGAATTTCCGCTGCATTCTGGCTAACGCCGAATGATGCATCACTTGTCCCTACACTCGGTGTAACGATGATTAGATCATTTCCTGAGGTATAGGTTAGGTTATTAATGTGCGAGATAGTGGTATTGAAGCCTAGGTTTTGAAAGAAAGTGACCCAAACCTCTACTGGTTCCTGATGGGATTCATTTACATAATCACCATAGATAAGCATGAGATTACCGAAAGTGAGGAGGGATTGTGCGTTCTCCGGTGCTGGTAGTTCTCTGAAGGGTATTGCTGAATAAGGAGAATATGAAGAAGAGGTTGTAAGGGGTTGTTGGTATGCTTGAATTTCGTTGGGAGGTGATAATGCCCCCAATCTAGTCTCTGCTTCTTCGAAGAGAGTTAGAGGGTGACCACTAAGAAGAGGAAGAAGAAAAAGACAAAGGAAAATAATATGACGCAAACAGTATTTGTAACGGGACATAAGTTGTAAGCTCTTGTGAATGGTTGGCGCAGCGGGGTTTTTGGTTCGTTTTTAAGCATTTTGGCTCATTGGGTGGAAATTGGGTGTTTTCTATGTGTTGGAAGGAGATGTTGGATTAGATAATAGAGGAGAAGCGTTACTAATGTGGCTCCAAGAAAGGCTATGATAAATGATTGATAGTTTATCCAATAATGAAAGAGAATATGGATTTGAGGAAAGGCGGGATATGACGAGGAGAGCGCTAAATAGACTTCATGAACCGGTTGGGAGTTTTCGACTAGGATTGATGTAGCACTGATAAGAATACCAGTATGAAATTCGTAGTAATAGATTTCATACTGTGGTTGGTTTGAGAAATAGGTGAGTTGCCAGCACAAACAAGGGGCTTCTTTGACATAGAGTGAAACCAAGTCGGTTACCGTAAAGGGTGCTATGCGAAGAAAATTATTAGTTGCAGGAGCATCGCCGTCAATGCGAATCTGATCGCCTAACTGAGGCCCAGGAAGGATCCACCAAGCAGTGTAAAGGGTGAGACCTGCAAACACGTAGCTGCGATTCCAACTGTAGGTGTAGGAGGCGTAATTCGTAGTCCAAGTGGTTCCTTCATCCCATGTAAGGTTCCAAGTTAATGAACCGAGGTAGTAATGATCATCCGTTGAATTCAGAACAAGTTCTACAATACCCCGATAGGAGTTTGAGAGATTGCCATAACAGGATTTAACCACGAGATGATAATTTCGTATTTGATTCTGGCTCATTTGTTTATTGTTTGTTTCTATGGAATCCGAAACTGCAATGGGAAGGAGTGTACTAATTAATACCAATAAAGAGATGAAAAGGATTGAAAGCAGTTGGGATTTCCTTTTAGGTCGGAGCCTTTTCATTTCACTAAGCATGATGTATCACGTGAGAACACTGCCAATGTTCAGGGTGTGGTGGATTTTTGTTGTTTTTTAGGAATTTCGGTGTGGTTTGAGAAGCTGCCATAATATCAGGGCTAAAACACTACTACCGATAATTAAAGCACCAAGAAGGATGATTGAAAACGTTGCGCCGGTTAGTGAGTTATATATCAGGTATAAGCAGCCGGCGATAAGAGGAAGGGAAAGTAGCAGTAGTTCCAGAAATGTTTGACTAGGTCGATTCTTTGCAACAGAGATGACAAGTTGGACATCTGCTTTACTAGGTGATAGACCAATAAAGAAACAGAAGGCGAAATAGATAACCAGCCCTTGATGCATAGGGAGGACATGCCAGGAGGAAATTAACAGATACAAACCAAACGCGAGTATGAAAAAGGGAGCAAAAGCCACAAGAATACTGCTTGTAAAAGTCTGAATCTTATCTACATCAACGATGACACCCCCTACAACTCCTTCGTGTTTTCCAAGAAATATACGATGTTCGAGAATAGGAATACCGGTTAGGCGGCAGAGAAGATCATGACAAATTTCATGAAGCACAATACCGGGAAATGCGAGGTAGCGGATAAGGGTCCCAAGACGACAGCTTAGAATATCGATGAATTTCATCAGAGCCAAGCTAGCGGTGAGAAAAAGGGGAATATAGACCATTGCTTCAAATAACATTGCCAAGACAAAGAGATCAAAAGTTGCTTGCATCTTCTCACCCTATTTATTGAAAACCTCCGATTTTTGCTTCCGACGTCGATGCGGTGGGAATATAGCCAATTCAGTATTTGCCTTATCAGGGGTAGACGTGGGTGAAGAAGAAGGCACGAGAGAAGGTAGTGTTTCAGACTGAATTTCATCCTGGTGATTTTGGAGAGTTGAGGTTTCAAGGGGTTGAGCAGCTTGGACGGGAATCATATTTTTAATTCGAAAATGCTCGAATAATTTCGTTGCTCGATGAAGGAGAATAATGGGTCCCACAATTCCCAGAGTCAGTGTTATTAAAGCGATTGGAAAAAGGCCAAGACTAGCTAGGATTCCAGAAAGCCCGAGAAATAGTGGGAACATAATCAAGGAAAGACCAAGCTTTTGATAGGATTTCTTAAGCTCCTGAACATTTGGGCTTTGGGTGTCTGAGGAAAAAGTTCGTTGGGGAAGATTTTGGGTTAGAAATTCGTCAAGATTGTTGGTATGCATCACTTGGGCTGGATAGGCTGTAACATGGTCTCTAATGGATGATAGAAAGTCATCGGTTTGATAGAGGATTAGTGGAACCATTTGGCAATAAAGAGGTTGTGTTGTGCTGTATGTGAGGACATGGGCCTTTTTACCAAGAAAGCTGATGGCATGGCTTTGAAAGTTGGAATTTAAGTGGTGTGGACTATCAGGAAGTTGACTTTGGAGATGTTTTAACGTTTGTATAAGAAGAGTAACCTCTCTTCTAAGCGCTATACCAGTTTCTTTGACTAACCGAAAGACAAGGATATCGCAGCAAACAGCACCATGATTTTGATATGTTCGAACAGCAATGTAGGAGCCATTTCCTCTTGTCGGCAAGACTACGAACTCGTGCTGACAGAGAGTATTCACAAGCAGTTCAGAATCATGGTTAACTTGGTTCGCTTCAACTTGGGTCATAACGGTTGCGCGCGGCATTTGAAGAATTTTTAAGGATTTCTATTAGTAGCACCATTCGGAAAAACTACAGGTGTAGCACTTCATCAAGTTGCTAAAAACAAAGCCGCTTCCTTTTAAGAACGTAATTTTCACTGACCGGTTATAGACTGCTTACAGATTGCTTACTGGCAGGTTCAGAAACTACAAATTTGCGAGTATGTTCAGAAATATCTCGTGAAATCTGAACAAGCTAGCCCTCCTTGTAATAACTGATCCAAAATTTTATGATAAAGACTACAGTTTTTAAAATTCGAAGATACTCGAAAAACGGCAATGCAAGCTCTGCTGATCGAAGAATTCCGTTCAGTAAAGATTCCGTAGAGCTGAACACAGAAACTCGATGATAGTTGTTTTCGAAAGACCCCGCCTATGTGGTGTGTGGTTTAAGTAGTCTTTATCCCTAGAATTGAGAATTCGGAGGTTAAAGGAATGACAAAATCTCATTGGCTGATTTATTCCGTTTTGGGGCGAGTCGCAGTACAAGCCAGAGGGCCAGCATTGCCTTTAGCGAAGGGATTGTTAGAACTGATTTCCCAGTATATTGCATCAGGAATGCCGGTGAAAATGGCTCTGCGCGAATCACTTCTATTAGCAATCCATTCAGCTCAAGTCAAAGCAAAGCATTGTGTTGGAAGTGAACGCTATGCCCTTGATGATTTTATTAATTATTGTATGAACATAGAAGTAATGACTGAGCAACTTGTTAGGATATAGTTGGTGCATGAAATATCATCATATTTTGAAATCGTTGAATTATAGTTCCTTCAAATGCCTAGGAGCAGGGAAGAGAAGAAAACCTTTAATCACAGTGTGTCGGGTGAAGGCATCAGAGACCAGAAAGGAAGGTTACACTCAATGTCAGTTTCAGTTTATATCTTGTGCAAAGTGTTTATGGGACACATCCAAAACGTTGTGGAATCTTTGCGGGGATTGAAGGAAGCGACCAGTATTACGGTTACAACAGGAGAATATGATGTCGTTGCGCGCCTTAACTTACCCAACCTTGAAGCCTTGTATAATCTTACAGTCAATCATATTGGCAAAATCCAAGGCTTGGAAAGCGTCACTACAGCAGTTGTTGAAAAGGAATTCTAGAGAAAGGTTGAGATAGAGAAGCGGGGGGAACGAGCTTGCGAGCAGCGATGGAACAACTCATCGGCGCCCGACAAGCGAAAACCGTCTTCTATTTCCTTGCCCTCATATCGGGCGTATTGTATGCGTTCTCCGTCTTCTTCGACGTCTTTATTTACCGAGTTTTTTTCCACCCTTTCCTTCCCAGTATTTATGCATCTGTAACATTTGCTCTTTCAGAACAGTGGCTTGCGTTATTGTTTACCGTTATTTTACTCCTCATTCTTAGTATTCCCACTAATCGTGCCAGACGTCGAAGCGTGGGCACCATAATTGATCGGTCCTTTGCCCACATTACCTTCCCGTCTCGGAAGATTATTCGCGACATTATCCTGGCGGGACTATTTTCTGGCATCGCCACTTTCGCCTATTACTATGTTGCAGGTCAAAGTTCGGATGTCTCAGCAGTGATTCCCTTCTCACGATTATCGCTAATCTACCTCATGATTGGTGACTTAATCCTGATTCGGGATTGGCCTAGCTCCATTGAAGCTCTCTCAATCCTTGCCATCACTTTTGGAGTCATCTTGGTCGGGATTACCCCAGTAGGAATTTTTAATCCCTATTTGTTGTTGTTCGTGATAACGGTATGGGCAGGTGGAATTGCGTTCAGTATATTCTTTCAAAGTCGGGCGAAACGTGCGGAAATTCGACCGAACACAACCACAGACTCGCTAAATTTACGGTTATGGATCCTACTGTTTCTAAACACCATCATGACAGTATTCATGATTCCCTTCATAACACCAGATGTTATCACATTACTCATTGTCCTTCTACCATTAATTTGGGGCTGGTTATTATTACCAGTCTCTCTAACGTTTTTTTCACTCGTTGCATACCTACAAGCGTTAGGAAGAGGAAAAATGTCAGTCGTCCAAAGCATTGGATCGATAGCTATAATCTTGGGTATCCCATTAACAATGGTTGGCGCTTTTCTGTTGCCAGGAATATTCAATCCCCCAGCGACCGATTTCTTGTCTTGGATGCTCAAACTCACCGGCACAATTTTTGTTGTAGCTGGAATCATCGCTTTATCAAGCGCCACTCTACGCGGATATGTGTTTGTGAAACTAAGACCTGGCACAGGCGACATCATGGATGCTTTACGGCATATTCACGGAGTTCGCCGCGTCTCAGCAGTATCAGGTCCTTGGGACTACCTAATTAGGATTGAAATACGTACGTTAAGCAGCACCCGAGTGAAGACACTCCGAAAAATCGAAGAAGTAAAAGGCGTCGCGGATATGGAGACCTCGCTCATCCTAAAAGAATGGGAATAATCACAATTTGGTTCAAATTAGTTTTCGATTAGCCTCCGTAAGCTATATAAAAAAACTAAATTCCGCGCACCCCCGTGATAACCATGGAACCAAACACCCTATTACCCTTGGAAGGGCTGAGCGAAGGATATGGTCTTCGAGATGAAGCCTTGGATCAAATGCTCATGACTACAGGTTATCGAGAGGTTACCCTACAGTACAGGGCAGCCATCAAACGTGTTCAAGATGCATTTTGTAACGATATGCGACTGCGCATTATCTCTATGCCCTCAGAGGATGAAGAACCCCCCCTCTGGCCTCATATGGCTTGGATGCCATTATGGTCCAACCGAGATACCTGTGTTCTGGTCGCAGACCCATTACAACCCCAAAGCCGCCACAATATCGAATACCTCATTCCATTAGGATATGCTCAGCATTTTGCCCACACAGAAGAAGATTACCCCTATTACATGCCTATCAACACACCAGAAATGGTGCTCCCCCCATATCTCGAATGCCATCCTATACGCCTTTCGCCAATATCCATTCTTAACCCTCGAATCCCTCATGATCCCACTGATAGTGATCCCACGATTTATTCTTTAACTCTTGAAGTAATTTTGCGCCTAAGGGCGTATCTTGCCGATCAACTCCTCATTGAAAGGGGATACACTAATGGTGTGTCATATCAGCACACAACCCTACTCTATGAGCTGCCACTCCCAGCTTACCTCGAGGCCGCAGAAGAACCCTGGGCGCTTTCTTTTCTCCTAATCGATACTGCAAGAGCGATAATCACCTTGGGCCAGACTAATTATCTTACATGGGGGGGACTTAACAACCTCATCGAGTATGTACGAAACCGATTACAAGAGTTTGACCGCCTAGTTGGAATCGTGAGCCCACATCCAAGGTTCCTGAACCAATTTGATCAAATTCACCAATATTTCGCTAATATCCACCAAACGTTACTTCGAGCTCCTTCAGAAACAAACGAATTCATCTACGAACTATCTCTGAAAGCCGGAATTATCCAAGAAGAAGACTAGCCAACATAAATCGTAGGTCACAAATCCCTAATTGAAACCAAAGCCGAGTCGCCTCTGATTTAGTGTGAACGCTAACTATTTTGATCTAATATTGGACAGCCAGCAATCCATCAAGATATTTGGAGTTTAAATGCTTAAAAGAGTAAACGAATTACTGATACCCCACCATCCCCTGGTGAGAAACCCTATGCAGTTTCCCTCTCCGGATCCTCTTTGGATAATTGAAATCTTTAAGGTCACTGTTCTGTTTTTACTCGCAGCACTATTATTTTGGAAATGGGGGAAGGCAGAACGTCGATTCTATACTGATTTTCCTTTCTTAATCGCGTTAGCAATTTCGTTCATCGCTTTTGGTGAATGCATGGAGATAATTGTTCATTCAGGTCTCGCTGTTTTTACCCTTGAACTCTTCAAACTTCGTGCATCAATTACCGGTGTCTCAATGCTCATGATTCTGTTCATTATCATACGCATTTGGCTTGCTGAGAATATGCGCATTGGTTGGATCTTAATGGCCATCTTTGCAATTACCTTCTTCACAGCAATTGCACTTGCCCCAACAATGGAGTTAGCACAATTGTTTGCCATTGCGTTCCTACCAATTATCATGATTGTGTTCATCATCACCTTTCTTTGGGCATGGCGGCTTCGTCGGCTCCCTGATGTCCACAGCCTGGTCCTAGTCTTGGGAGTCATTATCCTTATGACCGCACAGGTGATTAAAGCAGTTCTTCAAGTAATTGGTCTCGTTTACCTAGTTTGGGTTACTGAACTTGTTGACCTTCTTGGATATACCATTTTGGCAACTAGTTTCCTTGTCAAACCAGGATGGGCGAAACAAAGCCAAGTTGCTTCAACTTCACCCACACCAACCTAACCGAAGAGTCTCCAATTTCGAATTCGCTAGCCAAATTGAAGAGCCAACAAAAGCTACGCTAGGCAATTAGCTGTGTCACTGTGGGTAGCAGGTTAGTAGTTACTTCTTCAAATTTTATAATTCGCCGAATCTTGGTTTGCCCAGCTATTGAAACGCCGTTCTGCAAACAATGCTGTTGATATTGATCGAAGCTTCCTGGAGCTAAAACATGGATTGAAGGGAGCTGTAAGGTTCCTGCGTGTCGCACATGTTGGTATAAGTTATTTGTGTTTTGTAGAGCGTCATCAAATTCTTGAGTGAATTTTTTAAGATCCTCTGGCCGATTGGAAAGTTCGGCAAAAATGTGATAGGAGGCTCCTGATGCATTGATTTCTGGTGCAACAACGTATTCTCGGAGTTGAATTCCATGGTCGTCACACGTGGCGGTTAGTGCGGAACTGACATCCCATTCTGTAACTTTCTCTCCGCTAAGGTTCATCACATTCTCGCTTTTTCCAAGACATTTGAAGGTTAAAGGATTCAGTGAAGTGAATTGAACAAGATCATGAACATCATACCTCCAGAGACTGGTGGGTGAGCTAATGACGATACGATAGGGCGTATTGATTTTCACATCACTTAGTGGAATTGTTTCAACATCTGCTGCTAGTGGTCCATCTTGAACTGGAGCAAATTCGAAGAAATTATCATCCACAAATGGTGCCACACCATCGGAATCTTGGAAGACTTGTAGACCATACATGGCTTCTGTACCCGAATAGGAATCATGAATGTGGACATCACCAACTAGATCATGAATAGTTGCAGTATAAAGATCACGGGTAACTCCTGCACTGACAATTACGGATAACTCAGGCCAGATAGTCCGTAAATCAAGACTGCCATCATCATTAACAGCTTTATCTAGAACTCTCTGTGTGTTTTTTGAGAGGGTTGGTTCATCCTTTAACCAGCCATAGGATTCATACTTCGTTCGACGGAGAACCGCTAGGACAAAGGAGGTTATGCCTGCTGCCCCCGTGAGATTGCGGGTTTCAACTCCTTGTTGGATAGAAACACGGAACTTTTGATCCCAATCCTGTAAATCAAACACTTCTCCCTTGGGTACGATTTTTCGAGAAAGCAATGGGTTTCCGTTTTTTGCTAAATGTCCTGAAACAAAGCCCACATCCCACTTACCTATACGCTTATAGACGGACGGGGCGGCCATCACTAGAAGTTTTCCATGGAAAAACGGCCTTAGATAATCAGCAAATGCGAAAACCCGCATTCGTAACTTCGCACAGGACTTATTGCACGTATGTGTATAAGGGATAAGCTTTGGTTCACCTGTTGTGCCACTGGTAGCCATGACATTTTCAATGGGTTCGGGATATAGCACATTTGAATTCCCTTCTAGTTCACGTAGAATCAGAGGTTCAAAATCAGCATATTGATTAACTGGAATCCGTTGCACCAAGTCCTCAAAACCACGAATATCACTGAATCTATGTTTTTTTCCATAATGCGTATTTGCCGCATAGTTCAGTAAACGCTTAAGTGAGTCTTCTTGGGCAGCTATAGGATCCTCCAGTGTTTTTAGAAAAGGTTTCACACTTATTCGATGAAGCAATTTTGAGGCTAGTTTCCAAATCATTTAGTTCACTTCTTAGTAATTATAAGAAGCGAGAAATGCGAATCCATAGAGCCGCCCAAAATGCGTTGGATTCCATACTCTATCAGAGCTAGTGAAATCAACCTTTGCTTTTGGATTTTATAATTGGAGTCCGCATGTTCTCGCTCCAGCAAGCTTGTTTGCGTGATTTCACCATTTTTTAAGCGCTATGGGGACTAGCTCCACAACTGAATGACTTTTCTAACCTTCTGAGTGCGCTCCCTAGAGCTAGAAGACGTCGCTTTCCTGCTATGAAATCCAGCAGAACATAATTCGAAATAGCCTGAAGGTTTCAAAATCCGTCTTGTTGATAGATTTTTTTGGTACATCGAATATTGCTTGAATAATTTTCTCCAATCTGCATTGGAATTTCATTTCGTTTCACCTGAATACGGAAACAAAGATTAAATGCCATAGTAAGGGGTTTCACGGCGTAAGAATAGTATCGGGAAAAATGGTTTTTGGCATAACGCTTTTAAACTAATCAAATTCCGCGCGGTTCCAGACACAACTTACCTACAAGCGAAAAATGAAGGTGCGGAACAACATGGACCCACGCTCAGATGGACCAATCTGGCCTTGTTAAGGACCATTAACTTCAATGATTCTTGGGATGCGCAGCCTATTGTTGCTGCCATCCCAGCTTCTTTTTCTTTAACCCTTTAGCTCCTGGAGAATGTAGGAGATAATTTCGTCAGCAGCGTCGACGCCCGTCGCTTTTTGTAATCCACTCCAGTTGGGAGCCGCGTTGACTTCACTAACGACTAACTGATCGTTATCCTCAAGGATATCAATACCTGCAAAATCCATTTCCAAGGCGTCTGCAGCCTTTAAGGCGAGTTTTTCAAGTTCAGAGGAAAGTGGACATGCCTGAGGTTTGCCACCCCGTGACACATTGGTTTTCCACTCACCGGGCTTCGCATACCGGTACATGGCACCAATGACCCGTTTTCCAACAATAAAAACCCGAATATCTCGACCGGGAGTTTCAATGAATTCTTGAATAAGCATAGTTTGGTTTTCGGTTTGTAGAATCTTGAAAATGCGGAATGCCAAATCAGGATCCTGTAATCGGAAAATGCCTTGCCCCTGAGAACCCCGCAGGGGTTTAGACACGATGTCTTCATATCGTCTGGTTGCTGCGACCGCGACAGCTAGTCGTTCTGTAACGGTTGTTCGAGGAATCGGAATACCATTATGTGCCAGCCAGACTAGTGTGGCGAGTTTATCTTTTGCACGTCGATGACTATAAGCTCGGTTAAAAACACGGATGCCGGAGAATTCCAATGCCTCAAGTACTGAAATCCGGCTAGTAATTTGATCTGTTGAACCTCCACCAATGCTTCGAAGAATAATTCCTGACACGTCTAGCGGTCGTCGACGTGGAAGCAGAAATTGGGATTTCCCAGAATCCATGTGCACTGAGAGATTCTTCAAACAGAAGGTCAGACTTTCACAAGACTGGGCAGCTAGGGCACGAATTAGTCGTCGAACGGGCCAGTTGGGGCGGTCACGACTCATAGCGATTCCAATTCGCATTATAGGCACACTCAAACCACAATTGGGTATAGAGTATGCGTTTCCCCTCATGGAATATAAAAGACGCTAGACTGAAGAATGCCCTAGATGGGACGTGTGCTGCGAATAAAATGTTCAAATATCGTTTCACTTAGTGAGAGCGGATAAGGATGAGGTGGCGCTTTAAATCCATAGGAACACACTGCGTCAATGGGTCCTGTAAATCCCCGATCGATACCAATCTGAACTCCCCGAATTATATCTAGAAGAATCGAGGTGCTGTTTGGAGCGTCTTCACTAATTAAGCGAAGATCAATTTTGAAATCAGCATTTCCAATGTATTGACCGCGAAGATAGAAGTAGCTTTCACGACGGTTACCTAGGAAGTACACATAGTCGGTTGATCCTGCCGTAATGGGAACCTCATAAGGCACTTCCTTGGAGACAATATTGGTTTTCATCGAGCGTTTCTGGTCCCTGGCCCGGGTCAAGGATTCGAGGGATTCGGTGGCTCCCCCCACATCAAGTTGATAGCTTTCCTTGATATGTACACCACGTTTAACCAAAAAATCAAGAAGAGCACGGTGAAGAGCTGTAGCTCCTACTTGACTCATTAAATCGTCTCCGACAATCGAGAGTGTTTCTTCATGAAATCGTTGAGCCCATTTCCGGTCGCTAGCCAACATGACGGGAGAGGTGTTGATATAGGCACACTTCGCCTGTAACGCAGCGCCTGCATAATGGTATGTAGCTTCACTAGCCCCACTAGGAAGGAGTCCAACCAACATGTGTGTACCACTTTCTTTTAGCACACCTGGAATATCTACTGGTTTCGCCGTACTTTCTTTGACAAGTTCACTAAGTTCCGGAGTAATTCCATCAAGCGTGGGTCCACGTTGAACTACAACGTTCTTGGTTTGAACTTCTGTGAATTTCGGGGCATTGTTCGGATGAGCGAAAATCGCTTCACTGAGATCCTTTCCAACTTTATCTTGGTGGACATCAAACGCCGCGACGATTTCGATATCACTTACAGCATAATTCCCGATCATGGGATGGGCAAGTCCAGCACTTTCCGTTGCTTTTGTGGGATTTCCGTAATGATAGATGGCTTGAACCAGGCTACTGGCACAGTTGCCAATGCCAGCAAGAGCAATCTTGATTTTTCCCATCGTAAACGACCTCGTAATTATTTTACAGTCATTAAGTATTTAGGTGTTAGGTGGCGTTCTGCCATAAATGAATTTAAGCATTTCTCTTACTAAATCAATAGAATCCCAATTCCTACCTGAGCGTGGTAATATGCAGAACAAAATCGTTCCCTGTGTAGGTGCCGTGATTCTTGATGAAAAAAATCGAGTTCTATTAGTGAAGCATGTACTCGAAAAAGGTGGCTTTTGGCAGGGCAAATATATTTGTCCCGGTGGTCGTCTCGAATTTGGTGAATCGCTCGAAGTTGGTGTGCAACGCGAGGTCCGTGAGGAAACTGGGTTAGAGATTAAAATATTACAGTGGGTGCGACCCATGGAACGGCTTATCTTTGGTGCTGCAGGGACTCTTGAGGAACATATCTTGTATCTGGACGTTGTTGCTCGGGTTCAACATGGTCAATTTAAACCTGCATCAGATGTTGGAGAAGGCGATTGGTTTTCCAAAACTCAACTTCCACTCATGCTGACAGAAATCCATGAAGATACCCAAAAGCTCCTAAAAGAAGCTGGATTCCTCAAATAAGAAGGAAAACCGTCTACTTCAGATACTTCTGGAGATGATCTTTGATTTCGGAAGGATGTTCCAAGATTATCATCCCTTCCATAGCTCGAAGCTTTTCGACATTCTCTAAATCGAGTTTCCGTGTCGTTAAATCTAACTTTTTTCCACTGGGTAGCACAGTGGTTACAGTGCCCGGTTTTTGGTCAACAGGGTAAATATAAATTGGCACACCTGTCTTCATGGCTTGAGCAACCGCGTTGGTCACAAGGGTGTCAGCGATGCCATAAGCAAGTTTTGCTACTGTATTAGCCGTTGCGGGCATCACAGCGATGAACTGATGCGTGCGCTTTTGGAGCGCCCCTACAATGAAAGGGGTGTTTGCATCAACTTCGGTGCGTATCTGCGAAGAAATTGATTCTAGGTCAGGGAGCAGTTTGTACCATTTGATGACTTGCATTCCAGCCTTAGTTAAGAAGACGAGAATCTGCGCCTTGTACTGAGATACGATTTCTTGCATAACTTCAACCGATTCGCGTATGTAATCGCCTGCACCAGTAATCGCCCAAGCAAACTTCAACTGCATCCATCATCACTCCGAAATAGATTGTATGATAGTGCTTCCCGCTTTTTTGTGTTATTTCTTTTCCTAGTCCTGTGCGTGTATGCTTCTTGATAATTGATAAGGTATATACAACGGAACCCCATTCAATGTAATGGTGACCCTGATGAGTGGAAAACCCTATCGTATCCTAGGAATTTCGGGAAGTCCACGAAAGGCTGCTACGGATTTTGTCGTACAAGAAGCCCTCAAATATTTGGAAGCCAAAGGTTCAGTGGAAACCAAATATTTCTCAGTCATGGACAAAAAATTGAATTTCTGCATACATTGTGATCACTGCATCCGAAAAAAGCAGGGATGCATTTTCAAAGATGATATGGAAGAAGTTTATCAACTCCTTGAATGGGCAGATGCTTTTGTCTTTGCGAGCCCCGTCTATCAGGGAAACATCAGTGGCCAATTGAAAACGCTCTTCGATCGTACTCGAGCCTTATTAGTTCAAAAGCCCCAAGTCTTTGAAGGCAAAGTTGGTGTTGGAATCGCTGTTGGCGGAGATCGCGTTGGAGGGCAAGAACCGACCTTACGGACCATCCATGATTTCTATATCATTAACCATATTTTTTCAACGGGCGGAGGAGCCTTTGGAGCCAACCTTGGAGCTACAATTTGGTCAAAAGACAAACGGGCGGAAGGAGCTGCAGCTGACAAGCGAGGGCTTAAGACCCTATATAAAACGATGGACCGTCTGTTTGTTGTATTAGAAAAGCTCTGTTAAACTGCCTACGATTTCTTTTGTGTATGAGTGCTAGTTAGAAAAAAGACCAAAAGAGCAACCAATGCTGCAAGGATTTCCATTAAATTCCGGGCTGCAAGACCACAGGACTAATCCTTTCTACTGAAATAGTGCTTCATGATTGACTAAAATCAACAACGTCCGAGTCTTCTTAGCTTATCAATAGGAACCTAGCAAATAGTTTGCCTAAGAGATAGTTCAGTAGAATTCCGAGCCATAAACCAACTAGACCGACAAGATGAGCAATCTGCACAGGATATCCGGATAGGAAAATGATGGACCACAGCAGAGCAAAACACCCAAGGGGAATGAAGGCAAATATAGTATTTAGTATTCCAACTATTATCATTTGAGCAATATGTTGTCCTATTTCAAACCCAATTAGACGTCCACCACCAACTACACGTGTAAACAGGACCAAGGAAATGTATGCTGACACATAAACCCCAGGAATCATTGAGGCGGCAATAGCGAATGAGATTGGATTAGTGAAAGGTTTGAAAAGAGAAGCGATGAGGACGAAAACGGGGATGGCGAGGGATATTAAAGTAATTAGCTGGGCTTTTGCTCGTAGAATACGTTCAGTTGGGAGCGGGAGAGTCATGGTGTAAGCCATTCCACGGGCTTCGACACTGAGGAAGAAGATTGAGAAGAAGCCTAAGGTGATTGTGGGAATGGTGATTAAAAAAATGATGTCGGAGACATGTACTACACCAAGATCTAAGATGAATTGTAAAAAGATTGGAAGCATCATCAGAACGGGTAAGAAGAACATCATGGCTTGTCCGGGGGTTCGAAAGGCAATCCGAAGATCTTTGCGTAGTAGTGCAATTCCGACACGACTCACTTTCATATCCACTGGACGAACAATGCTAGTTGTAGATGCAGTTACACCTCCCGAACCTAATTGCTGTAGGAAGTTTCGAGACCAGCGAATTCCAATGAAAGCTAGTGCACCATATACAATTACGGCGATGAAGTCTAACCAGTAGGCAGGAGTACCAGGGATTCCAGTGATAAGCACAACAAAGGTTCCCATTGAGAAAGGATAGCCAAAATAGAGGATATGCCAAAAAGGCGCAAGGATGATGGCGAAGCCCTCAAGGAGGGGAATGATGAAGTTGAGAAGTTGGAAGGATAGAGAAAAGCTGAGAATAGCAAACGCCCATAGAAGGATGAAAAGAAAACGCACTAATGACCCAAGTCGTGAACCTCCACTCGACTGAATCCGAGTGTAAAAGTACAGAGCTAGAAGCAACATTATGGTGATTGCTATACCGACAGTGATTAGGTACACAGTAAGGCAGGCGAGAGTTGCAAGAATGGCAGAATAAACGAGTCCTGAAACAAGGTATATCACCACCCCATAAGCTAATGGAAAACTAAAGATGATTGATATCATCTGGGCATCGAATAGGCGAATATAAGCTAAGAGGGCGAGTTTTCCGGTATCTATACGAGATACAGGGAGATAATGACCGATGCTAGCCGCGTTTGTTGATATGAAAGAAGTGGAAACCATAATTCCCCAAAAAACAAGAAAGGCAAAGCCAACGAGGCAGAAAATAGAAATTGTGAATGCGACAGTTATCCATTGATATTCAGCTGGTGTGCCATAAAGGCCGCTCAGAGTCCCCCAGACAATAATCCCAAAAACACCAGCTAAAATTGCAATGAAGATACTAACCATTACTTTGTTGACTCGAGCATTACTTCTTGCTTTTTCAATCGTTCGCTCAACAGACTGAGTCATTGCACCGGAACTCATTGACATAGCGGAACGAAACTGAACTTCAAAAGCAATCGTTCCAGCAATTTTCCAAGCTTGACGCCAACCAATGTTCTGTTTCTCTTCTGGAAGATCAGTCAAAAATCCTGGACCACCCAATAAATTACCGATTGTTATTTCTTGCTAACGCTTTTCGAAGTGCTTGGACAGTTTCAGCGACTTCAGCATCTTGTTGAACAGCACGGAGGAAAATTTCCTCAAGTGACCCATGGGCTTTGACCATTTCGCGAAGCTCATCCACGGTGCCTTCAGCGACCATTTTACCATCGTCGATGATTCCGATTCGGTTACAAAGGCTTTCAGCTACTTCAAGAATGTGGCTGCTAAACAAAATGCCTCCACCATTTTCCAAATGAATGTTAAGAATGTCTTTGAACACTCGAGCAGTTCGGGCATCTAATCCACTAAAGGGTTCATCAAGAACCAACAGAGGAGGATCATGAATGATGGCAGCGATGATGCTAGCCTTTTGTCGATTCCCATGACTAAGCGCAGCTATTGGTTTATCATAATATTCCTCGAATTCAAATGCATCGATAAGTGATGGAACACGGGTTATAAGCTCTGACGGTTCTAGTTGACGAATGGATGCAATGAAATTGAAGAATTCACGGGGAGTCAGTGACTCATAGAGTATGTGTTCCTCAGGCACTAATCCGATTCGATTCTTGACTTCAATTGGCTGTGCCATCGGATCAAAACCAAATACTTTCACCTGCCCAAGAGTTGGAGGGAGTAATCCACTGACCATTTTGACCGTAGTAGTTTTTCCAGCGCCATTCGGTCCGAGAAGCCCATAAATTTCACCGGCACGAACTTCAAAGGATAAATGATCAACTGCAACCGTCTCTCCGAAATTACGCACCAAGTCGTTTGCAATGATTGGCTTGCCGTTACCTTTCATCGTTTGTCTCCTATTGTTTTCAGGTTAACTCATGGCTAAATAATTTCTGAAAAGAGGAAGTCATTCAACCATTGAGTTCGTATCACGTCGATGAACAAAGGGAACTAAGAACGCAGCAAATAACCCAAGGAGTGCTAGAATGAAGAATCCAGCAACCCAGGTTCCGAAGATGAAGAAGCTAATGGTGATAATTGGAATGCCAAAGGCACCAAGTCCAAAACGAGTGAAAAAGCTCCAACCAAAGACCTTACCACGGCTACCAGGACTAGACAGGTGGGCAACCATGGTATTATTTGCAGCCTGAGCTGCAAAAAAGGAAAAACCAAAAATCATAACGGCAGCGATTAACAATGAATCCCCAAAGATAGTTGGTGAATAAGGCACCGCTAAGAGTACCAATGAAACAGTTGTAAGTAAAGTCATTATAATTAGAATTTTACGCCAGCCATACCGATCGGTGAGCCGACCACCCACTTCTTGACCGAACATTCCGCCAATATAAACTAGCGTTCCAATAAACCCAGCAATGACTAGTAGTGCACCTAACTCGAGGGTAATATAGACCGGTAAAGCAGTAACAGTCCCACGGTAGAGCATCCCTCGAGCAGCGAAGATGAACGAGACAAGAATCATCACACCAACCGATGCTGCACTAAAGAAACCTAATCCCTTTTCTTTATCATCATTTGTCCATGCAGGAATTTCGGAGGTTTGTACTCTGACACGTAGAGTAATTACTGCGATTATTATGCCAATTGCTGCAAGAAAGAGGAAAATTGCTTGCCAAAAGATTGTGCTTAAAATCAATGCAGAAATCAGAGGAGCCATCATTTGGCCAATACTGCCACCAATACCATGACGGCCCAAAGCCTTTCCACGATTTTTTTCAAAGGTGTTTGAAACCCATGTTGTACCTGCCGGATGATATAATCCAGCGCCGAAAGCATAGGTCATAAAGAGGAATGCAATCACACCAATTCCCAAAGGCCAGAGAAAGAACAAAGCAATCCCTGAAAACACCGAGAGCATTAATCCAATGGCGATTACCAGACGTGGACCAATACGGTCACAAAGAAAACCTGCTGGAATTGCTCCAAAACCAAACACAAAGTATGCAGGTGTATTAAGCAGTAAGACAACTAACCATTCCAAACCCGGAGTAATCGGAGTTACAAGAAGAAGCTTGGTTGTAATATAGGGAAGTGCAAGCATTAACAGATGAACCATACCATGTGCTGCACCCGTAATGAGCAAAGTGGTATTTTGCTGGTTCACCATCAGCTACACCAAGAAAATAATTGTTAGAAACCGGCTATTGCGAATCTCCTTAAGATTCTTTCACATCAATTAAGTCCTCAGTGTCGTAATCTGACTGTGAGATGATAGAAACACATTAAATGAGTAAGCGTTTGGTTAGCCCAATCACAAGAGGGTCAACCATGGAGACTACGACTCCAGCAACACCTGTTAAACCATGGGGTAGACGCGATCGAGTCACGTATGGAATTCTTTTTGTTCTTGGAATTATTGTTGCAGCAGCAAGCGCCCTTCTACCACCAATGACAGGTGTTCTAGTTTCCGCCCTAGGAGTCCCTTCCGATGACTGGATTGCCCTAATAGTTACAATCTTTCTTCTTATCTCGGGTTTTGCCGCCATTCCATGGGCGTATTTTGCAGATCGATCGACTCGACGAAATCTGCTTATCATCAGCACCTTCTTCTGGTTATTTTGGTTCATTCCAATCCTCCTACCCTCTATCACATACCTACAATTGCTTCTCTTCTATTGTCTAGCAGCTGTTGGCGTGGGAGCGGCAGGACCCCTTTCCCTTTCAATGACGATTGACTGTGTTCCCGCTCATTACCGTTCGACTACAATTGGAATTCTTGGAACTGCTGCGGGGGCAGGGTATGGATTGGGATTTATTATTGCAGGCTTGCTTGTTGAAACCTTTGGTTGGCAAACACCCTTTCTAATATTAACAGTATTTGGATTTTCAGCTGCATTCCTGCTATTTCTCACCCGAGAACCACCACGAGGTCAATATGAAGAATGTCTATTAGACCTTCAAGACACAGGAGTTGTGTACACCTATACCCTAAATAAAAAAGATTTACAGCGTATGTGGTCTAAGAAATCTAACATCTGGCTCATCGTTGTGGGGATAATTGCCATTATTCCAACAGCCGCTTTTGGGGCATGGGCTGTTCGATGGCTAAACGTGGATCACAATCTTAGTATTTTTGTTGCTACTCTTTTCATGACCCTAGCCCTCGCTAGCCAAATTATTGGCACAACTGTTTTTGGGCGACTAGGAGACCGTTATTTCAAAAAAGACAAACGAGGACGCGCCTACCTCATCTTAGTTTGTTGTCTAGTTGCTGGCCCAATACTCATCATTGCTAGTCTGTATCCCTTCACAGTTGCACCTTCTTCAACAATATGGGACCTATTTCTCAATCCTGCAACTTTTGTCTTCTTTCTTATCATCTTTGTGGGAACTCTTTTTGACGCTGGAATAACCCCTCTGATTTATGTTAGTGCAGGGGACGTTAATCCTCCCGAAATTCGCAGTACGGCTCTCTCTCTGAATATGCTAGCTCACGTAATTGGGGTAGCTATAGGAACCCAACTTGTTCCGACGATTGCAGTTATTTTCTTCGCGGGATTCTATTCGCCTGCGTTTGTTATTATTTGCCTTTTCTTCTTCGTTGGTGCCCTTGTAACAATCCCTATTATCAGCAGTATCCGGAAGGATATCCAAACCACCGAAGAGGATACTCGGCAACGGTTTGAAAATCAAACCAATAGATAATCTAAATTTGGAAGCTAATCACGTTTTTAAGGCACAAAGGATTTCTAAGCAACCTGAAACCCATGGCTTTCCTTTGCCTGGTGAGTCATTATGCCTGAATCAGCGATAAAGATGGGACTTGTTAGTACTGGAGTCTATCTCCCAAAATACCGCCATACAGCTGCTTTCATCTCGAAAGAAACCGGTATTCCTGAAGATATTCTCAAAACGAAATTTGGACTTACAAGTAAAACAGTGGGTGGTCCTGAAGATGGCCCAGTCAGCATGGGGATCCGAGCAGCAAATACTGCTTTGAAAAAGGCTCCAAAGATATCTACCGAGGACATCGATGTCGTTCTTTGGACAGGTGAGACGTTTATTGAACGCCCGATGCAAGTAGCGGGTGTCAAACTCTCCTATGAGATAGGTGCCAATAGAGCCTGGGCCTTGGACCTCAGCGCTCGATGTGCAACCCTGATGGGGGGAATCCGGCTAACAAAAGCGTTGATGGCAACGGAACCAGATGTTCGCACCGTTTTACTAGCGAGCGGATACCAGAATTGTGACCTGATTAATTACAAGAATGAAAGAAGCCGGTTTATGTTCAGCCTCGCGGCAAGCGGAGTGGCAGCCATCCTGCAAAGGGATTACCCGCACAATCAGGTGCTTGAAACCTCGATTATCACTGATGGCGCCTTTGCAGACGATGTCTATTGTCCTGCTGGGGGCACTGAATTACCCATTAGTTGTGAAGCCATCAAAAAGGGACTCCAATACTTAGACGTCCCTGACCCACCGAGTATGAAAGCTCGACTGGATAAACTCTCCATGCAGAACTTCATTCGCGTGGTCAAAGACGCCACCAACCGTAGTGGATACTCAATCAATGATATCGATTACTTGGCTTTACTCCATATGAAACGATCTGCTTTCACGTATGTCCTCAATGAACTTGGACTTACCATGGATCAAACGACATATTTTGAAGAATGGGGACACATGGGACAAAATGATGCCATTGTCTCCATTGAAGAAGGATTAAAAACAGGCAAAATAAAGACTGGAGATCTCGTGTGCTTAGCGGCCGCTGGAATCGGATATACCTGGTCGTCGACCTGTATCAAATGGGGCTAAACAACCGAATATCACATTTGCTTAAGATGCCGTTCCAAACAACTGAGTTGGTGTTCCGCACCTTCAAGATTTCCCTCGACAATTAGTTTCCGTGCTGTAGTTACGTGTTTCAGGGCACAGCCCTTGAAATCATTGGTTAATTCACATTCCTGACATTTTCCTTCCGACATTGAAAAATCACCATAGAACCACTTGGGCTTGAAAGTTCCTCTTATGCTTTATGTGCTATCAGGTTTGATTAGTCCAAGGGTTGAATAACCAATGAATGATGTCCCGGTTTCAGCACTCGAAAACCGAAAAGTTGGTCATCACCAGTATCAATATGTTCCCAATCAGATAACACAACTTGAAATCCTTCTGGATAATGAAAAGCTGGAACATAAATGATAGATGGTGCTTTGATTTTGGGATCAGCATCGAACTCCAAGCGAAACTCTTTCTGCTTTATCGAAAAACCCATTGACAAAGGTGTTCCAGCAATTGCTACGATGTGGGGACGGCAAAATCCAGCAGTACCACGACCGCCACTGTTAATGTCAAAAGGATCAATCTGTTGTGAGATGCTAAAGATTGAGAAATCTTCTTGATTCCATTGGTCACCCCATGTATTGTCATTATCAGCAGAATAATTCCAAAGCATAGAATGGAGTAGATTTGCATCCATTGCATTGTAATACATTGAGAGTGCCATGACATGCTTCTTCCACGCCTTTTTGGGGTTTGTTTTCCAGTGCCTGAAGCCTTCACGGTTGTTTAAATCAAAGGATAAACCAAACTCACCGATAATTGTGGGAACCCCTCCATGAATTTCATGGGATAATGCTTTAATTTTCGCTAGTTGTTGGGTAAACATCTTTTGTACATTCTTGGTTCCGAGCACTAGTTTATTCCGAGTGGTGTCAAAACTAAACCATCCACGAAATCGTTTCAATCCTACAGCAATTTCATCATACCAGTGACTGGAGTTCACACTATTGGTTGGTGGGTTTTGAGGGAAGGCTTCTCCACGCATCGCAGCCTCTGGTGGCGGTTCAACTCCAATAATGGCATTTGGACAAATCGTACGAATCCCCTCAGCAAATTGATAGATAAACGGTGACAAGAACTGCTCTAAGAAATCAACATGTCTTCCATTTTGAATCAGAAAATAATCGTTGTGTAAAATGACTGGAAACCCTTCTTTGTTAACATCCCATACCCCATGTTCTCGCCAGATATCCTCGAAGCCATCAAGCCAACATGAAACCCCGTTGGGATTCAGAACTTCCCGTCGAATCTCTCGCACCGCAAACCGTTTGATAAGACTATAAGGAATTTCACGCGGAAACCCTGAGGCCATTACCATGGCGTCGAAGGGATTAATTCCGTAAAACAATTCGCGGGAAATAAGTTTTGATGCGCCATCCACACGTTGACCGATCCATCCTGGACAGGGTTCATTCATTGCTTCAAAACCTATCACATTGGGATTGTCCCGAACACGCTTTGCCACCTGCTTCAAGGCGTTAAGATAGTGATCTTGAAGGAAGTTTTGAACGGGAATACCGTGAACTGTGCATTTAGGCGCAAAGGTATTACCTCCGAAAAAGAGTGTAAACATTGTGCAAGTAGCGAAGCGCCCATAATTTTGTAACCACGCCATTGGGGGGTATGCGTCGGGATTATTTGGGTCATATCGATGTTGCATGACAAATGCTGCAGCAGATTCATCAAATTTTGTAATATCAAGCCCCACTTTTTCAAAGGTCCAGATAGGAGCACCATCGCCACCCGAAGCTCGACTCCAGAGGTCTTGATGAGGATCGATGAATATATAGAACTGAAATTCTGCGGCGATTTTTAACACTTCTTCGATGTAGTCGAGATACTCTTTGTCGTAGTTTTTGGGTCCGTTGTGTTCGATTGATTCCCAGGTCACGATGAACCGGAGAGCATTGAACCCCCAATGTTGGATACGTGAGAAATGATTTGTTGCATCTTTGAGTGGAAAGGGGCGACCTACAAACGAGATATTATAGTCAGTAAAATCGGTTTTCAGATGAGTAGCACCATTTGGTTTAAACGGGACCTTGGAACTGCCTCCAAGATTGATACCTCGGAGTAACACTTTTCGCCCATCTTCATCTCGGAACCATTCATTATAAATGGTAAGCAAGAATATGACCTCAGTTCTAGGCAAAGAGCAAGGGGATATTGGTTAAATGACTTGCAGGAAGGGAAAAGTCTATTTTATGTTTAACATAATCCCATGCCTACCTAAAAATTGAGGTTTCCAACATGACAAAATATCCATGGTTAACCAAGGCATTTACAGATGCTCTTTACGGAAAATATGCCCATTATGATGTCTTGAAAGCACTTCGGGGACTCACCGCTGAGCAAGCAAAACAACAACCAATCAAGAATGAACGATCGATTTGGGATCAATTATACCATATTGTGTTTTGGCATGATATGGCATTTCGAGCAGTTCAGGGTGAAGAGTTTGATTGGAAAGCCATTCAAGGGACAGACTGGTTACCTGAAGGTGCAGTATTTACTGAAAAAGCGTGGAATGAACTTGTGGAGAGTTTTACTGATCATCTTATCAAGCTAAAAGAGATTACAGAAAAGGACGATATTGATCGGCTCCTCAAAGGTTTTGACAATACACCCCTTGGTAGAAACATTATCATTGAATTTCAACACAATGCCTATCATATAGGTCAAATCGTCCTCCTTCGCAAGTTACAGGGGTATTGGCCCCCACCAGAAGACGAACAGGAATAACCAAGCTTACCGGTTCAGATACTCAAAAACTTCTCACCAAGATTTCTCAAAGTCCTACACTTACCCTGACACGATATGCTTGAGGTGAGGATGTATCTCTCCGTACAATTATTTCCTCCGGGCTTCTTGCTCTAATTTTCGCTTATCTATCTTACCAGCACTGGTTTGGGGCAATTCAGGTAGGAATATAATTGTTTTTGGCACTTTATAGCGGGCAAGTTTTGACCGCATGAACTCAAAGAGCTCCATCTCGGTGACTTCAGCATTCTTCTCTAACACAACAAAAGCGCAACCTACTTCACCCCATTTTTCATCCGGAACTCCTACGACTGCAGTCTGATCAACCGCCGGGTGCTCATCTAGGACTCTTTCAATTTCGATTGGGAATACGTTTTCCCCGCCAGAAATGTACATGGCTTTTTTGCGACCTGCGATATAGAAGAACCCATCTTCGTCTTGACGAACCAAATCTCCTGTGTGAATCCAGCCATTGGGTTCGATGACATCTTGGGTTGCTTGCGGGTTGTTCCAGTAGCCGCTGAAGGCATGTGGTCCTCTAAGTAAGAGTTCTCCAACGTCCCCAGGCTTAACATCTTCCAAAGCGTCGTTAACAACGCGTACCTCGTTATGGAAGAAGGGTAATCCGACGGATGTCGGCTTCTCCTTCGATGTCCCCGGAGGCATATAGAAATTATTGGGACCCACTTCGGTCAGACCATACCCCATGGCAAATTCTTGCGCCCTAGCCCAAAACGCCTCCATTATCGACAGAGGACATGGAGCACCACCACTCAACCAGAACCGGACTGAGCTGAAATCGGTTTTTTCGAACTCTGGCGAATTAATCATCATATGATACATAGTGGGGACGCCAATGATGATTGTACACCGCTCTTGCTCAATTCGTCGAAGAGTATCCACGGCATCGAATTTCTGCCATAAAAGCACACGCGCTCCGACATGGAACAGTGGAATGAGTAATACGTTCCAGCCTCCGGTATGGAATAAAGGGAAGATGATAGGGCAGATATCAGTGGGGCCTAATCCCCAGCACACCACGGTGTTGATGGCATTCCAGAAGATGTGGCGATGGGACAAAACTGCGCCTTTGGGTAACCCAGTAGTTCCCCCAGTGGGAAGAATAAAAGCCGGATCTTCGAATCGGATAGTGGGTCGAGGGGGCGATGTCCGTGCCTGTTTTTTAAGGAGCGTGTAATAAGACTGACTTTGAGTTAGGCGTGATTTGTCGACTGCTAGTAGGTGAGTGAGGGTTGGTGTGTTAGAGTGAAACACTTCGATGGTGGAATCGAAGGCTCCTTCATAGATGAGTGTTGTAGGTGCAATATTGGTGAGGTATTCCTGATGTTCGATGGGGGCTAATCGAGCGTTAAGAGGTACCAGAATGGCACCAAGTTTTCCACACGCAGCAAAGGCATCAATACATTCAAGGCGATTATTCAGCAGGAAAGCCACACGGTCACCCTTGCCGATGTCGCACTCCTTGGCTAGAAGATGTGCCAGTTGATTCCCCCGTTCGTTAAGCTCTGAGTACGAATAGCGACGATTCGTTGTTGTGTCCAGTAAAGCTTCGCGGTCAGATGAAAGCAAAGCACGTCGTCCTAACCAATCACCTATCCAGGTCCAATCCTCTGGGGGAGAAACATTCATCATGGATAGTCCCACATCACCTTGCGTGGCTCAGTGTTAGCCCATTTCGTCAACTTTGGCGAGGAAGTTCAGAACAAGCTGGTTGAATTCTTCTGGATTATCCACCGGTGTCATATGGGAGGCACCTTTCATGACAACGAATTCAGCGGATGGCATCCAGCTTTTCAGCTGCTCTGCATGCCACATAGGCACTGTTTGATCTTTTTCACCCTGAATAATGAGAACCGGGGATTTGATTTTTTTCAAGTCATCTGCGATGTTAAATCCTGCTGTGGAAATGATAGCTAATCGATAATCAGTCCGATCGACCCGACGAATCATCTCTCGCACATGCTCCTTTGCCTCCTTATCTGCCAGACGCAAGATTTTCTTGACACCATAGTTACCAAACCAGTTCATGTCATGCTCTGAGATTAAGGTGAGTCGTTCGGTTATAGCATCATTAGAAATCATTGCAGCGGAATCCGCGAGAACCAACCCTTTCACAAGTTGGGGATACTTGATAGCGAGGACTTCTGCAACCATTCCCCCCATGGAGAGTCCGCAAACATGAGTTTGGGAGATATTCAGCTGTTTCAGTAAAGCGTGGAGATCGTCTGCATGAGAGTGAACACGATATTCATATTGAGGCTTTGTGGATTTACCGAAACCCTTCAAATCAACAGCAATTACATGATATCGGGTGGAAAAAGGTTTAATTTGATATTTCCAACTCGTCAAGTCGCTAAGCAAACCATGAATGAGTAATAGGGGAAACCCTTGTCCAGCTTCCTCAAAATAGAGCGTGAGTTCATCGTCTAATTGGACTTTAGGCATTAAAATCTCCTCTTAGAGATTGTTGAGGTGTAAATTGGGGTGTTCTATTCACGCTTATATATCTTAAGCGTACGAAAGAGAACCCACAACACCTTCAATGGAAGTTTGCGTTATGTCAGATGAACAACCTTTAGAGAATCAAGTATGGCGTCCTGTTGTCACAGAACGCCGATGGAACTGGGTTGTCTCCGGATTCGTTAATCTCATTTTGATCCTACTGATTGCCCTCATCATCTGGTGGGTATTAGTCGATCCACGAATTGAATTCAGTGGTGTGCATAACTGGCTCTATACCTGGTATGCCTCAGTCATTGCCGGATTTGGAATCCTTGCTGTTGTTGTGCAGATCTGGTTTGATCATTATCCCTACGGACGCTTCAGAGACATCTTCAGTCATGCAATGTGGGGAATCATCATCAATATCCTCCTCGTAGCGTTAGCCATCGTCTTCTTCTGGTTTATCGTTGGACCCTTTATGATTCCAATGTTTAGTCCACTTGCACTCATGAACGTGCCAGATCCCATCTTCCTAGATCCCGATATGATTGTGTTCCTCTCTGCTAGTGCAATGGGAACAATCCTATCTTGTGGTTTCTCCTTTGCAGCCATCTGGGTCGCAGGCGGAATGTTCTGGCCTTTCACTGAACTGAAGCCCGTCAAACGAGGATTTGCCGTCTTCACTGTAGCCGCGATTATTACGGCCATCGCCTGGTTCATCCTCTACTGGCCCTATCAGATTCTGACCGCCGTACCACCCTTACCCTCCGTAGTGACTTGGACTATATGGACTGCGGTCCCAATCTGGGCTCTCTACGACCCCATCATCGGAGTCACTAATTGGGGGGCATACATTTCACTAAACTTCACACAGTGGATCATTGTATTTGGTCTACTGACCTTGATGACCTATGAGTATGGTCCGTGGAATCGTCTTGGGAAGCAACCATGGATAGGACTTGGCGCTTTAATCGGCTCTATCGTTCTTGGTGCGCTATTCTCACTCTACCTCATGCCGTATCTGATTCTACCAACATTGCTTCCTGGGCTTAATGTATCAGGCACCATGTTTGAGTACCACGCTACATCAGTGCAGATTGCTGTCTGGATTTTACTAATGATCGTCATCTGGACCTATTACTTCAGTAACAAACCCACCCGATTCCACCCTGCAGTGAATAACCTATTACGCACTTTAGCTATCGTGTTCTTTGCGATTGTCGCGTATATTCTGTTCTGGTTCATTGCACCTATATTGATTGGCGAGACCGCACTGGTTGCTACGCAGAATCCTGTTCGTTGGGTTCTTTGGCTACTCTGGTTTATGCTTCTTCACATCTACATAATGAAGCGGTGGCCAGGGTGGAAGATAGTCAGCTTTGCTGAAGGAAAACACCGAAAACCCAAACCGGAATCCGAACCTCAACCTGAAGCGGAAGAGATGCCAGAATCTGGATTCGAATAAATCCTATAGAGAAGGGACGTACTGCTCCTTCTCTCCCCCTTTCTTTTTATAAATTATATAACACCAATCATTGTGCCTACACCAAGTATGGCGAGAGCGATGAAAACAATACCTAAGAGATCACCAACGGTGGTGGTGAGTGGGGGAATAATGCTATCGGGGTCACGACCAGAGCGGTAGACCAGTCGCGCCGTGAATAAGCCAATTAGGCTTGTTACAAGTGTGGCCAATACTCCGGCAGCTACTATAGCACCGAATAAATGGGGAAACCCAAAGTAATGGATCACCAGTATACCTGTTATTGTCTGAAAGCCAATCGTTATTCCAATTACGCATAGGCCCAGGAAAGCATAAGCAGTTGCGGAGACGAGGAGAATGGCAAGCAGATTACTAAGGAGCAGGCGATATGGTCGGAAGCCTTTGTCGAGTTCACCTGTGTAGAGATGACTTGTGACGCGTGCACCAACCACTCCTGCAAGGTCCCCGGTTATGTCAATGAAAGCAGGCACCATGAGGAGGATAAATGGAAAAATAATCCGTAGTCCTTCAATGGCACTGTCTAAGAATTGTCCGGCCGCAAGGGCGAAGACTAAAACTACCACTAGGACTGGGAGGCTTTCGGTGAGGATTTTTCGGACAGTGTATTCAACCATTATCTTCACCTCAGGATAGGAGTGGTGGTAGTGGAAATACAATGAGTGCCACTGAGATGGCAATGAGTAGACAGGCGATGGTAATGATGTCACCAATTGCAGCCACAAGGGGAATGGTGATGTTGTCAGGGTCAAGACCCCGTGCATGGGCAAGTAGTGAGACGGTTACAGTAATAGTTACTTGAAATACACTTGCTAGCAGAGCGGTGACTAATGCGATTGTGAGAAAGTGGGATAAGTTGAGAGGGATTCCGTCTCGGGGAGCGATTCCTTGTATAAAGACTGAGACGAGCCATGCGCCAACTCCTAATGCTGTAGACATAATGAGAACAAGGTAAAAGGCGGCTTTGATGTTGGCACGAAGTGGCTGGTTTAGGCCTTGTTTCCATGAAATTGTGCCTAGATGAGTACCCGAGCCTAGGCGTTGGGCGAGACTAGTTGAGATATTGCCCCGTAATTGCATTAGACCTGGAATGAGTATGAAAAGACCGATAAGGCTGTGGGTAGCAATATCAAGCTGCCAAAGAAGAAAGCCAGCAAATAGCTCCGCTAGGACGGTGAAGAGTAAGACGGGCATCGCTTCGCGGTAGACCCGCCAGATTAGAGTACGCTCTAGTGAGCGGCCGTTGGCCATCCCCATCGTCATCACCTTGCGAACTAGTGGAGGTCGGCGTAGTCTGGCATTGGGCAGGTCGGTTGTAGATTGTCATTAGATGGTCACCCTTTTGGAGCTTTGTATTACGCGCCAAGAATTTAGGCACGCTTAACGGCTTACCTTGATTAACTCAATAAATATGTTTCGACTGAAACACAGCGTGTTTTGAGGTGTTAAAGGGATAGAAGATATTGATGAATATTCCGTGCAGCAATTTTTCCTTCGCCTGCTGCGGCAATAACGGTGCCTTCGCCTCCAGTGATGTCGCCTGCCGCCCACACATGGGCGATGGAGGTTTCAAGAGATTCAGGATCAACAATGACATCACCCAATCGGTCACACTCTAATCCCGGGGTACAACTAGGCACCGAAGGATTGGCACTAGCGCCTATGGCAAAAATAACTGTATCGACAGAAATTTCGAATTCTGATCCTTCAATGGGTTCTGGTCGACAGCGCCCACTCTCATCGGGTTCGCCAAGGCAATTGCGAAGACATTTCATCACTTTAACACGCCCTTGCTCATCGCCCAGTAATTCAATGGGCTGGGTCAGGAACTGGAACTCAACCCCTTCTTCCTGAGCGTGATGGTATTCTTCTCGGCGAACAGGCATTTCATTTTCAGACCGACGATAAACGATGTAGACCTTTGTGGCTCCGAGTCGTAAAGCGGTACGGGCACTGTCCATAGCGGCGTTCCCCCCACCAATAACTGCAACGACTTTCCCTCGAATAATTGGTGTATCAAAAACAGGGAATTGATAGGCACGCATGAGGTTGACTCGTGTCAAGAATTCATTGCTGCTGTAGCTTCCAACAAGGTTCACTCCAGGAACACGGAGAAAACGTGGAAGTCCTGCCCCAGAAGCAAGTAGAATGGCTTTGTAGCCTTTTTTGAAAAGGTCATCAAAGGAATATAATTGACCAATAAATGCATTCAATTGAAACTCGACACCCAATTGTTTCAAGTAATCAACTTCTGCCTTGACAATTGCCTTGGGAAGTCGAAACTCAGGAATGCCATAAACCAAGACGCCACCTGGTTCATGTAGACTTTCAAAAACGGTGACTTGGTGACCGAGTAGCGCCAAATCACCAGCGGCAGTAAGACCAGCAGGACCACTCCCCACAATGGCTACTTTATGACCAGTGGGTCTAGGAAGTTGGGGAACCTCAACACCATGCTCGCGTTCCCAATCAGCCAAGAACCGCTCAATGCGACCGATTTCAATGGCATTCCCCTTCTTACTGAGAATGCAAGCAGCTTGACATTGAGCTTCTTGAGGGCAAACCCGACCACATATGGCAGGAAGACTGTTCTTTTCCTTGATGATGAGAATAGCCTTCTGATAATCACGATTTCGGACCGCTTCTAAGAATCGATTAATTTCAATCTCAACGGGGCATCCACTCACACACTTTGGGTTCTTGCATGCCATGCACCGTTCCACTTCTTGAAGTACCTGGTCTTCGCTGTACCCCAAATTAACCTCGTCGAAATTCCGAATACGTATCTTCGGGTCTTGTTCGGGCATTTCCGGGGGCTCAATGAGCCAAGGTTTCGGTCGCTCTCTTTTTGCATCTTTGGATTTTCTTGGTGACATGGTCAAACCCTCATGTGATGAACCCGGTCACCGAGGGAGCACTTGCAACAGAATTAAAGCCTTCCGCAAATACAGCGTTGTTCCCGTGCTATTTTTTCACCTGCCAAAGATCTTTTGATATGTCTGGCAGATTTAGCTTCAGTAAGAGCTCGTTAGTAGGCTTCCCAGTCTTTGAATCCCATTGGCTAGTTTTGTAGAATTGTTGCAACTGCTCGTGTAGACTCGGTATTTTGCCTTCATTGGCTCCGGTTGTGAATGGTTTATTCAGTCCTTTAGGAAGGCAATCATCGGAGGCTGTGATGCCACAGCGAATATTGAACGCCCGTTTCACTGTCATAGTTCGTTCACCGATTTCCAATAGTTGTATTGGATTGAGAGTGCGGCCTGTTGCTGCATTATAGAGTTTTGTGACGAGAGTCGGTTCAAGGAGGGCAAGTTGACAGAGAGTCAGCGAATTAAAAAGCGATCGCCAATTTCTGAGTTTCGCGACAGAGGTTCCTTGGTTTTGGTCATTATGCCGATCTCCTGATTTAATTTCATATTCTGGAATCTCGACTCCCATATCAACAGTATGGATGTCACCTTGCATATGTGAGGCACCAATGGGAGAAACGGCATAAGTGGTGGCTAATCCAAAAAAGGCGCGAGGGTCGTGCATAGGAAGTTCTAGCCCCTTCACATGATAGGCCAAGTCGGGAGCTCCGATGGTTTCGGCTGCTCGTTGAACCCCTTCCGCTAGTATATCACCTAATCCTTGCCGATGGACAATCAATTCAATGAGGTTCAATATGGTATTGCCGTTACCAAACTCCAAGTTCAATGAAGCACTCAAATTACTTGGGAGCTTTCCAGCTTCGTTGGCAGCAAAACTGAAAGCAATTACATTACCGCATGAAATCGTATCTAAACCATACAGATTACAGAGATGATTCGCTTGGCAAAGTATAGGAAGATTATCGACCTGACATAAAGTTCCGAAAGCCGCAACGGTTTCGTACTCAGGACCTGCAATATTGTCTAATTTTACATCTCCTTCATCAATTGTGATGATAGGGCCACAGCCAATAGGGCAGGCATGACAACGGAATTGTCCAGACCGATATTGTTTCAGAGCTGCTGCGTTGATGCTAGAAATGTCCATAAATGGTTCAGAAAAGTAGCGAACAGGCATATCGTTGAATAAGTTCATCAGCATATCGGCACCATACAAAGTCCCGTTAGCACCTAGAAAGGGAGCAAGTCCTTCAAGGAGCTGATATGCCGTTTTGACATGTTCACGAAAGGTATCCGGATCGGCAAGTTCTGGTTTTTGGGACCCGTGAACACTTATGGCTTTGAGTCGTTTCGCTCCCAGGACTGCACCGGCTCCAGCTCGTGCACTAGCACGTCCCATATCATTCATGACAGCTGCAAATCTTACTCGATTCTCGCCCGCAGGGCCAATTGAGAGAACGCGAATCTTTGAATCGCCTACATCAGCTTTAATGAGCTCTTCCGTTGTAAAGCTATCCTTACCCCAGAGATGGTCTGCAGAAACCAAGGAGGCATTCTCATCGTTAATCTGTAGGAATACTGGGGTTTCAGCTGCACCCGTCACGAGAATACCATCAAGACCCGCTTGACGTAATTCTGCTCCAAAGTACCCCCCTCCTGTTGATTCACCCCAAATACCAGTCAACGCCGATTTCGTACAGATTGCGTGCCGACCTGTGCATGGAGCACCGGTAGCAGTTAAGGGTCCAGTGAAAATGGCGACTTCATTCTGTGGGTGAAAGGGATCGAGGTCTTCGATAGGAAGGCGATCATAAAGTAGTCGGCTGGCATAACCAGCTCCACCAATGAAGTCATGAACATACTTCTGATTGATAGATTTTCGTTTAGCGATTCCTTTTGTTAGATCAACAAAGAGAAACTTGCCCATGTACCCAGGCAGAGAAGTCAATTAATCACCGTTTCTTCATCCGCTTCATAAGATCAAACATCTGCGCTTGGGTTTCAACCGCATCAGGAGGGATGGTGGTCAGCTGCTTATTACCACCTGCTGCAGCTGACGCTAGCAAATAAATATGGGCAACACGCTCGAGCAGAAGTGCATTATGGAGTGCCACTTCCATCGTGGGTCCGCAACACAAAGCACCATGATTCGCAAGGAAGACAGCATTCCGTGGACCTAAAGCTTCCACCACGTTTTTAGCTAGTTCCTCACTTCCAGGCATACCATAATTGGCTACCTCAACTTGACCTCCAAGACGAATCACGAATTCATCAACAATGGGTGGAAGAGGTTCTTGGAGCACGGCCAAAGCTGACGCATAAATACAGTGAGTATGAACAATGGCGTTTACGTCAGGTCTTGCTTTATAGATCGCAAGATGTAGGGGATGTTCGATGGATGGATTTCGATCGCCTTCGATGATTTCACCGTCCATATCGATGATCATTACATCTTCAGCACTCATGCACGAATAGTCAACGCTACTTGGTGTAATAGCAATTTGGCCAGTCCCTTCGATGCGATAACTGGCGTTGCCTGAGCTACCGATGACCAGTTCTGCTGCTTGCATATTCTGACAGGTAGACAGAACTTGGGTTTTTGCCTCCTTTGTTTTGTTCGAAGTCATAGTAATTCCCTTAACACAATGGCTTGACACTATAAATTTACAGATTGGTTGTATAATGTCTGCCATCTGGTGAAATAGGTTGTGTACTGATTATGAATGTCCTCTCGTGGCACTAAATCAGGTCGCAACTTCACCATCCGGCGCATCGCAGTTGTCAACGATTCATAGACTCCAGTAGCAGTTGCTGCACAAATAGCCGCACCTAAACTTGATGCCTCTGTCACTTGCCCGCTTCGAATGATCAAACCGGTCACATCAGCCAGTAATTGCCGCCAAAAGTCGCTTCGAGTCAACCCGCCAGCAACAACACAGGTCTCGACCTGGCAATTCGCCAAGTTCTGAATCCGCTCGATATTCGTGCGAGCTGCAAAACAAATATTCTCAAATAAAGCCCGTGAAATTTCTCTGATTGAAGTCGGTGTAACAACGGGTGAGGTAGGCGGAGGAAAAAGGAAGAATGATGGCCGAACTGTTGTCATGTCACTAGCATCCATGATTTGAGGTCCAAGTAAAGCGATAGTATCATTTGAGCCCACAGGAGCTTGGGCAGCTAGAGCTTCAACCTGCTTGAATGTCTGCTCTGTGAGTCCTGTTAACTCGGAACTAAGAGGAGCGATGAAATTTGTTATAAACCACTTGAGAACTGAACCAGTTGGTCCTGAATTCGCTTCAAGAACCCATTTTTCTGGAAAGAGGAAACGTCCAGTCCAAAGCCGATAATTTGGATCGATTAATAGTTCAGACGTTACTAATTGAATCGGTCCGGTGTTCCCCGCTACAAACCCAATATCTCCGGATTCAATTGCACCGGATCCGAGAAGTGCACATTGTGTATCTGCTCCTCCAATGCCCACCTGAGATGTCCTTGATAATCCAGTACTTTTACATGCAGCAGATGTGACCTGACCAACTAATGTGCCTGAGTCTGAAATGTCAGGTAATAACTCGCTTGATAATTCTGCCATTTCTAAGATTTCAGGTGCCCATTGAGAGGACCGAATATCCATTAACTGTGTGTTGGAAGCCTGTGTCGGATCTGTGGTAACCTCTCCTGTGAATTGATAGACTAGCCAGTCACTAATTGATAAGGCATGGCGGATTTTCGAAAACAGACCAGGCTTTTCGCGTTTAAACCAAAGTAACCGGCACAGTGAATACAGGAGGGGCGGCCAGCACCCTGTAGGCGGACAAGATTCCTCTAAACCTTTTTTAACGGAATCCTGCGTGAAGACTCCACGGGCATCAAGGTTCGGCCCCGCATAAATTACTTCGCCGTACTTATCGAGAAATACTGCACCATGCCGTTGACTGGTTGGGGCGATACCGACGATATCTTTGGGTTGAGAATTCGCTTCTTTGATAGCCAAAGGAATCATTTCGCAAATCATATTCCATACCGCTGGTGCATCGAATTCCTTCCCGATGCCAAAAAGACCCTCAGCATCTACGTATTGGATTGACTGAAATTGTCGAGCAAGCGCTATCCCTTCTTGTGAAAATACCATGCATTTGATACCTGAGGTACCAAAGTCAATTGTCAGAAAGTGCGACTTGGACATACGAGCCTCTCATTTTTCTTATTTGAAAACATCAGGGTTTGCCAAGTATTTGGGCGTTTCTCCCCTTAAGAACCGGTCAATATCCTTGGCTAGAATCATGGATTGTCGATACACCACATCCTCGGTGTTACCTCCAATATGGGGAGTTACAGTGACATTGTCAAATTGAAGGAACCGGTTATCAGATCCAACGGGTTCCCGTGAGTGGACATCAAGCCCGGCTCCGCCAATGGTACCCGCCTGAATGGCGTCAAAGAGAGCACCTTCATCAATTATGGCAGACCGTGCCGTATTGATCAAATGCGCAGTGGGCTTCATCCAAGCCAGCTGCTCCTTTCCTATCATTCTAAAAGTTTCAGGGGTTGCCCGAGTGTGAAGCGTGACAAAATCGGATTCCTGCAAGAGAGTCTCCAAATCGACCTTCTCTGCGTCCACCTTCTTGCCTTGTTTGGAATTAACATAGGGATCCGTAAAGAGAACTCGACAACCGAAACCCTGAAGACGTTTAGCCACCTGCATCCCAATTTGACCTAATCCAACAATTCCAACTGTACTCCGTCCAAGTTCCCGCCCCTTTAATGAATCATGGAGAGTTGCAAAGTCTTCAGCACTATCAATTGAAACCGCCCCAGATTTAAGAAGACGATCAGCAGGAATTAGTTTTCGTGCTTGAGCAAGAATCAGAAGTATCGTCAAATCAGCAACTGATTCAGCATTACGTCCGGGAGCATAAAACACTGGAACACCGTGAGCAGACGCCGCTTCAAGGTCCACTTCTTTTGGATTATCACGAGCACTGCCGATGAACTTCAGAGAAATGCCTTCGAAGACTTCTTCCGTGACAGCATCAGCTTCAACAATAGCTGCATCGGCTTTCGTGACTTTCAGTTTTTCTAGG
This sequence comes from Promethearchaeota archaeon, assembly GCA_048939625.1. GTDB lineage: Archaea > Asgardarchaeota > Hermodarchaeia > Hermodarchaeales > Hermodarchaeaceae > Hermodarchaeum. Next base: position 103,934 of record JBHLPH010000001.1, read on the forward strand.
AGTTCTTCGCCCCAAAGGACTTGCCCAGTAGTTCGCCAATCTTCGTAAATTACAGTCCCATGCTTTCTTAACAGATTTAGTCCATCCTCATGGAATGAGGCAGTAATGAAAATTCTCATACTCCTTCGAATCATCAAGGCAGTTAAGCTACATAAGGATTTGGAGTTTGAGAAGGTCAGTCATGCTCCCTTTGGCCTTCAATTTGCCAACCGAATAAGCATCCAGTGGGCTAAGGCTTCCCTGCATGATTCCAACAAGTGTTCCACTATCAGTTGTTACCAGTAGGTTTGGTTTCTCCAATTTTCCTTCCGAAAAAGGATCCATGACACCCTCATGGATGCGTGTATGAAAACTAGTTTCAAGATCTGTGAACTGAAACTGGAGCGTGCGATCAAACCCTTCGAACTTGGATTTCATATCCTGAGCAACAAATTTTTCTCTTACACCCTCAAGAACTTGTAATACCTCGTCTTTGGTAGCCATTTTTCTGGTTCACCTTTTAAACACACCAATAACTAAGATAGTTAAAAACACACTCCCTATTCAGAATAATCGACTTAACGTCTAAGGGCTATCAGTAAGACTGCGAATTAAATCACCGGAAACAAGGGAAGGAGAAAATATCCGAGTAAGCCGACAATTAGAAGCAGGGCACCAGATGCAAGTATTACGATGCCACTTCCAGATTGTTCACTCCGTCGATCTGGATAGTGTCGAGCCGTATCGCGAGTCACTTGCGGATTTACTGCATACCTTGCAGTTGCCATGGCTTCTATGAAGGGCGTCTGAAGGCAAGCCCCGAAAACTAGTAAAAATATTCCTAGACCGACCAAAATGAGAAAGAAATTGGTAAAAGTCCATATCTGAAAAATCACAATTGTGGCAACCCAGGCAGCGATAATACAAATCACAGTAAGGAGAACAAATCGTTTTCCAAAGGACACCCAGTCCATTCGAGTAACCCAAGTTTACTCAGGAAATCTAAAAACAAAAAGTTATGTACGTTAGACACCGGTGACAAATGGAAGTTCTGTATTAACTGTGTGAACACTTCTGCTTATATGACTCGAAAGCTTGTGTCTCTTGTTCCTTATAGGTGTCAAGCCGGGAGATTAGTAAATCGAAATCTACTTCATGGGCATCAAATTCGGGTCCGTCCACACAGGCGAATTTCATTTCCCCACCTACATCAACGCGGCAGGCGCCACACATGCCAGTTCCATCAACCATGATGGGATTTAAGCTGCATTCAGTTTTGACATTGAAGGGTTTGGTGGTAGCAGCAACAAACTTCATCATGATTGGGGGCCCAACGGTGAAAACATAATCAATCTGTCTGTCAGATTCAAGGAGCTCTTTGAGTTTTGTAGTTACAAAACCGTGTGTCCCTTTGGAACCGTCGTCAGTGGTGATGTGGAGTTCATCACTAATCTGGTTGAGTTCAAGCTCACATACCAAGAGATCCTCTTGCCGGGCTCCTAAAATTGTAATGAGGTAATTTCCAGCCGCTTTGATTTGACGTGCCCGTGGAAGAGCCGGAGCAGCACCACAACCACCAGCAACCACTATAACCGTCCCATATAGCTCAACAGTTGGAGCATGCCCTAAAGGTCCAAGGATATCTTTGATAAAATCACCAGGCTTCAGTTTAGCTAACTCCATCGTTGATTTGCCCACAACCTGGAAAACAATGGTTACCAAACCTTTCTCACTCTCCCAATCTTTGAGGGTAAGAGGAATGCGTTCACCCTGATCATGTAATCGAAGAATCAGAAATTGGCCAGGCTGAGCTTTAGCAACAATTTCTGGTGCTTCAACATCAAACTCGTAAATATCAGGAGCGATTTTCCTGGTCGCTAACACCTTGAACATAGAGTCAACACCTGTATTTGTATTGGGGAAAGTACTGAATGGCGGGACACAAGCGATGGTAAAAAGATTACTCACACATCAATAGAAACTGTTAGCCCATCAACCGTGTAGGAGTAGGCATCATAGGTTTTGGGATTATAACGTCCACCAGCCTTCTTAACTTGGAGTAATCGTGTGTTGCTTTCACGATTCAATTCAATGACGACTTGCGTGGTATGTTCGATCGCTGCAAGAAATTCTTTGTTGTGGGCATTTCGGTTTATTGTCCAGTAAGCTAAGGTTTTGTACGCATACAATGCGGGACAGATATGGCCAAAAAGGCTCCGAGCGTTCTCTTGCCCCCAAAGGATTTCCATTGCTGTGAGACTATTAATTACAAGGCGGGTTCCATCTCCAATAAACTCCCTTTCGATACGACCAAAAAAGTGGTGGAACCTTTCAATCTCTCGGGACATAGGGACCTTTCGTATCCAAGAAGGAGCTTTATCATAAAAATCCGTGAATACAAGTTCCCCACGACCCCCAGATTCGGAGAAACAATCTAACACTAAGAAATAATCCTCCCAACCCGAAGGAAGAGAACTAATTAGGGGTTTAAGAAATAATAGCAAAGCCTGTGGTGGATAAATGAAATCCAAGTAAATAACTTGCTTCTCTTCATCTATCCCCTTCCTCATGAAGTTCTGAAGGAATTCGTTTACAAAAGTTCCTGTTTCATACTCCCAGACTACGTTTTCACCGAGAATTAACCCTTCACCAAGAATGTCATCTAACACCGGAATACCAGTCGAAGTTGGCATGAGACCTCAATCCATTCAATTCTTTTCATCCGCGCATTAAATGTATGATTGTTGTTTGATGTACATACGTGTACAATTTGAACATAAGCTTTGAATAGTTGAACACTATATTCTATCTTAACCAGGTGAAGTCACATGCTGAACCTGGTTGAATTAACACCAACTGAATTGGGCTTGCAAAAGTTAATGGTTGACTTTTTTGCAGAAAAGCCTCAATACACAGCCGGACTGGATCAATTCACATCCACACATTATGCCTTAATGACGGCATTATCCGAGAATTACAACATTCCTTTTGCAACAACCTCAATTATCTTCGAACAGCTAGCCATGAAGATTCGTCGGGCGGAATATCTGAATGTCGAATGTCCTGATGATGCATCAGGAAATGGGTGCTTAACCCGTCAGGAACATCAAATTCTGAGTGCAATGTTTGATTATTTTGCTGAACAACCGTCTCAAGCTGAAGCAAGCCTTCTCGCTGATCGTCGCGAAGCGTTCATCGATTACTTCAAATGGATTCACGGTGGTGATGTTGCTAAAATCTCAACCTGTTGTGATCGTGTAATCGATCAATTACAGAGAGCAGTCTCTGCAACAATCCAAACCTTGGATGAAGTTACACCTACACCTAATCCTTATGAAGCGGCCCTCGAACAACTGGATCTCGCTGCCGAAAAGCTGGGATTAGACCCAGCCACTCATGAGGTTTTACGTCATCCAGAACGAATTCTCATCGTAAATATTCCAGTCCAAATGGACGATGGATCAGTTCGTGTTTTTACGGGATACCGTTCTCAGTACAATGATGCGCTGGGACCTACAAAAGGAGGTATTCGCTATCATCCTGATACAACAATCGATGAAGTTATTGCCCTATCTGCCTGGATGACTTTCAAAACAGCTGTCGTGGGCTTACCCTTGGGTGGCGGTAAAGGCGGGATACGGTGTAATCCTAAAGAGATGTCATTAGGCGAGCTTGAACGTCTAACTCGTGGATATACAAGAGAAATGGTTCGATTCATCGGTCCACAATTAGATGTTCCGGCCCCAGATGTGTATACGGATGCACAAACAATGGCATGGATTATGGACGAATATGTCGAATGTACGGGTGCATATTGTCCAGGTGTGGTCACAGGAAAACCTGTGGGGATTGGTGGTTCGAAAGGCCGAGAAGAAGCAACCTCACTTGGCTTGGTCTTCACTGTTATTGAGGCAGCTCAAGAACTTGGTGTCCCCCTAGACGAAATCCGGGTGGCTATTCAAGGGTTTGGCAACGTTGGGTTCAACGCCGCCCGAATTCTCCATGAGAGAGGGTGTAAAATCATTGCGGTGTCTGACTCTAAAGGAGGAATCCTAAATCCCGAAGGATTGGATCCCCTGAAGGTAAAGGAACATAAGAAGCAGTCTGGTTCCGTCATTGGTTACAAGGATTCTATTCAAATTAGTAATAGTGACCTTCTGGAACTTGAATGCGATATACTCATTCCAGCAGCATTAGAAAACGTCATTACTGCTGAAAATGCCCCTCGAATCAAAGCGAAGATAATCGCTGAGGGAGCAAACGGTCCTACAACACCGGATGCGGATCTCATTCTCCATGAACAAAACGTCTTCCTCATCCCTGACATTCTTGCGAATGCAGGTGGCGTTACGGTTAGCTATTTCGAAATGGTCCAAAATCAAATAAACTATTTTTGGACTCTGGAAGAAGTACATAGTAAACTCAAACAAATTATGCAGACCGCATTTCATGATGTACTAGTGCTTTCTAAGGAACATGATGTTCCGATGCGTATTGCTGCATATATGCTTGCTTTGAGTCGTATCAGCTATGCAATGCAGACTAGGAAACATTCGTTCTCACCAAAACGAGTTACTGGTTCAAAACCGAAAATCTTGAAAGGGTAAGGGCAGTCATCACTGCCTTTCTTTTACATTTGTTGGATCCTAAGGCGTACACTATGTACAACATTAATAAACGAGTGTACATCGCATCAAAATGAGGGCCCACTGGTGTCGGTTCATATTCACACAACCATCCCCAAAAAAACAGGGGCAATTTTAGATGAATTAGCTGGAACATATGGGACCAAAAGCCGCGTTCTTGAAATAGCTTTGGAAACCTTGCTTCGCGTTGATAAAGTTGGTTCCTGTGACGATTGTCAATTGAAGGCACAAATCGAAGAACAGCTAAAACTACGCGAAACATTAGAGCTTGCTTCATTTCGCCGAGACTTATTGGATGAACTTCTCAAAATCGCTTTAGCGGACCAAACACTGGAAGAATTCATTCAATGGCAACAAAAGGAAGCACAACATACTATAGAGCTAATTCAGAGTGCCATCCAGTGGAAAACACCAACACAATTTAGTGAATTTCTAGCGGTGATAGAGCTAATCAGCAAGACAACAAGGGGATTTGAGATTGCTTCCCATCGAGAAATGGATCACTCAATCGTTTTACGACCCGTAGTATTTCTTAGACTACCGGAATTAGTTGCTCTACAACTCGCGATCATACTGGAAGGCATTGGCTGCCATTTTGATCTTCGAATTATACGAAAAGAGGTTATAATCAAAATGCTTCGAAGAGATTTATCAGCAATTCGACGTACTGATCCTATGCAACTAATCCTTCAAAGCCTAAAGGAGAAGTTAGCCACCCTTCAACCATTACTTTTCAAGGACCAACTTGCCTTAGTTGGACCTGCCTTCTTGAAATGGGCAACAAAGAACCTTGAAGTGTCGGTCACAGACTTAGGAACTGCAATTGAGGATATTCAATTATTCCTTAAACCCAGCGAATTGCCTGATGTACCTCAAGAATTCATGCAAGGATTGCTCGAAGCAACTCGGGCAATGAATTGGATTTCGCAGTACAGAATCGATCATGAGTCCAATAGTCAATATCATATAACCTTTCAAGCAACATCACCCCCCATGGCTAACATCGCTACAATAAGCTTTGCAATTATTTTGGCAACACGAGGATGGAAACTCAACCGATACTCCACTGAATATAACCACGGAACATTAGACGTAGAGCTAGTGGGAGAAAGCTCTCAGAATATTGTGGACCAGTTGAGTGATTTGAATCTGTATGGCGTAGTAAACGAACAGTTCTTGGATTCCATTCCAGTTCCACGAGAACTATATGAGACCTTTACGGTGAAAGTCTATGACAGTGATCGTCGACGATTTGACGAAATCTATCGAAATATGGGTTTCCGAGTGGCAAATGCTATTCGTATGCTAGGTAGCGATGATGATTCACGCATATTACAACTCGCTCAAATGTTTATTGAGAAAAACATCCACCAAGCTCAGCCCAATGCTGACGTTCGATTTGTTGATGATGAAAATTTCTCAATAGTCTTCAAGAAAATGAATGCGGTAACATTGGCTAGCCAACGATTAATCATTGGAGCGATGCTTGAGGCTTTAGGGTATCAAGTTTCTTTCAAGGAGTTCCAAAATCTACTGAGTGTTGTGATGAAGAAAGTTGACAAACCATTCCTAAGTCCTCTTCATCGAAGGGAAGTTGTTCAAATGGTGAGTGATGCAATTGCCGCAGATTCAGCAAAGAATGCCCTTAAGCAAGTGAAACCCACATTAGACGATCTATTTCCATTGGATTATCCTTGGACGATACATGAAATTGGAGACCGGCTCTTAGAGATGTATCGTGAGTTAGGAATACAAGTGGAAATCGAGTACTTCGAGGGGGGGTTTACCCTCAAATATCGCACTTGCCCCTATTACAAACTGGTTAAGAATGATCAAAAGACATGGCTCTGTACCTTCCGAAAAAAGGCCATTGAGTATATTCTCTCACGAGTAACAAAAACAGGTAAAGGACAAATCAGGGTACTCAAGTCGCTAATTCAAAACGGCACACACCCCTGTGAATATGCGGTCTTCTTAGAGGAGTTCCTTGCTACATAGGAGGAGAAGAGGCGCATTATGTATCGAAGTCGAATGTATCACCAAACTCTGTATAATCCTGGAGGTTTTAAAATCAGGAGAAATAAAGGAGTGGTTGGATTTGGTAACAACTAATTTGGATCAAATTTTTAATCCCAAGAGTATTGCCCTCATTGGCGCTAGCGAAGAGGAGGGATCAGTAGGGCAAATTCTCATGCGTAATTTAACGATGATTGCATTACATGAAAAGGTCTTTCCAATTAATATTCGTCACAAAGAAGTAATGGGCATCAAGACTTTTGCCAAGGTGGGCGACGTCCCTGAACCCATTGATTTAGCTATAATCGCGACTCCAGCAAAAACCGTGCCTGGGATTGTGGAAGAATGTGGACAAGCAGGAATCAAGGGAATAATCATCATCTCTGCAGGGTTCAAAGAAATCGGCTCTGAAGGCCTCGCCCTTGAGAAGGAATTAATCGAACTTAAACGAAAATATAACCTTCGAATAATTGGACCGAACTGCTTTGGTATCATCCGTCCGAGCATCCAACTAAATGCAACCTTTGCAGAAGCGATGCCAAAAGCAGGAAACATTGCATTCATTTCTCAGAGTGGAGCATTGGGTTCAGCTATCATCGATTGGGCACTTAGCCAAAATCTAGGATTCAGTAATTTCGTTTCGGTCGGTTCGATGATCGATGTGGATTTTGGAGATTTGATCGACTATTTTGGAACCGATCCCCAAACGCGAAGCATAATTTTGTATATTGAAGGCATAACTGATGCAAGGAAATTCATGAGTGCAGCCCGCCATTTTGCAAAAACCAAACCCATTATCGTAGTAAAGGCAGGTAAATATGGTGAAAGTGCCAAGGCTGCGGCATCTCACACAGGATCATTAACCGGTTCAGATTTGGTTTACGATGCAGCATTTAAACGGGCAGGCATTGTCCGAATCGAAGAAATTTCGGATCTCTTTAATGCCGCAGAAACCTTGGGGATGCAACCATTACCTGGAGGCTCGCATCTAGCCATTATTACAAATGCGGGGGGTCCCGGAGTGATGGCTGCGGATGCGTTACTCCAAAGAGGAGGAAAACTCGCACAGCTTTCAGAAGCTACAATAAAAGAATTGGATAAGATTTTACCGCCGTTTTGGAGCCGAGGGAACCCTATTGATATTCTTGGTGATGCTGATGCGCAGCGTTACCGCGAAACGATGAGTATATGTTTGGCTGACAAAAACGTTGATGGAATCCTGCTTATTTATACACCACAAGCAATTGCGGCTGCAGAAACAATCGCGAAGAATATCGTTTCGGCTTGTGACGCCCGTGGAGGCTGCGAAAAGACTATTTTGACTTCTTTCATGGGTGGGAACAAAGTTGAGAAGGCAAACCAAATTTTCACAGAAAACGGATACCCCACCTATTGGACACCCGAACATGCTGTTGCCACTTACATGTACATGTACCAGTATAAGCGAAATCTTGAATTATTATACGAAACCCCAGAAGAACTACCCATTGAGAGTGCTCCACCAAAACGTCCTATTACGGTGCTTTTACGGAATGCTGCTAAGCAGAAACGTGAGATCCTTACTGAAGTTGAAGCCAAACAACTTTTAGAATTCAACAATATCCCAGTGGTAAAAACCCGAATCGCCAATTCCGTGGATGAAGCTGCCGCCGTAGCCGCCACAATAGGGTATCCTGTCGTCTTAAAGATTCATTCACCAGATATCACACACAAATCTGATGCGGGTGGAGTGAAACTCAATCTTCATGACGATAACGAAGTCCGTAATGCCTACAACGCCATTATCGAAGCAGCGAAAGCACACAACCCAACAGCGAAGATCCAAGGCGTGACAGTTCAGGCAATGATTGAGCCAACAGGAACTGAAGTGATTCTAGGCGCAAAACGCGACCCGCTCTTTGGACCTGTCATACTCTTTGGAATGGGAGGTGTCGGTGTCGAGTTTTTCAATGATGTATCACTTGGTTTTCCTCCTCTTAATCAAACCCTTGCTCGACGCATCATGGAGGACACCCGAGTGTACGAAGTTCTGGTCAAAGGATATCGGCGGATTCCTCCTGTAAATCTAAAATTACTGGAAGAACTCATTGTTCGCTTCTCTCAAATGATTGTTGATTTTCCTGAAATTAAAGAACTGGACATAAATCCCCTGCTTGTTGATGATAAACACGTCATTGCCCTTGACGCGCGCGTGGTTATCGATTTATCGCGAATTGAAAAAAAAGGAGACAGCCCACAGGAACTGGTAATTAGTCCCTATCCAAAACGGTATGAACAGATTTGGCGAATACGTGATGGGCGAACGGTCTTATTCCGTGCTATCAAACCTGAAGATGAACCGCTTTGGTTGGAAATGTTTCAGAACTTTTCTGAAGAATCGATTCGCTACCGGTTTTTCGAAATTATCAAAGATACTCCCCATGAAGTACGAATACGATATACTAACATCGATTATGACCGTGAAATCGCGATCGTACCAATCCTTAATGAAAGAGGAAAAGACCGAATTCTTGGTGTGGTGCGATTAATTGAAGAACCCGATGGGAAACGTGGAGAAATCGCCTTCATCATTGCTGATCCGTGGCAAGGTCTTGGCCTTGGCTCGAAGCTGATTGATTATATGATTGAAATTTCAATCGACCGAGGATTGGAAGAAATCTATGGAGTGATGCTTCCCGATAACTATCGAGCCCATAAGCTAATGCAAAAGATGGGATTTACACTCGAAAAGACAAAAGATGACTTGGTCAAAGCTACGCTTGATTTAGCCGCAGAAAGGCGATGGAGAACGCCACGAGAATTTCGACCAAGCGCAGAACCAGAAAATGAAGCTGAAGCACCCAAGAAAGGTGTTCAGTCAAAAAAGAAACGAACAAAAAAAGCAAAAAAGCCCTGAGCTAAATCAATGATTGGATTTGTGTATTGATGACAAACCTATGGCGCGATTTACCCCCGGGGCCTAATCCTCCTAAACGAGTCAATGTGATTGTGGAAGTTCCGAAGGGAGAGACGAATAAATATGAATACGACCACAAATGGGGAGTGTTTCGCCTTGACAGGGTCCTATACGGGGCACTCTATTTTCCCGCAGACTACGGTATCATCCCCCAAACCTGGTATGATGATAATGATCCACTTGATATCATGGTGTTGACTTCAAAAGCCACATTTACCGGATGTGTTCTGGAAGCACGACCCATCGGAGTTCTCACAATGGAAGATGAAAAAGGCGAAGATGATAAGATCATCGCGGTCCCGGTTAATGATCCTCGATTCGACGAGCTTACTGATTGCTCGATGATGGCCAAACACCTCCGTGCTGAGATTGCAGATTTCTTCTTGAACTATAAGAACCTGGAACCCCGAAAATGGGTAAAAGTCAAAGTATGGAAAGACTCACTCCCTGCAGAAAAAATCATCACGCATGCCATTGAACAATACAGGGTGCAAATGAACCAGTAGCCGTTACGAACGTTGTTTTTCATCTCGATGGCGCGCAAAATATAACCGTATACTCGGAACCAAAAACGGGGTTCTCTTCTTGTACGCCAAATATTCTGCACCAAAACGATGTTCTAAATTCGGTTCTTCACGTTTTTTTATTATGATAATTTGCACTATAATGACTATCAATGGAATAACGAGAGTCATAGCAAGGGATCTGAAGAGCAAACCCATTCCAGCAGGGAGTAATGTATATCCAAAAGTCATAGGGTTTCGTGTATAAGCAAAAATCCCTGTCGTGAGAAGAATAGATGACTGCGATCTTTGATCTGCCTCACCCCAAGGTAATCCTCTCCCAATCTCTCTTAATTGTCTGGTTGCCTTAATCCCAATTACAGCACCTCCTACCATAACGAAAATACCAGAAAAGATGTTAAAAGGAATTGGTGGAAATGGTGGAAGGTGTAATAGTAGATCAACCATAGTGCCGAGTAGAAAAGTCCCCAGGGGGACTAGAATGAAGATCAAAATATAAGGAATCAAATAACGTAAACGAATAACTGGTTTTGTAGTGTTAGAGGCAGTAGGGGTGGTCATAGAGGTGCCATCCGAGAATGGCGGGCCCGCGGGGATTCGAACCCCGGTTTTTCGGCTTAGAGGGCCGATGCCTTATCCAGCTTGGCCACGGGCCCGAATTGAGTGGATTAAGGAATTCGGGAAGTTCGCAACTGATAGCAGTGAGAGCCGGATATATTTTTATCTGTACATCGTGATGAGGGAAGTGTGTTGCGGTGGTGTCTCGATGGAAGCGGATTTTAACCTGACAGAGATGGCGTTACGAAGCGGTCTTACCGAATTGCAAATGACAGAAACCAAGACAGTACGGTCACTTTTAAAGGAATTGGGGTTACTTTACCGACATTATGTCGTCTTGGTTGATGGAAGACGAGCCCATCTTGAAGATGAAATCGTTGAAGGACAACGCGTAATCGTTCTTCCAATCATTGCAGGTGGATAAGAGACGATTCATTATTTTTTACAGGGTATTTAGTAGAATTTTGTTTGGATATTTCTACCAGAAAATCTTGTGAACTGCTCCTACATAGATGAAGGAGCTTCCATCTAGTCCACTCTAGAGAGGACATTGGGGAGGGCTGTATGTCGATGCAAGCTAGCCCAAAACGCATGGATTAGCGCCCCGTTCACAGGGGGTTGCTGCAATAAGAACCGTAATATAATCTGCATAAAGACGGCAAAGGGTCATTTGAAGTACTTTGGAGTTGACTCAGGCGTATTCTGGGTATTGTGTTTTAAGGGCAGGCAAGGTGTTTTGTTGTTGGGTATAGGTGATCTATTACGTTGGGCTTCAGGCTTCGAGTGAACCGTCGCCCCATGATTGCGTCGTTCAGCAAGAGCGAAGTTATAAAGGAGGCGGCATTTTTCTGACAGGACCCAAAGGACTTGAGCCTGTTCAGTTGTCGAAGTGATGCGGATTTTTCGTTTTAGCAGCATCGAGGTCATGCTGGGACTAGATGGGAAGTCAATATTTTTCAGTCTGGTGGAGTGGTCCGGATAAGTATCAAGTCAGTTCATACTTGATATCCAAAAAGAGGTTTCTTAACGAAGAAGTTAAAAACAACCTTTGAGTATTCGGGTTCACTCCGGTAAGAAGTTCTCATTACATGATGGTGTTTAACTGTGAAGAAAATGACAACATTGATTCCCATCCTGGTCTTACTAGCCATGCTGATACTGAGCCCAATCATTGCGCCAACTATTAGCTTACAACTAGGAGAGTCAGGAAAGAACAATCTATTGCAATCAAAGAGCCCTCCAGCTCCACAGATCACAGCGGACTGGCTTGATGTCAACCTTGATGTAGAATTCGGTTTTGATAGTGATTCGGTGACCATTGGATGGACCGGACGTCCCCGAACTGGCACACAATCCCCCTTTAATCCCCTTTATACCTGGACGAAATCTGGCTCTATTGATGGTGGAATCTGGGAAGGCAATCCTGGAAATGCCACAATTTCAGCTGTTGCGTGGGATAATACTACAACAGCTTCTGAAGTCAGCGATTTCTTGAATTACACCATGGAAAACTACGTACGTTTTACCAGTTATCCCTCCCTTAGTAGCTTTAACTTTACAGACTACGAGAATCAAACCACCTGGCTTTTTAATGACGTGATTGCCTCACATGAAGAATTTCTTAACAACACGTTCTATCTTGTAAACAACGCTACAGCGTACCTTATGGATGGTTTTAATGCAACCGGAATCATCGGAAGTCTCAGTGAATATCACATTCATCTTGAATGGTTCGAGAGCGACCCAATTGCTGATGTGACCTTCACCTACACCATCTCGGATATCATAACCCAGATAGGGAACACCTACGACTTTCGCCTTGGAGATGCTTTTGGCTATTCTGCTCCTCTGGATCTAACTGGCGAAGGCACTGTAATTATTAATGCCCCACATAATCGTGTCTACTTGAATGGAACCCCCACGTGGGTATTTGAGGATAAGCCCTTCCCTTTCTATCCAATAGGCACTGAGGAATATTCGCTGTCAGATTCTACTGAGGATTTTGAGTACTGGATTTCCTTCCAAGAGGGATCCTCGGTACTGTCCATTACCCGAGAGCTCAGCACGAACGTCCTCAATCGTGGTGATCTCCTGACTGTAAGAATCATAGTTGAAAACACTGGAAATACCATCTTTACTGAAGCGATAATTCGGGATGTTGTTTCAATTGAAACGGGTGTATTCCAGCTCGTTAGTGGAATCGCATCGACAACCATTCAAGACCTTCATCCTGGCGAAAACGTCACCCTTGAGTACACTGCTATGGCACTTCAAGCAGGTATCTACGAATATCCCTCAGTCATCATCGTGGGTTTTGATGTGTTCAGCAGCCAACACACCTTTACTTCCATGACCGAATCGATTACCATCGGAAGTGGTTTAATCCCAAGTGAACTCTCCCTAATCGGGATAGTTGTCGCCATTATCATTATCTTCATTATTCTACTCATCCTCTATCGGTTCCGACGACGAATCTTCTAGCCAAATCTTCAACCGCATAAATCCGATTTTCGGTAAAAAAGACTCAATATGAGGACGTAAGATTAAGTTGGGCAAAGTCCTAAAAGCTCAAAACCCTAAGATGCCTACAGGCGGTTGTTCAATATGCCAATAGAGGAACCTGCCGGATATCTCGGCAATGCTCAGAAAACTCTTAGCAAAGCAAAGGTCCGGATTGGAGATCGCATATCCATCGAAACTACTGATAACACCTTTGAAGGGATTGTAATTCCTCGTGCAGAAATTGGTGCTGATGACCAACACATAGTCCTCAAACTGGATTCTGGATATAATGTGGGTATTCATGTTGATAATATTAAGCAACTCAAACGGGTAGCCGCAGGAAGAGAAGTTCAACCCGAAATGCCTTCAGTTCTGAGGAAAACTAAGAAAGGATTACCCTGGGTCAGTATCTTGAGTACCGGAGGAACCATTGCCAGTCGGGTTGACTACCATACGGGCGCTGTCAATCCTGCCTTAACAGCAGATGATCTCTATACAGTCGTCCCAGAACTAGGTGAGTTGGCAAATATTCGTGCTGAGGTCCTACTTAGCATATTTAGTGAAAACCTACTCCCAAGCCATTGGACAGCAATCGCTAAACAGACGGCAAACCATCTTGAGGAGTCCGAAGGCGTTGTAATTGCTCATGGGACAGATACAATGGGATATACGGCTGCAGCACTTAGTTTTGCCCTCCAACACCTCCCGCGTCCAGTAATTCTAACGGGTTCACAGCGATCGTCTGACCGCCCATCTTCGGATGCGGCCTTGAATTTAACAGGTGCGGTTATCACAGCGTGTCAAGCACCCTTTGCCGAAGTTGTAATCGCAATGCATCGCTCCCCGGATGATACCCGAATAGCCCTACACCCAGGAACCCAGGTTCGTAAATGTCACACCAGCCGCCGAGATGCTTTCTTGACCATCAACGCAGACGTGCTAGGCGAGGTCAAAGATGGAAAGTTGCATATGTTCGTCGATAAGTCTTTGTACCGCCATCGTGATACTAAGCGAAAACTAAAATTGCAGCCTAACTTCGACGCCAAAGTTGCATTATTGAAAACCACCCCCGGGATAACTGGTGAACTAGTTGATACACTTATTGATCGCAACTATCACGGAATAGTCCTCGAAGGAACTGGGCTTGGCCATGCCCCTGAATCGATGTTCGCTGCAATTGAAAGAGCCCGAGAAGAACGCATTCCGATTGTGATGACGTCTCAGTGCATTTGGGGGCGCGTTCAGATGCGCGTTTACCGAACAGGAGTGGAATTAGTCCAACGCGGAGTCATCCCCGCCGAGGACATGATTGCGGAGACAGCTTACGTGAAGTTAATGTGGGTTCTGGCTCAAACTCGTGACCCTTCCGAAGTTCGGAAAAAAATGCTGAAAAACCTCACTGGAGAGATAACAGACCGTTCGAAACGCAGTCAATACGAGGAGATGAGTCAAGGATGACTCCCATAGATTTCGAGAAAGTGGGAGCTCTCATTGGTATTGAGGTTCATCAGCAGTTGGATACGAAAACCAAATTATTCTGTAATTGTCCTACTGCAATCCGAGAAGATGACCCCGATTTCACTTTTCTCCGTCGCTTGCGTCCAACTCAGAGTGAACTTGGTGAGGTAGATCCTGCTGCGCTGTTTGAATTCCAGAAAGGTCGAGTTCACATTTATGAAAACTATGATGATAGTGTCTGTTTAGTGGAACAGGATGAAGAACCACCCCACCTTCTAGATGAAGAAGCGGTAGATTTCGCCTTAGAAATTTCGCTACTAATGAAAGCACAACCTGTAGATGAGATTCAGGTTATGCGTAAGCTAGTCATTGATGGCTCTAACACAACAGGTTTCCAACGAAGCGTCGTCGTCGCTTTTGGTGGATTAATTAATGTAAATGGATTGACTGTGCCAATCCAAACCATCGGCGTAGAAGAAGATGCGGCAAGAAAAATCCGAGACGAAGGATTTCGAACCTATTGGCGTCTTGACCGTTTGGGAATTCCGCTCATTGAGGTTGCGACCGCACCTGTAATGAAAACGCCCCAACAGGTTTTAGATACGGCTCTTCGTATCGGACAAATCTTCAGAGTCACTGGAAAAGTCAAACGAGGTTTGGGAACAATTCGCCAAGATATTAATGTATCAATCGAAGGGGGAGCCATTATAGAAATAAAGGGAGTTCAAAAACTGAATCTCATTGGTCAAGTGGTCCAATTTGAGGTTCAACGACAGATTGAACTCCTTAAATTGCGTGACGAATTGAAGCAAAAAGGCATCCGTCCCAGCCAAATAAAGAAAGACATTCATGATGTCTCGGAGCTATTTCGGCAGAGTAAAAGCAAAGTTATCAAGGCAGCACTTAAACGAAATGAAGGTGTTTATGCCTTGGTGCTTCCAGGATTCACCGGGTTTGTTGGGCGGGAGATACAGCCTGGTCGTCGACTAGGAAGTGAGTTTGCGGATTATGCGAAATTCTGGGGCGGAGTTCAAGGACTATTCCATACCGATGAACTCCCTAATTATGGAATTACCGCCGAAGAAGTATCACAATTACGGAGTAATATCAAAGCCGAAACGAAAGATGCTGTTATCATTGTTGCTGCATCGGAATCCGCGTCTATGGAAGCACTCAAAGCAGTTGCTGAACGAGCAAAAGAAGCACTGAAAGGTGTACCAGCAGAAACTCGAGGTCCAATAGAGAATGGTACAACGCATTACTCCCGACCAAGACCTGGTGCGGCTCGCATGTATCCAGAAACGGATGTGGCACCTGTTGTAGTGACCACTGAACGGCTTGCTCGTATTCGTGCAGGCTTACCTGAGTTGCCAGAGGAAAAATTGCAGAAATTCCGGGACGAGTATCAACTTAGCGATGAGTTAGCAGGAATTATGATTCGTTCTCTCCGAATTGACCTTTTTGAGCAGATCACCAACAAACATCCGTCTTTAGCCGTCACAGCTGCTTCAGCTCTTGAAACAACATGGCGGAATCTCGAACGAGAAGGCTTGGCAGTTGATGACATATCTGAAAAACAGATCCTGCTTTTATTTGATCGACTAGCAGAGGAAAAATTTGCCAAGGAAGCCATTGAAGAGCTTCTGACATGGTTAGCGAAAAATCAAGAGAAATCAGTGGATGATGCCATCACCGATCTCGGGTTAGGTGTGATCTCCCGAAAAGAGCTTAAGTCTATTATTGATAAGATTGTTGAATCAAATGCTTCGATGGTTACCGAGCGTGGAGAAAGAGCTATTGGCCCACTCATGGGTATGGTGATGAAGGAAGTAAGAGGGCGGGCTGATGGAAAACTGGTAAATGAATTATTACAAAATGCAGTAAAAGCGCATCTTATGAACTAATGCAGATATGTAGTGTTTCTTAGTAAATGGCAGCTAAAACCACTAAGATAAGACCAGTAACAACCCCTGCCAACACCATTCGTAATCCCCCTACTATCATATTTGAATTAGCTATTCGCCCCATCCAAACACCTAGAATAAACAGGAAAATCATTGTAATAGATACAGAGAAAGCAGCTGCAACGAGAAAATTAGCGGGTAAAATCATGAGAGGGATGAGAGGAAGAATTGCTGCTGGAAGTGGTGCAAAGCCATGAATAAACGAAGCCCAAATCGTGGCGAACCGCACTGCAGAATTCACTAAACAGCCATCCATTGGGCGTTGCATTTGTATTTCGAGTTGGTGAATTTCTAATTTTCTTTCCACGCGTTCAGCTTCATAAGCCCCCCATCCACTAGAGATTGCTAACCCAATTGCTGCGGCTACACTAGCGTTTACTAGAAGCCGAACATCAAAGGGGCTAATAATATTGCCAAAAAAGACAACAGCGGCAAGGGCACCCAGTACAATGGCTACAATGGTTAAAGCCCCATCAAATGCACCAATCACGATATAGCGACGAGTGAGTGAACCGAGTTCCGTCATTCGCCAATACATTTTCCAGCATTCGATACGTCCCATTGTCTTTGCCATTATTGTCACCCTAGCCTGTTTACTTGGAAATGAATCAAAGGATACTATTGAAAGGGCTCTAAACCTGAAAAAAGGTAGGCTGTGAAAAGCAAATTAAGAAATTGAGGGGGGTAGAACCTTTAACAATTCAGGAGATTAGGTATTTCACTAATTAGGTGACGGGTTTGATCCCCAGTATCACGGTCCCGAATCGTTGCAGTTTGATCCTCTAGACTTTGAGGATCAATTGTTACTGCTTTCGGTATTCCAATTTCATCTGCTCTTGCATACCGACGGCCTATACGTCCACTGGCATCATATTGAACTGCCAGACCCTGGGACTTACAGACATTATAAAGTGTGGTTGCTTTCTCTTCAATCTTGGATCGATTCAAGAGAGGTAATATTACGGCTTGGTACGGTGCAAGCGCGTTTGGAAATTGGAACCAGCTCCATCCACGTGCTTTATCTTTAGGTCGGTAAGCATGTTCTAAAATGGCATAGATAACTCGATCTACACCGAATGAAGGTTCAATAACATGGGGGATTACCTTTCGACCCTCAACATCGATACTTAGATCCTTTTGACTTCCATTCATATGTGATTTGAGGTCGTGATCTCGCCGATAGGCATTGCCAATTACTTCCTTCCATCCAAAACTAAATTGGACCTCGAGATCGAAATTCCCTCCACTATAGTGTGGTGTTTCTTCTTTTCGCATATGCCGAAACCGCAACGCATTGTCAGGAATTCCCAAGAGCTTAAAGAATTCCACTTCTTCACCCAAGGTTGCCGCCATCCATTGGTTTGGGACGTATTTTTTTTCAAAGGCTTCTTGCACACTCAATTGAACTGATTTATACTCAGTACTTCCCTTTTTAGCAGCCTTTTCTTGTTCTTCACGAGTAACGAAGTTTAAGGATACTCCTGCGACGTCTTCAATTAATGGACAATCATCCAAAGCCTGAGGATCAATGAAGTATTCGATTTCCATTTGACCAAATTCGCGAACCCGAACTATGCTTTGACGTGGAGAAATTTCATTTCGATATGAGCGCCCGATTTGTGCAATGCCAAAAGGTAACTTGGCACGCATGGCTGTTTGGATGCGCTTGAAACCAAGAAAAATATTCTGAGCGGTTTCAGGTCGAAGGAATGCTTGACGGCGTTCACCACCCACATTTGTTCCAAACATCAATCCGAAGCTTTTGACTTCACGTAACGGTTCTCCACAAACCGGGCAACGTAATTTCTTTTCTTGCACAATGGCTTGCAATTCCTTGTTGGATTTACCTTCTGCGGGGATTTTCAACCGCTCTTCGATTAACTGGTCAATGCGGGAAACGTGCCCCTTGGAGCACTCAGCTGATGGGTCAGTAAAATGATCTAAATGCCCTGAAGCTTTGAATACCAAGCTGGGTAGAATGGTATTACCACTTACTTCAAATACATAGTCTCGACTTTCAACGAACCGATCTCGCCACAGCTTGATAAGTTGGTTTCGGATTCGAGTGCCTATGGGACCAAAATCGTAAAATCCAGCAAGCCCTCCGTAGATTTCGGCACTAGGATATAGAATACCACGGCGTAATGAAATAGTCATTACTTCTTCAAGAAGTGATTTCGGCATTGAAAACCCACACACACAAGGAAGAGTGCACCCTATTAAAGCCTGCTACGTTAATTTTCAACTTTATTCCTTTCTGAAAACCGACAAAGGGGACAACTGTGGGTCGAAACATTTTAAGCAATATGTGGGAGTGGTTATTTATCGCTCAGTAAAGCGTGTTTAACACGTTTGATTATCTGTGGGAAAGGTGTAACTCCGAAATGTCACAGGAAGAATTTGGTCAAATGTACTGGAACGGCGTACGAGACGCATTACGTATGGCTCAAACGTTTCTCTTTTGGAAAGAAAAGAACCCAAACGAGGATCGCACAATCGAAACCTTTGTTAGTGAAGCTCTTGAAGCTGTTCGTCAAAAGTGTGCCCCCTGCTTGAAAGAGATTTTGGGTGTCACGTTTGGAGAAGATGAAGCAGCTGTTGAAGAAATGCTGCCAGGCCTCCAAGAGATTGAAACAGCTCCAGAACCAGCCCCTGAGCCGGTTGTTGAATCCGAGCCGATTCCAGAACCGATGCCTGAACCAGAGCCTGAAGAGATTCCACCACCCGTCCCTCCTGTTCCTGAGCCTGAAGCAGTCCCCGAGCCGATTCCAGAACCGGCACCTATTGAAGCACCACCAGTAGCTGCTACTGAACCGGAACCAGAGCTTCCAGTCTTTCCTGCTGAAGAACCAGAAGCCCCAACGGAACCACCAACATTTGATTTTGGTGAAACAGAACCCGCTCCTGCACCTGCTCCTGAACCAGAGCTTCCAGCAGAACCAACCTTCGAACCTGCACCCGAATTCGAAACTCCTGCTGAACCGGTTGCTCCAGCTCCCGTAGAACCAGCACCTGAACCAGCTCCTGCTGAACCTGCGGCTGAGGAATCCCAAGAGGGTGAAGAAGAAGAACCTAAACGGCGAACCTTCTTCTTCTAAATCATACACTCCCGTTCAGGCGACGTTCACACCCTGAAAGCATATTAGGTTGACTTAAATAACTGCTGAAGCTGTTTTGCTGCCTGCTCAACCAAAATTAGTATTGCTCCCAGATGCTGCCGTTTGAATACGGCCACAAAGACCATATCATCATTCACCCCTCGCAGGATTAAACTCCCACCCTCAGTATCCAAGATTAATCGAGCAGGGGTCAGTGTAAACAGCTTGTCTGACAAGTCCACCGACACGTTGAGGAGAGTAGCCAAACTCGCCGAGAGAAAGGTTTCATCTACATGCGCCCGAATTCGTGCCGTTACCGGTAACCCGGTCTTCATTAGCAACACAACTGCAATAACTCCCCCTGCCCGCTCATCAAATGTCTCCAACACTTTCTCTACATCCGCCATCAAACGATCTGCATCAACCGTCACATAAACACCCCAGGCACAGTAACCATGCACTCCTAGGATAGAACCGTGTTTAAGAGTTTGGGCAAGTCCTAAAGACCACATAGCAAAGAATCAAGAGAAACTAAAATCGGATCAGAGGCAAAATATTCGCGCCTTAGATCTTTCACTAAAGAATCTCAGCAAGCTCTTTCTCAATCTCTTCCCGAGGCCAAACACCGATATGTGTCTGAATCGGTTTTCCATCCTTAAACAAAATCAATGTCGGAATCGCTCGAATCTGAAAGCGCATCGACGTCTCTGGCGCTTGATCCGCATCAATCTTCGCGATCGCTACACGACTCTTATCCAACTCCTTTTCCAAACTCTCCAATATAGGTGTCTGCATCTTACAGGGACCACACCACACTGTGTAGATGTCAAGTATTACGATTTCGTTTTTGTTGAGGAAGGCATCGATTGTGGCATCAGTTAGTTCTTCGACCATGGTGATTACCTCGGTGGTTGGTTGGACTGTATCTTTTCCTCTTTATGGTTTGCCCTTTTTCGGTTTCTTCTTTTTCTTGTTCGATGCTGATATTGGATATTGTAGAGTTAGGCATTTTCAAGAAGTGTCGAGATGTTTAAGCCTTTGCCGATGTCACCGAGGTAGCGGATGAATTGGATGAGAAGTTGGTCGAGCCCAAGAGCGCGGTGGGCTTGGGTGGGAAAGACCGGTGCCTGGATATTCATTAGAGTTTCGATTTGTTTAGGATGGATAGCACCGGGGAGGTCTTGTTTGTTCGCGGCAACCGCGACTGGTGGTGGGTTGGGTCCGAAAATCTCGCGAAGATAGCGTTCGCCTTGGATAATTGTGTGGGGATTAGCACTGTCGACGACGAGGATGACACCGTCGGTTCCGCTGGAGAGGGCTTTGCGGACTAGACCAAATTGTTGGAGACCAGGGCTGCCAAATAGATGCGCTTTGAACTCGCGATATTCAAGCGTCCCAAAATCTAAGCAAACCGTGCAACCGTTTACCTCGGTGGAAATGGCGTGATTGCTGACGCTTTGAATAAGAGTGGTTTTGCCGACGCCTTGAGGTCCTATGACAAGGATTTTCAGATGCCGCATGGTGCTACCCCCTAATGGTTAAGCCGTGGGTTGTGTGGTCTTAAGCCTTAAGGTTTATGTTTTCACGCGATTTCCGCACTCTTTAGTGGAGTACCGAAGTAAATGGGTCGCTGGAAATCCGCGCGGTAACAGCAAGCGTGTTGGGCGATGGAGGGATGTTGAGGTTGGAAAATTGGGATTAGTTCATGCGAGGAGGAGGGGAGGGAAATATTGGGATAGGAGGGAGTTCCGGGTTCCTCAACATCCTATCTCCGCGGTTTTGCGTATTGGGGCTTTTTGTCGGCTTGTTACTCTTAAGCCTTACGGCTCAGAGATCATAACGTGAAGACGCGAAAGGAAGCTCATTTCTAAGCAGGAATTCATTCCTCGACGTAAACGACGGTTACGTATTCGATGATTGCAAATCGGTCTTTGCTTCGTGAAATGAGTTTGAGATCCTCGCGAAGAGCATTTAGGTGAAGGAACCGTTTCAGATAGGTTCGTAGCTGGGTTTTACTTGGGTGGTTGGCAGTGTCACTTCGTATATAGACTTCGTTGTCGGATACTGTAACTGTGATGTCATTAGCGAGTTTCTCGCTGAGAAAGTTAACCATTGCTGTACCTAGCTCATTGCCATGATTGAGCATATTTTGGATTTCAATAGTGATGAAAGTTTTACTAGATTCTGGTTCCGTTGTGGATTTGGACATGAATTTGGTCCCTCAGATGCAAGGATAATGCCCTTACCAAAAGTATGCCCCTTAAAAGTTCTCCTATTCTTCACGCTCAGAGTTTTCCCGACTTTTGGAGGAAGGAGAGAGGTGAAGGGGTGGAGGATTGTCTTCGCGGAGTGCCTGGCGTTTTTCTCGCCACCGGATTATACGTGGAGACAGAGCTCCGAATCCAAGTGTATATCCACTGTAGAGAATGACGACAATGAGATAATAGAATAGGTTGAAGGAGGAGAGGACAAATCCGACAGCATAACCCAAGAGGAACCCGGTGAGGGCACGAACGGGATTGCGACTTTCTCGTATCCGTAGCGTTTGAGTGGACCAATCGATGACCGCAGGCAGGCTTATGATAAAAGCCCCAAGGAAGGTTATAGGGTTGATAGGAATGTAGACTAGGAAGATATGGATGTAGAGTGCAAGAACGATTCCGATTAGGAGGGCAGAGCATCGAGCACAAATATGGAGCGTGTGCCCACGAAAAGAGATGGACCAGGTTCGATGCATATAGGGTGGATCGTGATGACTGATAAGTAAGTGGAGTGTATCGAGGATCCGACGTTTTCGTGATTTTCGGGGAGGTTGTTCGGTCACATGAACACCTACATTCGCAACCACTACACAGAGGTTAAGAGATTAAAAATTCACTACTCAACCTAGGGTTTCTTGTAGGGGTGAATGCTAGTATCTTGAAAGGTGATTTGGGTGTCCCCCTCTAGCCTGCTCGCGACTGGAGTAGCCATTGTTGTTCGGGGAAAACTTCTATTGACCTGCGAAACTGAAAAGGGTGCACTTCAGCTACCAGGGTATTTCGTCGAAGAAGGGAAAAGAGCAATTAGTCTTCTTCAAACATTTCTTTCAAAGAACAATCTAAACGAACTCCCCCAACAAACTCTCTATATTTCGGAGATTAAGTTGCGTCATCCAAAAAAAACCGAGGTTACCGGAGTGGTGACAGTGATTAATCTCCCCAAAGCACTTGGAACTAAAATGCTCAACTGTAAATATTTGACCGGAAAACAGCTCTCAAGAGACGAGAGAGCTAATGGTTTGCTAAAAGCCGTTGCCCAATGGCTCAGTAATAGTCTTTAGGCGTCAATGAGAATCCGTAACAATTCAACACTGAAGTAACCCTTAGCGCGAAGATCCTCCAACGGGGTGTGGAGCTTAATCGACACATAAGCTGCTTCCCCTTTTACACCGATCATTTTCTTGTAGGTCTTTTTAAATTCGAGTAAAGAGGTCGTCATAGCTAGGGCACCTGCAGCTTCTTCAGATATTCGAATGAAGACATCGGATTGAATACTCCGTTCAAGAACAAGTCCCATCGGTTGAACACCTTCCTTCTTCATGAGGAGAGGTTCTCCCCCAACGATGAGTTGCAAGCGGGTATCTTTCAAGGCCTTTGTTTTTTCACTAACATCAGGATCAGCAAGAAGTTCATCTAGGCGTTGGATATAGGCTTCAACGGGATTTGTCAATGACACTATGGAGGTTTCAGGGAGAACGGATTCCATTGGAGAAGGAGTTGATGAAAAGTCATCGTCCCTAGCCTGCGGAGTAGTTTGTTGTTTGGTCTCGTCTGATTTCTTCCGTTTAAACCATCGCATGATCTTTCATTCCTAAAATACTCTCTTTGCCGTGTGACGGTTAGGGAAGACGGTGGAAGCCATAAAAGCCTGCCGAAGTCCATTTCGAAATCTGGCTGAATAACAGGAAAACGCAGAATCCCCAGAAAAGAGCGGATTTTATAACCGCTATTATTCCAATAGTCAATGGTGAACTACCTTGACGAAAGTAACTGAAATCGTCCACTTTTTTGAACAAAAAATCTCATCAATCCTGACAGTTGATGGTTTCCTCCCGGAAACAAAAAAGGACCGATTCGTAAAGGAAGGGGGTTTCTTCATTCGTGTCGCTGATGGTGATGGCAATGCACAAACCATCAAACTAAGTGATACAGAAATGACCACCCTAATACAGGACGTTAAACTTGCCTTGGAGAACCACCGACACCATAAACTCCAGCTATATGCTGAAATCGATGATCGCCAACGATCTAGTGCAAGCCAGGACTAAACGGAATTCAGCTTTTTGCATGCTTGGCCATGTCGTGAAGGACCTTCTTGGGATCCTTCGCTTTAGTTACACCACTAGCCAATAACACACCATATGTTCCCAGCTTTAGAGCTGCCTTGACATCGTCTCCCGTGGAAATTCCAGCCCCACATAAGGGGATGACCTTATTATTAATTGACTTGATGGTGCTGACTGTTGCAGTGACTACTTCTGGTTGAGTTTGACTAACTGGAATTCCTGTCCCAATCAGTTCAGGAGGCTCAACCGCAATAAAATCAGGTCCTAAAGCAGCAGCGGCACCACTTACAGCTTGATTATTACTGCAAACACAGACCTTCAGTCCCACTTCTTTAGCCCGACCAAGTGAGGCTTCCAAGTCTGAAAGTTTCAGCTGTCGTTCACTATGATTCAGCAACGTCCCAATTGCTCCTGCTTCAACCACTGCCTCAGCAAGAATCGCCCCTGTTCCTCGACCTGGGGTCACCGCATCTAAATGCTGGGCAAAAACTGGAACCTCCGTGGATGATGCCACCCGCTGAAGGTCCGTAAATTGAGGAGCCAAGGCAACACAAACGCCAACTTCATTGCTAACTTCTTCTGCCATCTTGGCTAAGGCTACAGCCTTATCACCCATACTTTCTTTGTATGTTTTGAGATTCACAAGAATCAATGGAGTAGTGAGTTTCATTTCCATCACCTGTCCAATAGGCGAGGAGAGTAGTGCAGGCTTCCCCCGTATAACCTTTACCCAAACTTGAGTAGAAGAATCCTAAACACCTCCTCTGTGGTCACCCATACATTTTTAGTAAGAAAGACAGCGGGAAAAACCCAACCACACGGATGTGATGGATTGTCAACCAATGAACAGATGTTAGAAGAACTCAAACAAATCCGAGAAGCCTTAGTCCCCCCGCCTACACCCCCACCAGAAAAGAAAGGATTATGGCAGGAATTCAAGGAATTTCTGGATCAATATAAAGTCATGGGTTTAGCTGTAGCTTTCATAATGGGATTGTACCTAGGAAGACTCGTACAAGCCTTAGTGACTGCCTGGATTACACCGATTATCAATGTCGTCTTAATAACACTTGGCCTTCTAACGCCAGACCAAGTTTTGCTTAATCCAAGTGCCTATCCACTAGCCTTTAACCCTACATTATTCATCAGTGAACTCATTACCTTTCTAATCGTCGCTGTTGTGATTTTCATTTTGGTGAAATTCTCAAAACGTTTAGGTCTTAAATAAACCATAAACCTTGGTCGGGTTAAAAACCTCAATTACCATCAATAAAAAATGCCATTGTTGAGTAGTTGATAATGAAAATCAAGCTTATTTCTCGATACTGAATTCCCATGCACACCACCATTCATCTGGGTGTGAATCAGGAGGACAACCAAGACACCGCGTCGTGATGCGAGGATCGATAGCTTTGGCAAATTCCGAGTACTCAACCATACCAACGGGTTTACAGGGAAAATCCGGTAATCCTTTTCGTTTACGGGCATCCTGAACGCGACATTTCTCCATGCGAAAAATAAAGTGTGTCTCATCAACCTCTTCAATGGACTGTCTGTTCAGTCGAGTATAGACGCGATACTGAAGAGCTATTTTTAATCCATCTAAGCCTGAATTAGGCTGAATTCCTACTTCATTCATAATCCGTTTTGCTTCAATTGGAGAAAAGACACGCCAAGACTCGGTGTCTAGTTCAATAGCAGTCTCAATATCATACTTTTTTTCGGCAGCAAGAAACCACGTACCATCAATGGCTAGCCAGTTTTTCGCATACATATCGATGATTTTCAGTAGTTCTTTACGGGGAAGGTCTTCAAAGCGAATAGGTTGGGGCAAAAAAGTCGATCCTCCGCTCACTCTTTTCACGTGCAGTTATTTTAGTCTAGCTTGCAGCTATTAAATTAAAATTCTACAGCGAGATCGAGTTCGCGGACGAGTTCTTTGTACCGGTTTCGGACTGTAACTTCAGTGACATGGGCAACTTCTGCAATTTCGCGTTGGGTACGGCGTTCACCTTCCATGATTGCTGAGATGTACAGTGCTGATGCCGCGAGACCAGTGGGGTCTTTACCAGCGGTGATGCCTTTCAGTCGGGCGTCTTCAAGGATTTTGACAGCACGGCGCTGTACACGATTACTCAAGCCCAAGCTTTGGGCGAATCGCGGAATGAAGTTGGCTGGTTGTGAAACTGGCATCCTTACATCGAGTCGACGCAGGAGTAAGCGGTAACAGCGGCCTAGTTCTTTTCGGTTGATACGACTATGGTGAGCGATTTCGTCAAGGGTACAAGGAGCCTCGCGAAGCCGACAGGCCGCGTACATGGCTGCAGCAATCATTGCGTCGATACTTCGGCCGCGGATGAGTCGACGTTCAAGGGCTCGTCGATACATCACTGCGGCGGTGTCTTTTACAGTACGGGATACACCGAGTTGACTAGTCAGGCGGTCCAATTCACTCATCGCATTGGCGAGGTTACGTTCAATACTTGAATGGACGCGTGATCGACGCTGCCATTTTCGGAGGCGATAGATTTCAGCGCGTCGATTGGAGGAAATTTGACGACCCGCTGCATCACGGTTGCGCCAGTCAATCATGGTGCTTAGATCATGATCTT
This sequence comes from Promethearchaeota archaeon, assembly GCA_048939625.1. GTDB lineage: Archaea > Asgardarchaeota > Hermodarchaeia > Hermodarchaeales > Hermodarchaeaceae > Hermodarchaeum. Next base: position 130,574 of record JBHLPH010000001.1, read on the forward strand.
GCAGAGCATAATTAATGGGACTTCCGGTGCGAGCGCGTTTATCACGTTCTTCCGTAGTGAATGCTCGCCATTCAGGACCTGAATCAATCGTGTTAACATCTAGGACTAACCCACAATTCGCGCAGGTTAGTTCTCCTCGACTCTCATCTCGGATTGCCTCCCGTTCACCGCAGTCAGGACAGGGAGGGTGTTCCTGCGAATCTTGGAATTGCCGATGTTTTTCATGGATCGAGGAATTTTCTTCCATCATGCATTCTTCTCCTAATATATGGTTAGGGAAGTTTAGGATGTCTTTTCAGCATCTTGTCTACAGACTCTAAGTGTTTCAAGGTGACCAAGAGGTTCAAAAAGGAACCTGGAGTGTCAAGATATCTAGCGGAGTAAGGTGCTATTCGCCGCGTTGCTCATCGATAACCTTTTAAACTTTCCCATTTATTTTCTAGTTGAACAAATATTTAAATGTTCGCTTTTTCTTCACACTAACTCAAGAGGCGCAACACATGGGACTGGGAATAAGTAAGTGGTGTCAGTTCTGACTTAGATCTCAACTTGAAGGTCAAGAACCCGAACCATTTCCTTGTACCGATTGCGAACAGTGACCTCGGTCACACGAGCCACTGCTGCAATTTCCCGTTGGGTCCGACGTTCACCCTCTTGAATCGAGGCGATATATAACGTCGCAGCAGCAAGACCAGTGGGATCCTTGCCTGCAGTGATGCCTTGGGCCTTCGCTTTATCGAGAATATCAATCGCTCGCCGTTGCACCCGACTTGAAAGATCCAAAGCTTGAGCAAAGCGTGGCACGAAGTCAGTTGGTTGTGAAATGGGAACGCGCATATCGAGTTTCCGTAGAAGCAGCCGATAGCAGCGACCAAGTTCTTTGCGGTTAATGCGACTATGATGAGCAATCTCATCTAGTGTTCGAGGGACTTGACGAAGTCGACATCCAGCATACACACAAGCTGCAATCATCGCTTCAATGCTGCGTCCACGAATGAGATGGCGTTCAACAGTTCGACGGTATAAGATTGCTGATGCTTCTTTAACTGGACGGGGAACACTGAGTTGGCTGGTGATACGATCTAGCTCACTCATGGCCCGTGCTAGATTTCGATCGATACTGGAATGGACTCGTGTCCGGATTTGCCACTTGCGGAGCCGATAAATTTGAGCCCGTAAACCTGGAGCTAGTTTACGTCCATTAGCGTCCCGATCTCGCCAGTCGATGGTTGTGCTAAGGCCCTTATCATGTCGAGTATAATCTATGGGAGCTCCGGTTCGCGCCCGTGCGTCACGTTCTTCGCTAGTAAAAGCTCGCCATTCTGGACCCTGGTCTACCATATGAGAATCAAGGACCAGTCCACAGTGCGTACAAATTACCTCACCTCGGACGGGATCACGAATGACATCCGAGTTGCCACAGTCAGTACAGTTGGCTACTATGGCGTCGGGCTCGCGTTGACGTTGGGCGCGAGGAGATAGTTCGGAATAAGCAGGATTTGCCATTTATCTTCTACCAATGTGTGCTTATGTAGCGCGGAGGAATAGTCTCTCCTAATATACGGATAATTATCCTTGGGGAGGTACTACGAGGGAATTTGAACCGGTTGTGAACTCTCCGATACTCATAGAAGAATCCATGGGGATTGGGGAGAGTGAGAGACGGTGTGTGAAATCGAGGAGTAACTCCGTGCAAAGTGTCGAAACGTTTTTAAGGTTCCGAGTGGCGTTCGACACTTCTTTCTCCTATAAAAATGTTATTAATTTATACGGTTACTTCGACGAAACTTCCAAACCCTAGTACTAAAGAAAAAACCTGAGAGTTGATAGTTAGAATTCTTTCTCACAGGCATTACAGTACCGGGAACCATGGATGACTGTGGCATTACAATGTGGACAGCGCGACTGGCCCGTTGGGGCTTTCGTTCCGGTGCCTTTCAAGTGTTTGGTCACTTTTCCTTTTAGGGAGGCGATAGCTTTGGCGCTAGGGGATCCTCCTTTGGATGATGGGGGTGGAGGTGGCGGAGCCTCTTCAATTGCTGGGGGTGCGGGCATTGGTGGTGGTGCCTCCGGAACCGAAGCCAGTGGAACTGAAGGACTTTGAGAAGGAACATAAGCAGGTTGGGTGTCAACCGCTAGTGTAGATGGTGGAGCAGGTTCAGCGATTGGCGGAGCCTCAACGGCGGGTTCTGGAGCAGTAACAACATGCAAATCTGATGTGCGAGTGACATGTCCACTAATTCCTGTGACCAAGAGACCAATGAATCCGATGAACGAAGACGCAACGACGAATTCGAAGAAGATTGCTAATATTGATTCTCCACCAGTAATAGCCCGTAAGGTAGCTGCAACATCAGAGAGAATTGATAGGAATGGAACAAAGTCATTGATAATGCCTTGAAAGATGTTCCAGGCATCTACTATTTCATTAACGAATAATGGCGGAAACTGTACGCCAACAAGTAATGTACCAGCAATGGCAAGAAATACCATTAATCCAAGATAAATTATGAAAGACATCAGAATAAGATGTAAAACACGAAGTCGTCCGATAACACCGATTATGATGCATGCGAGAATAAATCCAAGTGGGATTAACCATATCCGAATGGCGGAAGGGAGCAAAAGAAGCCCTGCAAGCAGGGTAAATACGATAACTATGAGAGTGCCAGCAATAACCGCTAGAAGGCTTCGATCCATTAGAAGCACCAATATCTAGTGTCCTCGAATATACTTTATAAGGAGATTGTCGAGTTTTCCAGATCGCACAAACTTTGGAGAGAATCACAATAGCTATATATGAGAGATGCGAATGCGCGGGTAATCGATTACATTGTATTGGAGGTGTACTGCATTATGCCGGTCTTAGTAAATTTTGCACAATGGAACCGTTCTGTCTTCCGAGTAGGCGTAATTGCTACCTCCGAAGATAGGCACTAGCTGATCCCGTTTTTATGGGAATAACATTAGCCAATCTCTTCATCTGCACAGCCAAAATCATAGGATGCCTTGGGTGAGAGGCAAGCTGTGGGTGATAGTGGGAGAGGCAAACCAAATCACAAGAGTGAGTTAGAAAAAAGTGCCAAATGATCCAGCACCTTATATCAGTAAGCGCAGTATGGCGAACCGTCAAATGAGCAAACTTGACGGGCAACGAGGGCGATTGGAAGACCTGCCCGAAATCACATTGCCCTCGGTCCGAGCGGATGCTATCGCAACCCAATTAGCTACCGACGTAAGTGGAATAATTAGCGCCGGAAAAGAGGCCACAGTCTTCTTCGCATTCTGGCATGATTTTCCACTTGCTCTCAAAGCATACCGCTTTTATGCAACACCTCACGCAAAAACTGGCAAACGGAAGAAAATGGGTGGAGGAAAAGCAGGATTTTCCAAAGACATCATGAGCTTCTGGGCAGCCCGGGAATTCTGGATTTTAGATCGCGCTTTCCGTGCTGGCGTAAAAGTACCAACACCTGCGCGGCATATCGATAATATGTTCACAGCCCTCTTCTTGGGAGAAGAGGGAAGACCTGCCCCCTTACTCAAGGATATTGATATTGAGTATCCACAACGAGTCTTTGATTTAGTCATCGAGGACATCTTTACCTTATACCGAGTCTTCATTATTCATGGCGATTTATCTGGATACAACATTCTTCTCTTCAAAAATGATCCATGGATTATCGACTTCCCCCAGGCAATTGACTTTGCTTCTCGTCCTGGACGACATCGAGTACTCAAGGAAGGGCGAACCATTCTTCTTCGAGATATCACCAATATTGTCCAGTTCTTCTCGCGCCATGGAATTTCTGCAGATCCAGAAGCCATTTGTGATGAATGCATGGAACAGGTCGATGAACATGACCGATTTGATCCCCAAATGCTGGTGCGCTAGTCTGCTTAAATAGCCAATCGATCAGGGTGTGTATAGATATTCATCCGTGCACCCCGCACAAACCCAATCAACGTAATGCCTGCGGCTTCTGCTAGTTCGATACCCGATGAAACTGCTGCGCTAATCGATGCGACAACGGGTATCCGTGCAACCGCCGCCTTCAAGATAAGGTCACCTGTAAGACGCCCGGAACAAACTAGAATCAAATCGGATACACTCTGATTATTCCTGAGAGCAGCCCCAATCACTCGATCAACGGCATTATGTCGTCCGACATCCTCCGCCACTTGCACCAAGTCACCTCCAAGCGCAGCTAGTGCAGCACCATGCGTTCCTCCGGTCTCGCGATATATACTCATTTCGTGGCTCATGTTTTGAATTGCTGTATGAACAGCAATCGGAGACAATACAAGTGGATTATCTATTGCTGGAATATCACACGCCTGCCAGGTCCCCAAAGCTCCCTCCTCAGGACCACACAATCCCATAACAATTCGAGCAGTTGGACGAATAGCAGCAAGTTTCTCCTCAAAGTTAGTACCATCGGATAGTTGGACTGTTGCCAATCGGTTACGAATCCGAATCTGAATTATTTCATTAGGGGAGGCAACTAGCCGGGAAGTAAATAACAACCCCACAATCAAAGACTCATAATCGATAGGGAGTGTGTGAACCAAAGCAAAGTTATCCTCTGCACCAGAATCACGTAAAATGATTCGTAAACCGACCTCACGAGTAACGATATCAGTCCGTTTCTCGGAGCCAGTTTCATCATGCCGGAGAATCGATACCGCTTGAGTCATCTTCAATTAGACCAACTCCATACATTCATCGATGAAAGCATGTGTCACACCTTTTTATCTTGTCGACCAAAAAGACAATTCATTCATCGCGAGGTATTAGAGCTTTATTAGGCAAATATCGTACATCCCTTATTATTAACAGTTCACACCAATGACCTAGCAATTTAATGAGATGATTATGTTGGCGTCTCACCAATCTGTTGCCGAAGTGTTTGATGCAATCGAAAATAAAACTGACCATATCGCAGAACTTCTCTGTGAGCTAATTCGAGTTCCAACCGTGGTCCCACCTGGTGATAATTATGAAGATTTCGTAAATCTTGTGGAACCCATATTCCAAGATTTGGGATGCACGACGGAACGAGTGATTATTCCTGAAGAAGATATTGAAGATGTTGCTCGAGAAATTCGGGAAGCCATTGACAGGGGCAAAGCTCAGAGTAAGGCAATTGATGTTGAAGTCGAGGAAATGCGAAACTACCCTGCCTTCAAAACTAAACTTAATAGCCCCTATTTGAAGAAAATGGCTGAGGCACTCAAGGTCGTTCACAGATACAAAGACAGCGATATCTTAATTGTTGGCATTTCAGGTTCAACGGATATGGGATATGTTGAACAGGTTATTGACTCGATTGACATCATTGGTCTCGGCGCCCTCAGCTTTGACGCTATTACAGCTCATACTGCGGACGAATATGTCCAGATTTCAGCTCTTGTGAATATGACCAAGCAGCTCGCCTACTACTTAACCTTCTAGAAATCTACGGCGGATTTGCGTTTTTTATAACAACCAAGTGAACACTAGCGGAATTATCATCAAGATTAGAATAGACGAATTCAACACGACTTTGATTATTACGCCAAACCACAAGGAAATACCAGTTTCTAGCAAGACCCAGAGAATGACGCTTACGAAGACACAATACCAAGCCCACTGCTGCTTCTGCCCAAAGGCGAACCATGCAATGAATAACATTGTAATCCCCCATCCCATCACTGTGGCACCCCAGGCTCCATAGATCCAAGCTTGAAACGCCTGAGTAGGAGCGGGAACTGGATTAGATCCCCAGAACACCGGATTAATTTGGGCATTGAAGAAGACAAATATGATTATTGTATTGAGGAGTGCCATGACAGATCCAAAGATGATGATGAATATACTCACCACGATTAACCAATAATGCTAGATTCGATAGTATGACATAATCCAAAACCTCTTGTGCACCTATTCGTTTGTGAGGTGTTATAAGTGTGAATTCAAATGACACCTCCAATAGATGTGACAGACGATGAAGATTTTAGCGCTCAATAGCAGCCCAAGAAAAGCACGTGGCGGAACCGCCCTTATCCTGAATAACTTCCTAGAAGGTGCCAAGGAGGCGGGTGCCAAAATCGATTTAATCTATGTTCATGACCTTAAGATAAAACCCTGTCTCGGGTGTTTCAATTGCTGGATCAAAACACCAGGCATCTGTGTCCAAAAGGATGACATGAAAGAGGTGCTTGACAAGTGGTTAAGCAGTGATGCCCTTGTCCTTGCCACCCCAATATACGTTGATGGGATGACCAGCACCCTGAAAGCCTTGCTGGACCGGTCGATCCCCCGCGTGCAACCTTTCTTTGAAATTCGCGACGATCACTGCCGTCACCCACCACGACTCGGAAAGAAGCCAATGAAGGTAGCCTTAGTCTCAGTCTCGGGATTCACCGAGTTAGATAATTTTATTCCACTTGTCACACACGTTCAAGCCTTTTGTAAGAACTTAAATGGAAATTATGCTGGAGCGCTTCTACGACCGTTGGGGGCGCAATTACAGATGTTCAAGCAAATTGGGCTCCCTGTTGATGATATCTTTGATGCAATGAAGCAAGCAGGCAAAGAATTCGTCAAACAAGACCAAATTAGTTCCAAAACGCAAGAAATTATTAGCCGTGAAATCGTTCCTCGAAGCGAATACATTAAACGGCTGAATCAAGGATTTCAACAGCAACTTGACGCTATTAAATAATTCCAGCTACACGCTGAATCTTATTCGTCCTCAGAGCTAGCGTCTTTCTTCCGTCGTACACGAGGGAATAGCCGTCCCGTTTGTTCCATATACTCTCGATAACGATCACCAAACTGTTCTATCATCATTTCTTCTTCTACGCGCATTCGAGAGGCTATAACTAAAAGTCCAAACAAGACGATAACCAGAAGAATAAGATTCAGCGTTATTAGGAATAACCCAATGTTGAAGATAAAATAGACCAAGTACATTGGATGCCGGATGTATGTGTAGGGACCACTGGTCACCATGGTGTGACCTTCTTTGATTTCCAATGTGCCAGAAACTTGTCGGTCCAGATGAATCCCCACCCATGTCATTCCCAATATCATCGCAATGCAAATGGCGACACCAATCCATCGAACCACTGGCAGATTCACCAAGATAATTTGAGTATAAGCTGGAATTAAAATGGGAAATAGGCTCCAAATTAAAACAAAGACAATCATCGTGTATACTAACACAATTCGAAGGATAACCAAGATCTTACTTTCATATCTGACCTGATCGGCCCATCGTTTTTGGCGTGTTCGTTTTTGTCCTTCAGGCTGGGCTTTGCGTCCATAATATCCACGGATTCCCATGAAAATTAAGAAAAGAAAGAGTCCACTGAGTCGAAAGATTAACTCTTCTGCCATTAGTTGATATCTCCATTTGGACATCTGAAATACAGGCTTAAATAGAGTTGTACTTGTCCCCGTTACTCCTTCGAACAGAAGGTTATGGATTAGAGAAAATCACTTATAGACTCCAACAATAAAGCTCCGGTAGAAATGAGGTTCAGGAAGGAAATCAATGAAGCGTGAACCGATTCGAGCCTTCCGAGGCACTAAGCTGCATTGCAAGAACTGGCAAATTGAAGCCATCCTCCGCATGCTCCAAAACAATTTGGACCCGGATGTTGCCAAGGATTGGCAGAGACTTATTGTGTATGGAGGAACTGGACAGGCAGCACGGAACTGGGAAGCTTTTGATAAAATTGTTGAAACCCTATTAGCTTTAGAACCAGATGAAACCATGCTAATTCAATCCGGAAAACCTGTAGCAGTATTTAAGACCCATACAGATGCGCCTCGTGCCCTGATTGCCAATTCCTTGATTGTTCCGTTTTGGGCTACAGAAGAAAACTTCCACACACTATACAAGAAAGGCTTGACGATGTTCGGTCAAATGACAGCGGGTTCATGGATTTACATCGCCACGCAAGGCATTCTCCAGGGAACTTTTGAAACCTTTGCAGCAGTTGCTGACAGGCATTTCAATGGGACCTTGAAAGGGAAACTCACCCTCACTGGGGGCGTTGGTGCCATGGGTGGAGCACAACCATTGGCAGTCACTTTCAACGAAGGTGTCGTTATCGCTGTTGATATTGACGAAAACGCAATCGAGAAGCGAATGCGCGCAGGATATTGTGAACTCAAAACAGATAGTCTTGACGAAGCTCTTGCCCTCGCCAACGAAGCTTTAGAAAAGCAAATACCACGGTCTATTGGTCTGATTGGAAACACAGCTGAAACACATCCCGAGATAGTGAACCGAGGAATCAAAGTGGATGTAGTGACTGACCAGACTTCAGCCCATGATCCATTAACCGGATACTACCCAGCAGGTTACAGCAAAGAGGAAGCCGACCAACTTCGGGAAAAGGACCCTGAGGAGTATATCCGCCATTCGAAAGAATCAATGCTACACCACGTGAAAGCTATTCTGCAATTACAGAAAAAGGGTACAGTAGCTTTTGATTACGGGAATAATCTGCGACAACATACAAGCTCAATTGCCTGGAATGAAAAAGAGAATCGATGGAAGTATCCTGGATTCGTAGAAGCCTATGTACGACCCCTATTCTGTGAAGGACGGGGACCATTCCGGTGGGTGGCTTTATCTGGGAAACCTGAGGATATCTACAGAACTGACCAACTTGTTCTCGACCTATTTCCTGATAACTATATCCTGAAACGCTGGATTACACTCGCGCATGAAAAAGTCCAGTTTGAAGGCTTACCGGCGCGAGTCTGTTGGCTGGGATATGGTGAACGGGCAAAGTTTGGCAAAGCCTTGAACGACTTGGTGGCAGAAGGTGAATTGAAAGCCCCCATTGTGATTGGTCGTGATCACCTAGATGCAGGTTCGGTAGCTTCTCCAAATCGAGAAACGGAAGGGATGCGGGACGGAAGCGACGCTATTGCCGATTGGCCAGTGCTCAATGTCTTGATTAACGCAGTGGCAGGAGCAACCTGGGTTTCCCTTCACCAAGGTGGCGGAGTGGGCATTCCTTATGCAATCTCTGCTGGTCAAGTTTCTGTCGCAGATGGAACACCCGAGGCTGAACAACGATTGGGGCGAGTGTTGACCACAGATCCAGGTATGGGAGTTGCTCGTCACGCAGATGCAGGCTATCCTAAAGCGATCAAATTCGCAAAAGAACACGCCATCAAAATTCCATTTCTCAATAAGTAACGTAGGTGAAGAAAGTTGAAACAAATCGTAGAATGTGTACCCAATTTCAGTGTCGGCGATGACCCCAAGACTATCGAAGCCATCGTCGATGCTATTAAGAAGACTAAGGGTGTTCAGCTCCTCGATTTTGAACATGATACAGCATACAACCGACTTGTGGTAACTTACTTTGGTGAACCACATGCCTGCAAATCCGCCATGCTCAATGCCGGTAGAGTAGCAGTTGAACGCCTAGATATGCGGAAACACAAGGGACAACACCCACGGATTGGTGTATTAGATGTTGCCCCATTTGTCCCCATCAAGAATATCACTATCGACGAATGTATCCAACTCTCCAAAGCGTTCGCCAAAGCCTTTGCCGAAGAACATCAGGTTCCAGTTTATTTATACGGCGAAGCAGCAGAAACGCCTGAGAAAGGCGATGTCGATTGGATTCGTAAAGGTGAGTGGGAAGCCCTTGAAACGAACATGCAAGATCCGGAAAGACGCCCTACTTTTGGTCCCAGTAAACCACATCCAAGTGCTGGTGCGACAATGACTGGCGCCCGTGAGGTAATGGTGGGTCTTAACATTAATTTGGGAACCACCGATTTACGCATTGCCAAAGCCGTTGCGAAAGCAATTCACAAAAAGAAAGGGGGACTTGTTCGAATCAAAGCCATGGGATGTGCTTGGGAGGAGCGGGGAATAACGCAAATCGGCATCACAAACACAGACTTTCGAAAATCTCCTCTTTATCGACAATTCGAGTTAGTTAAAATTGAAGCCGCCCGTTACGGGGTCAATGTAGTAGGTGCAGAATTCTGTGGGCTGGTTCCCATTGAAGCCCTCGTCGACGTCGCCAACTACTATCTTCGTCTTGAAGGATTCGAGATGAAAGATATCCTTGAGATTGCCATTGACCAGAAGCTTGCACAAGCTGACCCTAACTACTCCAGCATCCTCTCAAAAGACTAGTACTTGAAAGACCAGGAATCTGTTGATTTATTAGGTTCCAACACCTTCAATGGTAATAATGGAACGCCTGGATCTTGACATGGTAATCCTGAACGCCTCCGAACTCCTTACATTACAAGGAGCCAGCCATACACCCAAACTAGGCGAAGACCTCAACGAGCTTGGCATCATAAATAACGGAGCCATAGCCATCCGTGAAAATCAAATTGTTGCAGTAGATTCTACCAAAAATATCAAGCGCTTAGTGAAGCCTGGAAGTCGTCCACAAATCATTGACGCCAAAAATCAAACCGTAATGCCTGGTCTTATCGATCCCCATACTCACTTAGCCTTTGCTGGGAGTCGAGAACAGGAATTTGTCCAAAAAATCCAAGGCAGATCATATATGGAAATTCTTGAATCCGGTGGAGGAATCAATGTCACTGTGAACGCAACCCGAAAAGCGAGTAAGAACACGCTTGTTCGCATAGGAAAACCAACTTTAACACGAATGCTTGAGTATGGTACAACCACCGTTGAAGGAAAATCAGGTTACGGATTAGACCCCAAGCATGAACTGAAACAACTTTTAGCGATGCGAGACTTGAATCTCATTCACCACATCGAGATTGTTCCAACATTCATGGGAGCCCATGTCATTCCCTCAAAATACAAGGGCGACCCAGACAAATACGTGACCCTTATCATCGAGAAGATGATCCCCTCAGTTGCCAGAAAAGGCCTAGCAGAATTCTGTGATGTCTTTGCTGAAACAGGCGTCTTTGACATTGACCAGTCACGCCGCATTTTACTAGCCGGAAAGGAACATGGCCTTATTCCGAAAGTGCACGCAGATGAAATGACTACGCTTGGAGGAGCGGAACTAGCTGCTGAAGTGGAAGCAGCATCTGCAGATCATTTATTGAAGGTATCGAAAAACGGCATTAAACAACTAGCCAAAAAACAGGTTGTAGCAGTCCTTCTGCCAGCGACAGCTCTAGTGTTAATGGAAAAAGAGTACGCGCCTGCTCGTGAATTGATCAATTCAGATGTTCCGATAGCATTAGCTACAGATTATAATCCGAATTGTATGACCGAATCGATGCAACTCGTCATGACACTGGCCTGTTTAAACATGCGTATGACGCCGGCAGAAGCAATTTCAGCAGCGACTATAAACGCTGCTCACGCCATTAAACGCTCACATCTCGTGGGGAGTCTGGAACCGAATAAACAGGCTGATGTTGTCATCATGGATGTTCCGAATCATGCCCACATCCCCTATCATTTTGGCGTAAATCTCGTCGATAAGGTGATAAAAGCAGGAAAACTTGTCTTTTCTGCACAGTTGTAAGTATAACGTTTTAGTCGGCTTTTTTGTTAACTAATTAAACGAAAATAGGAATAACCATAGTAAAATTAACATTTTTCCATGATTAGAACAATCCATTAGGCTTTATTAACAGACTTACCTTATATTCTCCTGAGGTACGGGCATTATTTGTTCTAGGCCGTTAATGCCCCAGCGCGGATATCAGTGGAGGTAAGCTGCCTCAAGTGGAGTAGGGAGGAGGCTAGCTGTCACCATAATCTCCACAGAAAAATAAACCCAGAATTAACGGACGAAATGAATGAAATCAAATGATAAACAATTAATGCTCGTAATCTCTGCTATAGCTGCAGCTTTTATTATTATTACACTTACAACCAGCACTCAACCAGTTGTTGAAGGATGTTATGATTCTCCACCCGCAAGATCATTATCCAAATACTTCTTCTATGACTACCTGGATCCAGAAGTCCTCGACGGCTTCCTAGACTGTCCATTAGCCTACAACATTGTAGGGCTTCCAGTCAACATTACCTGGTGGTCTTATGGTTGGACTCATAGTTACTTCCTTGGCACCTTCTATACTGATCACAATGGCCTAATCTACTTGAATGATATTCCACGCGGTTGGTATGTCATCGAGTATATGTGGAACGGCGAGAAATTCACGGAGGAACTGGAAGTCGGGTGCTGCATGAGAGACTGGACCTATCGAAATGAGTTGGATGCGAAAGGTGGAGATTCAAATAATTTCCTGAGGTGGGGACAAGAATTTTCTATTAATTGTCCTCATCTCAATTTCTTACCTCATTTTCAGCTCCCTTAACCACTTCGTGAGAAAAAGTTGGAATGAATAATTCCGTTACCTTCGTTAGTGGGCAAGCAATACTCGTGAACCAGTCCCCGTCAGATAAGCCCCATTTTCTCGAAAAGCTGAGATTTCATATTGCAATCGAAAATCAGGGTCTCGCGTTAATGTCAAATGCGGACGGAACAAGATTTTAAATTTCATGCTTGCTTCTTGGTTCTTCATTATCAGACGTTCATCGGAGATTTCTCGTTTGGGTTGAATTTGCTTGATTGAGGTACTTCGTACGACTCGTCGAGTTAAAGTTTCAAAATAAACCGAAGGAGTCAAAGAGCGAGCAATAACTTTCAGATTCAGAGTCGAATCAGTTGTGTTTTTAATTTGAAAAGTTAGGTTTCCCATAGTAGATCGCTTTGATGAAAGTCTTAGGTTTTTGGGGAGATGTATGGTCCAGTGAATGAAGCCATCCTCCGTTTGCCACCAAGTTTGGGTCATTCCCGGCCACCTAATGGAAGAAAATTCAAGTCGATCTGATTGGATACACTGAGTTATTGTTAGTATTCGAAGGCGCGTATTGTTTTCTTAATGGGTTCAATGATTTGACCTCGATGTACAAGTTGCCAGATTTGGTTGATGTCCCTGTGAAGCAAATAATCTTGAGATAATTTATCAATTTGGGTTGACTGGTCTTTGATATATCTAGAAACAACCTCACGAACCACATCATAAGCTAGTTGTGAGCCGTCTCCTAAGATTATAGTTTTTGATAATCGGCGTATATCGACTCCTTGAGCTGCACAGAGAATTTCAATAGCGATGATGTGTTCCACATTTAGGAGGATTTCCTGAGTTTGGCGAGCAGCTATAGTGCCCATGCTTACATGATCTTCCTGATTGGCTCCTGTGGGAATGGAACGAATACTTGAAGGGGTGGCTAAAGTCTGGCATTCGGCGACTAGAGCAGCAGCCGTAATTTGTGCCAGTCCAAGACCAAAATGCACTCCTTGATCAGCAAGCGTAGGATGAATAAGTAGGAGAGGCAAGCCATTGCTAAGTTTATCATCAATTAAGCGGGCAATTCGACGTTCCGCAATGCTTCCGATACTGGTTAAGGCAATTCCGAGAAAATCCATAACCGCTGCAATAGGTTGCCCATGAAAGTTACCTCCTGAAATAAAAATTTTCGATTGAGGGAAGATCAAGGGATTGTCTGTTGCCGAATTTATTTCAATAGCCACAATTTGCTCAGCGTAATCTAACGCATCTCTGGCAACGCCTATGACTTGTGGGGTACAACGAATTGAATACGCATCTTGAACACGCCTAATTTGAGTAGCAGCAACAAGGGCGGCTTCAAACGCGTCATCCGAGATCCCTAATGCCTCGAGATGAGTCTGGATGCTTTTACGTTTCTTCTTCAGCAGCTTTGCTGATTCTGTTGGTTCAACCACGATTTGGGCATCCAAAGAAATTACTGCGTCAATGCTTTGTTCAAGTATAGTTTTAATGGTTTCAGGATCTTTTCCAGACGGAACTTTGAGCGTGGTGTGAAACTTCTCTATCGCTTTATTAGCTAAATGGGCTCGTTTTCGTGAAGTCACCACTTGTTGGCTACCCATTAGAAGAGCAGTAAGATTGCTGGCAGATTGACATTGACCAGGGTGAGGCCGGATTTGATGGATCCTAGGATCAAAGGCGTCTAAAACAGCTTCGAGTGCTTCCATTGAGAGAGCGGCAGCAGCTTCTGCGGATGCAATAAGATTGCGGGCGTCTGCAATTGCTAGAGCAGCAATCGCGGTCATAATCTGTGTTCCATTTATGAGTGCAATACCTTCCTTTGGTCCAAGTTCAATAGCTTTTAACTTCGCCTGTTTTAGAGCTTCTGCGCCTGAGAGGACTTTACCACCGGATTCAGCTTCCCCCTCGCCGATGAGCACGAGAACCATATGTGAAAGAGGAGCTAAATCACCACTGGCTCCCACTGAGCCTTTCTCAGGTATAATCGGATGTATCCTCTTATTAAGGAGAGCAATTAGAAGCTGAAGCGTTGTCAATCGAATACCTGAGTGACCCTTAGCCAAAGTATTCGCTCGTAAAAGCATTGCCGCTCGAACGACCTCGGTGGGTAAAGGTTTTCCCACCCCAGCTGCGTGGCTAATAATTAGATTACGCTGTAATATACGAGCCTTATCCTCTGAGACGATAACCTCACTAAAGGGACCGAATCCGGTTGTGACTCCGTAAATTACCTCACCTAAATCTATCCATCTCTGAATGAGCTTCGCAGCGTCTTTAACCTTCTTTTCGGCTGCAGGGGCTAATTTCACTTTTGCTCCATGACGGGCAACAGCTACTACTTCGTCAATCGTTAGTGAGTTCCCGTTAATCACGATTTGTCCGGCGCTCATTTCTTTCACCAGTTTTCTATCCTGATTGCCTACAACACCTAGACTAAAAAAGATTCATCTATTACTGGCAATCTGCCGAGATGATATTGAAACGTCTTTGAAGCACTAAAGGATCGAGGAAGTTAATTTTTCTGATACAAAGTAATTGCGATTTGACTAATTCCGCCCCATTTAGTTTCCTTTCCGGAGGGATAATAGGTTTCAATCACAATAGAATCTTGGTTCATAATAAGCTCGAGATCTTCAAGCATACGAAGTTGTTCCGCAACATCGACAGCTCGGTAGATGAGTTTTCCTCGAGCGCGGATAGTCACTGACCCCTTTCTCCGTATTTGATGCTGGGCAGCTCGTACATATTCAATGGTACGCTTCTTACCAACATATACGATGTCTTCAATCCACTTAGGATCTGTAATGACATGTGTGGAACTTGGGGAAGTAGTATGTTTAGAGATTGATTTGACCAGTGGCTTAGGTTTGACAAGTGAGGAGAAGCCTAAAAGAGGTGGGGCAACTATTTCCTTACGGTCGATTGCCGGAACCATTTCTCCCTCTTCAGAGACTGGGATTGCAGCAAGAGGTTCAACATCCTTCGCTAAAAAGGCGTCAAATTTCGCAATCTCTTCATCAAGGAGTTCCATCGTAACGCGATGTTTTGGTTTCCAACTTTCAATCCTTTCGATGATCGTGTTGATGAGTTCTTGGTTTCGTGTGAAAATTCCGGCTTCGTCACTGGAAAACCAGCTATGTGTTGTAAGATTTTGCGATGACACTAAGGCTGCTTTGTTATCGACTATAATACAATTAGCATTTAGCTTTGGACAATTTTCGATTATAACTCGGTCAGAAAGCAGACTTTCAAGTGCTTCAGGATCCGATTGCTGATTTGCCCAATTCCGCCAATTAAGCGTAGTGATGAACCTAACTTGAACGTCACGAGGAATGATGCTAAGGAGATACTCGACGATATCGTTTGTGATGAAAGGGGACATTAACATGACTGTATCTTTGGCAGAGGATAAGAGGCCATGAACTATGTCATGTAATCCATTCGATGTATTTACGAATATGCTTTCTGTGTTGAGGGGCACTTCTGATGAGAAGGTATAGATTTGATTTGGTTGAGGATATTCCTTAGATTCCCCGTAAAAGGCAGAGATGTACTGTTGGACTTGATCCACAATCTTCGGATCTGACGAAATTATAGCTAAATCGTGAAAGACGGTGGTATTTTTTGCCGATAAGTTAGCACAACCGATAGCCACGCGCTGGTCAGTGCCAAGAATTTTAAAATGAATACGAGGACGGTACTCAATTTTGATTCTTCGGTCAAGTTGTGTTGCAGTCCGTTTCAGGGTCTCCGTCGCTGATTCATTAGCTAAAATTATACGAATAGTTGCCTCTTCGTTAATCCATCTTAGAAGATTTTTGAAGTAAAATGCGGGTATATGTTGGAACCCAAAGTATGCGATTTTTTCAGCACTTTTTACTAATATTGTATACTCCGATTCAATTTTTATCGATGCCAAATAAATCGGGGCTCTAGTTTGTCTTTCTTCTGCGACTGAAAGTAAATCAACAATTTTGGGTAAAACATGCTTCTTAATTAAGGGATTAAATTCCCACAAAGCCATTAGAATTACTGAACCGAATATTAGAATAGCTGCTACGAGGGGAAACATTTTGGAAATACTCGCCCCAAACCTGGAAATTCGACCCACATTTGTCAATATGTGCTTATTTTATGTTTTGGAAGGATATCGTGTTCTTTAGACATTTAACTGAACGTCTATAGTTTATGTGCTCCTTCTAGGATAAATCATGAACTAGGCTGTAAACCTCACGAAAAATTAGGTTATTCCAGTCGAAGATACGAGTGAGCGGACCAACTTAGGAGGATAATTACCAAGCAAATTGTGTAGGGAGTAACAAGAAGTGAGCTCAGGAGCATCAGTGGCACACCGCCAGGAAGAAATCCGAGCTGGAAGATGAGAACAGGGATGATCGCCATCCACGAGATGACTGGGAAGGTTATCATGAGGGCAACCGGGGTTTCATTTTTTGCACGTGAGGCGTACGGATAGCGGCTGCCTAGACCTACGCCAATTGCCGTTGCAATAAGAATAGCATGAGGAAGGATAGCTAGCCCAACCGTGAGTAGGCTCAGGCTTCCCAAAATAACTGCGAAATAGATTGCAAAGGGAATGGCAAGGCAAATGGGTGTGATGAGTAGTTGGATGTATTTAATGAAGGTAAACCGTAATGGAGCTACCGGTGCTAATCGAACGAGATGGATTGAGCCGTATTCGCCTTGGAAGGGATCAGAAGAGGCGATGGCTAGCAGCGGAATGATGACAACAAGAAGAATGGCGTAAAGAGTTTCCATGAGGGGGATGAACTCAGGAGGAATAGGAAGCATGGATCCAAAGGCAGGAGCTAGATAGATGAAAAGCAAGGCGAAGACGAAATTGGCGATTAAACCGAAGATATAGAAGGCTTTTCCGGGTTTTCGGAGTCCTGTGATGAAATCCTTTTTGAAGAGAGCGTGGAGCGGTGTTTTCGCTGAAGTGAATTGAACGGGAAGACGACTGAAAGCCCCAATTGCTGTGCCTTTGCGTCGTGCCACGACTGCGATTTCTTCATACATATCAATGGAAATCCTGTCTGTGAGAAACCTAGTAAGAACCAAGATGAGGAAGAAAGTTACAATGAGTCCGAGAAGAACCCAAGGAAGTGCTGGAAAATAGAGTACTGTAAATGCACCATCGGAACCAGGTAGAGCTCCACTAAACGCGATAGCCACGAGCATGTAGGCTAAATTGTACATTGGCGAAGGACTAAGAACTCCATTGACAAGCCAAACGGGAGTTAGCAGAAGAATCGTGCCGACCATTAGAACTGCAAAGAATATTATTCGGAAAATTCTGCGATGCTGACGGGGTTGGGATACAAATTTTCTGAGAGCATAGAGCCCATGTGTTGCAATTGCTCCAATTTCAGCCAAAAGGAAAATCATGACAATAAAGAGCATAAACATCCCAAAGGTTAACCCATAATTTTGCCCAAAATACCAGAGGATGGGTTGAAATGCCAGGCCTATGTAGACGAAAAGCATTAATCGCCGTGGTATAGACCGCAGGTATTTTGCAGTGAAATAGACATGACCCTTCATAGGTGCAGGAAATAGGTAATCCACATCTGCGGGTTCTGATTCAGATCCGAGAGGGACGCCCATAACAGCTTTTACGATTTGTTGAGCTATTATTAGTGACAATAGGGCGTAAACTATCCAGACCGTGTTGGCCCCAATCATCCCGCTATTAATTATAAGCCAGTAGAGGGAACCGCGTAGCTGAACAGGAAGTGTAAACATGAACAGCCACAGCAACCAGATGACGAGGGCAATGACGGTCACAGAGATTACTTGAACGGTGATGAAAATAGGTTGGAGTATCGATTTACGGAGATAATTCCTTGTTCGTTGAAATTCCCACCGAGCCACGGTGGTTGTGCCAACCGTTCCCAGTGTTGTTACCTCCCACGCAGAGTCTGAATATAGTAGTTCTCTAAAGCCACACCGCCTCCAACCTCAGCACGGAGCTCTTGGACCGTTCCTGAAGCAACCTTTACACCATTTGATAGGATAGTAAATTCATCACTGACTTCCTCTGCAACACTCAAAATATGAGTAGAAAGTAAAACTGTTGAACCATTTTCAGCTAGCTCGCGGATTACCTGTTTGAGGACATACCCTCCTTCAGGGTCTAATCCATAGAGTGGTTCATCCATTAGCAAAACTTTGGGATTCCGAATCAGCAATCCGGCGAGTAGGGTTCGTTGTAGCATTCCACGAGAGAGCTCGCCGAGGTATTTGTTTAGAAAACCACCGATTTCAAAGCGATTGATGTATTCAAGTCGGCGTTGCTGAAATTCTTCTTCCGGCACTTGATATAGACTGCCGATAAAAGAGAGAAATTCATCAACTCTCAGCGTCTCGTATGCTGCAGGGGCATCTGGTAAAAAGCCTAGATTAATTTTTGCTTGCCAAGATTCTCGAAGCATATCATAACCCATAATGAAGATACTTCCGCGATTGGGACGACTCAATCCGGCAATTAGTCGAAGCGTGGTTGTTTTTCCGGCTCCGTTTGGCCCAACCAGCGCATGAACAACTCCTTGTCTGATTTTGAGGTTCAGTCGATTTACTGCCAAAACTCCAGGGGGGAAAATCTTACTCAGACGAAAGGTTTCCAAAGCAGGTATTTCCTTATTCGATTGGTTCGTCGCATTAGCCATCATGTGGACCTCATAGCAGTATTTCAGTCATATAGTAGTCCCGTTTTATGGGAGTCCCCATTGAGGAGGTAGTGGTATAAACATCAACACGATAATGATGATGAGTGCCCCTCCTATAATGAGTGCAGCTCGAACAATAGGTGTGATGCTTTGATACCCTGTTTTTAGTGCCAGTGAGAATAACGCGGCACCAATAAGAAATCCACCAAGTCCTCGGAATACAATATAGATTGGAGCTAAGATGGGAATAAGACTTGGTGTCGTGAATTGGAAATAGGTAATGAGAGCTAAAATGAAAGTGGCGAGTGTAATGAAAAACAAGCCCACAATGAGAAAACGATGCTCAGAGAAGGATTTGAGCTCCCCGAATTCTTGGAGCGCATACTGTTTTTCAATGAGGGTTATGAGTTCAGCTCGACTCATCGAATCAGTAACCTTGATCCCAAGTTGTTCAGCTTCTTTTTCCAGTCCCTTGCGGTCTAATGTCAATAACTTGTCACGTAAATCTGTCACGTTCCAACCTCCACACTAAAGTTATGGGGTTTTCTGCTATTAATTAGCCTGGGAAGTATAGCCTTTTGCTTGCGACTAGCTTCTTATACATTTTTATCTTGGCAATATTTGCCGCTAGAGCCTATCTGCTACACGTGTTGACTAAGACGAGCTCCTTTTAGGCATTTATACAGATTTAGTTGGTGGTGGGGTGGTGTTCAAAAGTAGGAAGAGGCTGTAAATGAGGAGCCCAATGAAGATTCCTGAGGAAATGAAGAAGTAAGTAGTTTTGAACAGATCTGATCCAAGAAGCGGAACCCACGCAGGCCAGAATGGCGCTGTCCAGCCAAATGCAAATATGATGGACCCAATTGTGAGTAACAATGCAGCGAGAAGCCACCGACCGCGATCGGACATTTTTGATACCATATTATGACCTACATTAAGTATCATTTCACTGGGAAAAAGGGATTCTATAGTTTTTTGTCTTAACTGTTTCCCTTCCTTTGAGGTTCGTCTGTCTTCGATTCGAAGGTGGGTTCCCTTTGATGTCGTTCACGATAGCGTAGAATGAACTTGAAGACTTCCACAACTACAAATATTGAGAAGGTGAGAAGAATGATGATGAGCCAATCTTGAAGAAGAAGAGGTTGTGTACGAAAAACAATTTGGAGTGGTGGAAAATAGATAATGAATAATTGGAGTATAATAGAAACAGCGATTGCAAGGATCAGATACCGATTTTTGAAAAAGCCCACTTGAAAGAGAGAGAGATGCCCTGACCGAGAATTCAGAGCATGCACCATCTGAGTCATCACCAGAACCGTTAAAGCTAGTGTACCCGCTCGAAGAACAGCTTGATCAGGTGATAAGTTGAATGGTGGATTTGTAAGGCTAAACATTGTAACATAATATATCCATAAAGTGGCAAGGGCAATGGCTACACCCACCACCCATATTAGGACCCAGACCTGTCTTGTAATGATGCCTTCTTGGGGATCCCGGGGCCCCCGTTTCATCACATCAGGTTCCATGGGATCCATTCCCAATGCGAGGGCAGGTAGTCCATCAGTAACCAGGTTAATGAATAGAATCTGAATAGCTAGCAGGGGTAGTGGCCAGCGGAAGATAATCGAGAGTGTGATGCTGGCTAGAAAGATGACTAGGATTTCTCCTGCATTACAAGATAAGAGATATGAAATAAATTTCCGGGTATTGTCTCCGATACCTCGACCTTCCTCAATGGCATTCACTATCGAGGAGTAGTTATCATCTGTTAGGATCATATCAGAGGCTTCTTTAGCTACATCCGTTCCTGTGACACCCATAGCAATTCCGATGTCAGCGTATTTGAGGGCAGGCGCATCGTTGACTCCATCACCTGTCATCGCTGTGATGTGCCCACGGGTTTTCAAAGCTTGAACAATCCGAAGCTTATGTTCAGGTGAGACACGAGCATAGACACGAACTTGGGGAGCAGCATCCGTGAGGTCAGCATCTGAAAGGGCATCGAGAGCACTACCAGTTAGGACTGCATCATCCTCTTCGAACATTCCGAGTTCGTTTGCAATGGCAAGCGCTGTATACTGGTTGTCGCCAGTAATCATGATAGATTTGATTCCCGCAGTCCGTGCTGTTTTAATAGCATCGTATACTTCAGGACGAGGCGGATCCATCATCCCGACAAGTCCCACGAATACGAGATCAAATTCGATGCCTTCTGGTGAGATGTCGCAGAGATCTTCGGGACAAATCCGGTACGCCATTCCCAGAACACGGAGGGCTTTGTTAGCCATTTTATCATTGTTGCTTAAGATTTCAGCGCGTTGTTCTTTGGTTAGGGCTTGAATTCCGTTAGCTGTAAATATGTAGGAACTTTGCTCCAGAACAACTTCAGGAGCACCCTTGATGTAAGCAGTTGTCTCCTGTTCGGGCGTATCATGGAGCGTGGACATACGTTTTCTATCAGGATCAAAGGGCAATTCGGCAATCCTAGGATATTCATTTAGTTGCGTGTCAGTGAATCCTGCTTTCTGAGCTGCAACCACCAAAGCTCCCTCAGTAGGATCACCTATTACATGCCATTTACCCTCTTCTTCCCGAATTATAGCATTACTACAAAGAACACCTATACGTAGAAGCAAGGCTAGTTGACCATTTTGTAAAGGATCAATTGGTTGACCGTCGGCTGAAAAGGAGCCCTCTGGAGAATATCCAGCGCCTGTGACATGCACAGAGTATCCGGGAACATAGAGCTCACGGACTGTCATTTCATCTTTGGTTAGAGTACCGGTTTTATCAGAGCAAATAATATCAGCAGAGCCTAGGGTTTCAACGGCGGGAAGTCGTCGGATGATGGCATTTCGTTTCACCATCCGTTGGACGCCTAAAGCCAAAGTTATTGTTACCACTGCAGGTAGACCTTCTGGTATTGCGGCAACAGCGAGTGCTACAGCAATTACGAATAAGTCGAGGAAGGTCGAAAAAGTAAGCATGGCCATAATCCAAGCAACAACTACCTGAATGGTCAGCACAATCATACAGATAATCAGAATCGCAATACCAAGTTGTCGCCCAAGTTGTCGCATGCGTTTCTGTTGAGGAGTTTCTTTTTCTCCCGCTTCTGAAATGAACCCTGCAATCCGTCCTATTTCAGTGTTCATCCCCGTTTCGGTCACAACTGCAAGACCTCGCCCAGAAGTGATTGCGGTACCTGCGTGGACCATATTGGATTGATCAGCTAGTGGGATGTTACGATCAAGAATTCTGTCTGCTTCCTTTTTAACTGGCATCGATTCCCCTGTGAGCGATGCCTCGTCTGTATAGATATTATTGGACTCAATTAGCCTTGCATCTGCTGGGAGACGGTCACCCATTTCCAATCGTAGAATTTCACCTGGTACTACTTCCGTTGCTGGAATATCAATCGGTTCGCCATTTCGGAGCACATGCGCTTGAGGTGCTGCCATTTTTTGGAGAGCTTCAATAGATTTCTCAGCTCGATATTCCTGAGTGAAGCCAAGAATAGCATTGAGAATTACAATTATCATGATAACAATGGCGTCAATAGGTGGTTCGGGATGCTCCGTTATGATTCCTGAGTAGACATTCACGACCAAGGAAATAATGGCTGCAAAAATCAGTATGATGACTAACGCTTCTTTGAATTGTGAAAGAAACATGGAAAGGGGACCAGGGCCCTTGGCTTCTTCAAGAGCGTTTGGACCGTATTCAGCTAATCTGCGTTGTGCCTCTTCCAGACTGAGTCCATCTTCTGTGACTTGCAGCTGTTCCATGACTTGGGATGCATTCTGAGTATGAGGAGGAGGAATATCAGTCGTCAAGGACACGTCCAGCGATATTTATAGGATAGTCTAATGTGAGCGTTAATATTGAGGCATTCAACGTATCTCATTTATTTAACGTTGTGTATCGTAAGCTCACTTCTGGGAAGTGATTATGCACTAGGCTTTTCAACTGTCGTTTCCTTTGGAAAAAGTGTCTTGGCGATTTCGTGTCGATATTTCACTTCGACTTGTGAGAGTAAGGTCTCTATCCGATAATCCACGGTGATATTGCCTTCTTTGTTTTGAACCATAACGCCACCAATTATGCCAAGTGCTTGTTTTCCAACGGTGACTTTGGTACTCTGATTAGTTGTTTTTGAAATTGCCGTTCCAAGACCTGTAATCTTTGAGATGACAGCGTGGTCTTCCTTTCGGGCAAGAACAATAAGATCCCCACCACCAACCTGAATTCCAGCATTGATGATGAGATTTTTCAGAAATGCCTTATATCGCGCAGTTCCTCGTTCCTTTTCAAATTGCGTCTGAGCTTCTTGGAACGCTGTATCGATCATCTTAGCTTTGGCACTCATTATCCGCATATGCGCATCATTTCGAGCTTTTCCTATAATTCGGTCACCTGATCGCTCAGCCATTTGCTTCCGACGGTCAGCCCAACCAGAGAGAGTGGATTGTGCGTTTTCTTGAGCAACCTCGATTAGTTCTCGTGCTGAGACTTCAGCTTTTTGGATAATCTGTTTAGCGTCAGCTTTTGCCTCACTAATAATCATTTGTTCGATTTGATCTGAAGACGAGATATTGCTCATTTGTTTGCACCTCCATATGAATAAACAGAAGAAACTATGAGATCAACGGTTTTCTTCAAATGCTTCTTCCCTTGTTCCTCAATAGCGGCGGCTTCTTGCTCAGCTTTGGAAAGAATAGTTTTGGATTGCGTTTGAGCCTTTTTCTCTACACCCTTTTGCTGGGTAGCAATTTGCGCCGCCAGTTCATCCCGAACTTTCTGTTCAGTTTCGCGTGCCTGGCGTTCAGCCTCACGCTTAATTTGCTCAGCTTTTGCTTGGGCTTCTTCAATAATCTTTGCAGCCTTAGCTTCGGCACTTTGGATACCAGATAAAACCTCGCTCATCGTTTACACCGAAAGAACCTGACAATACCTTAGTCGGTAATCGCCTTTCAACAAAGACCTATCCTAATAAGCATTATTATCCGTTAAATTTCTGAAATTGGATAATCTTCCGAAACCTTAAGAATGGGATTCCCTTTACTATCGACCCCCAAATGAGAATTTATCTCAATGGGAGCTTCGGTGACAGAGTTGAGTGATGAACCTCCAATGTCAGGTGGAAGGGTATTCCGTTATACCACGATCGCCTGCGAGATTCTCGTTTTTGCCTTTGTTGGATGGATTATTGGACCATATATCTGGGGACCAAACGGACAATATCTTGGAGCCCTTATCGGAGCATTACTCGGTACTCTTATGATGTTTTGCACGCTGTTCTACCTAGCAGGACTCTTTGGAAGAAAGGAGAAACAAGCGTAAGAAGAAGGCTTATCAAAAGTGAGTGAGAAGGTAGCACACAATGTCCGTCGCACGATACAGTTTCATCAACGCTAAAATTAGAGGATATAAAGCCGATATGCTTACTTCTGAGCATTGGGATGCTCTTCTTGGTGCGCGAGACATGTATGCGGCCCTCCGTGTGCTCGATACAACCAGTTATGCCGATATCGTGAAGGACTTTGATGAAACTGCGACGCCACAAGAGGTTGAACAAGCTCTGCAGCTAGACTTCAACCGTGTTCTTTCAGAAATCCGGACCGATGTCCCTAAAAGCGCCCAAACACTCATGAACTGGATTACACGAAAATTCCAACGAGAAGTTGTTAAACCCATCCTCCGACTTTTCGTTACTGAGAAAGATGCGAGTTTGGCAGAACGTCTACTTGTGCCTGTGGATCCTTTCACAACAACCGTTCTGCTAGATCTGCTTTCAGCCAAAGACCTAAATGAATTTATAGACAAAATCCCCGATCGATATTTCAGAAATATAATCAGGGATAATCTGCCGAAATACGAGGAAACTAGCAGATTGGTAATTATCGAACAAGCCATTGACGCAGATATTTTGAATAACTTATACTTGGAAGCCCAGAAACTCAAAGGTCTTGATAAAGACGTTACCTCAAAGCTTGCTGGTGTAGAAATTGATCTTGTGAACCTAATGATAACTCTTCGAACTCACTTTCTCGGAATCGAGCAAGCAGACGCTGAAGCCCTTCTTCTCGATGCGGAATATCGCCTATCTCGTAATTTATGTAAAGAGGCATTAGCTGCAAGAAGCTTTGAGGAACGCGTACGAAAACTCCAAGAAAGTGTATATGGATCGATGATTGCCAAAAGCTGGGAAGCTTATGAATTACACCAAACGCTCTACACTTTTGAGCACACATTTCATGAACAAATCCGACGAGATAGCACCGATGCACTCCTCGGGTATCCATTCCATCTGGGAATTGTCCTTGGCTACCTTAATCTGAAATGGTACGAAATCGTCAATTTGAAAGCCGTGATGAATGGAAAAGCTGATCAAATTGATCCAAATATAATCCGTCGCGTCCTTATCCTATAATCGCTCCTTAATGTGTGACTGAGTAAAAATCTGGAGGTACGATGAATATGGGTTCCCATCACATTCTTTTTGATGAAAATTTGAGCACCTCCCGAAAAACGCTAGCGGGTCAACTCTATCAAATACTCCTATCGAATAACTGGGTATGCCATTCTGTTCATGATTTCCCGGATTTAATTGGTCACCCTGACGAAGAAATCATCGCATATGCAAAGAAGCAGAAGTGGTCCTTACTAACCCTTGATAAACGAATGGCCTATTTATCCGTCAAAGAAGGAGTTCAAACCTACCTGATTCTTCACGAGAAACGAAGTGATGAAGACGAAGAAATCGAAGAATATACGGTCGTTCATCTCGAACCCTTCGCTACTATCGAAGCCAGGAAAAGCTACGATGCCCGACTCACAGGACCCAGCAAATGAGAAAAGTGCAAATTAGATTAGTCGCAATTCATGGACTTTTCCAATGAACTTATCGTAATCGCCTTTACTCACCGAATAGATGTGATACTTTGAATTCCCAGAATCATCATCGTAGGTCAAATACATTAACGTGGGTCCACCAGTCCAACGTTCATAACTT
The DNA here is from genome assembly GCA_048939625.1 of Promethearchaeota archaeon. Classification (GTDB taxonomy): domain Archaea; phylum Asgardarchaeota; class Hermodarchaeia; order Hermodarchaeales; family Hermodarchaeaceae; genus Hermodarchaeum. The sequence continues at coordinate 156,576 of JBHLPH010000001.1, forward strand.
TGACCAACAAGTCGATCAGAGGGAAAGGCATGTAGTCGTTTCTTTTCTTTCTTGAACGTACCCTTAACTTTAAGAAAGACGAATTCTTTTTCTGTGAGAACCAATTCGCCTTTCGTTTTCTCTAGCGTGTTAAATCCGGTTTCATCACGAATTTCATGCGTTGCTTTGATAGAAATGATTACTTTTGCACCACCGAAAGGATCAGCCTCAGTCAATACAGCCCACCTCAATACAAACGTGACTAAGAAAGATAAAAGCGTTGGGAAGACTTCAAGCGTACCTTCCCAACTAGCTTCTTCTAAGTATCAAGTCGAGAAAAGGAAAATTCATTCAATTAGATTAGCGCATCGCTAACTTCACTAATGATCTGATGATAGATTGACTCTGCTTTCTGTTGGGATTTAATTCCTCGAATTAAGATATTGCCTTCCCCAACAATACTGACTTCAATTCCTTTCGCAAACTGTATTTGCACACCCATCGATGTTTGAGCTATAATAGGATACTTTTGTCGAAGAATAGCGGTTGCCTGTTTGATATCAATCGGAATGGCATCATATGCGTGTACCAAGAAGGTCTCCTCTGTACATAATTCTGTTATTTCAAGTCCAGCTTGAATCTTAGGTTCGGCTAGTTTAACCGCAGGTCCGCAGACTGGACAGTTCTCATGGGATTGCAGAGGAATCTGGTCAAGTCGAAAGCGTGTGATATCAAACATGAGAAGTTCGTTCGCTAGTAACGGTGGTTTATCGAGAATTAGATGCAACACCTCTTGTACCTGCAGATTAGCAATTACTCCCAACACCGTCGGATAGATCCCGACTGTCGCACAAGTCGGTTGATCCTCCTCCAAGCCACCAAATACACATTCGAGGCAGGCAGTTTTCCCAGGAATTATAGTTGTTAAATTGCCTACCCCAGCCAATGCCCCAGCAAACACGTAAGGAATTCCCTGACGCACGCAAGCACGATTCAGGGCATATCGTGGCTTAAAACTATCTAAACCATCCACCACTACATCCATCCCTTTCACCACACGATCCGCCGTAGTTTCCGTCACCGAAAGCGCCCATGGTTCAACCGAAACCTCCGCATTAAGTTGCTTCAATCGATTCATTGCCACCTCCACCTTCGGCTTCCCCACATCCTCAGCCGTATACAGTAACTGACGCTGCAGATTCGAAAGTTCAATAATGTCACGGTCCACAATTCGAAGCGTGCCAATCCCCAGTGAAGCCAATTGCCGAGCCGACACACTCCCTAATCCACCAATCCCAACAACCACAACTTTCGCCTCACGGATTCGCTCTAAACCCACTTTTCCAATTCCATCAAGCACGCGGAATCGGCTATACCGATCTTCCGTCATTTATGGCACCACCATTTCACCGAGTACTAACTGGTACTGACAATTCTTGACCTTTTCTAAACTTCTATAGAAAGTGCCTTAAATCTGCATGATGAGCATGAACGCCACAAGCAGCGTATAAATAGCAAGGGCTTCCGCTAACACCACTGGCACCATGGACTTACTGAATACTTCTGGTTTATTCACCAAGGCACCTACCATGGAGGCACCAGCCCACCCAATCGCGACACCTGCGACGAGACCACCAAGGCCAACCGTCAAAGCAGCAGACAATCCCGTAAATGCTGTCGACATTGTTACTGTATCCATCCGCATGACTAACATAAAGGCAGCTAACAAACCGTAAATGCCGAGAGCCTCTGCCAGCACAACACTGACCAGCCCTTTACTGAAGGTTTCAGGAGCAAACCGCAGACTAGCACATAACGCAGCACCACCAAGCCCAATACCAATCCCTCCACCCAAAGCGGCAAGGGAAATTGAAGATCCCGCAGATATTGCCATAATTCCTTGCGCCATCGCTTGTGCGACATCAGGAGCAGCCGCTACCGTATCGATACGCATCACAACCATAAAGCCAATTAACAAACCGTAAATGCCGAGAGCCTCTGCCAGCACAACACTGACCAGCCCTTTACTGAAAGCTTCAGGTCGCTCAGCTATCGTTTGACTGAGTGACTCGCCAGCATAAGCAATACCAAAGCCAGCACCGATACAGGATACACCAATTGCAATACCTGCACCTATACCCATAAGTCCTTGTGCGACAGCGAAGCCGGGATCTGTGCTGAGTCCGTCGATTCGCATGATTAACATGAAACTTAATAGTAGCCCATAAATGCCGAGGGCCTCTGCTAGCACAACGCTAACAAGACTCTTTGAGAATGCATCTGGGGCCCGGACTAGACTTCGACTCAACGCACCACCAGCTTTGGAAATACCATACCCAGCCCCAATCGCGGCGAGTCCTATAGCCATGCCTGCAGCGAGACCTACTAATCCCTCCCCAAACAAAGCGACCTGCTCTATTCGCATTAGCAACATGAAACTTGCTAATAAGCCGTAAATTCCCAAGGCCTCTGCCAGCACCACGGCGACTAAGCCCTTGCTAAATATCTCCGGCTTCTCGACAAGACTATCGGAGAGGGCTTCACCTGCTGAAGCGATACCAATTCCTGCACCAAGTGCTGCTAGCCCTATAGCGAGCCCAGCAGCCAGTGCAATTGTTCCAGCAGCAAGTTGTTGTTCGAGGGCTCCAGTGATTTGTTCGATTCGCATTAGGAGCATGAAACTTGCTAATAAGCCGTAAATTCCCAAAGCCTCTGCAAGCACAACACTGACCAGCCCTTTACTGAAGGTTTCAGGAGCACGAACCAAACTCTTGCACAGAGATGAGCCAGATTTAGCAATTCCAATGCCTGCACCAACCGCAGCGATACCGATTGCAAGTCCTGCGGCAATAGCAATGAGCCCCGCTCCAGGATTCGTAGCCACAGCACCTTCAATACGCATGAGAAGCATGAAGCTTGCTAGCAACCCGTAAATGCCAAGGGCCTCAGCTAACACAACTGAAACGAGGGCTTTACTGAAGGTTTCAGGGGCCTCCGCTAGACTGGTGCACATGCTACTCCCAGCATAGGCAATGCCAATCCCTGCCCCGATGGCTGCAATACCAATCGAGAGTCCGGCTCCGAGGGCAATCATGCCTTGGACCATATTGGTGATTGATGGTAGACGCATGAGTATCATGAATGAAGCGAGTAAGCCGTAAATTCCCAAGGCCTCTGCGAGGACAACAGCAATCATGCTTTTGCTGAAGGTTTCAGGTTTTTCGGCGATGGTGCCGATCATGGCGCTACCGCTGAAGCCGATGCCGATGGCGGCGCCTGCGGCGCCGAGTCCGGCAGCCAGGAGCGCGCCGAATGTGGCAAGAACCTGTCCCATGGCTTCTGGGGGTATCAGCTGCAGCATTGCTATCACTTCTTGGTGGTTGGTTCGGTGGTGGTCCATTTATCAGGGAGTTCGAGAGGCGTATACTCATACCCCGTGCCAGCATAGAATTTTAGAAATGCCTCCACCCAAAGTAAACGTAAGCTGTGTATGAAGGAAAGGAGACCTTCCATGAGGAGGACGAAGACGGAAGCGAGGACGAGCATACCGATAAGCATTACTATAAACATGGTGCCTTCTGTAGCGATTTGGGAGAGGATAGAATTGATTTCAGCTGCATTGACGCCACCGATAAAGAGGAAGGTTTTGGCGAATCCAGCGTGGGCCATGTTGAGGGCGAGGATTCGAGAGTAGCTGATAGTGTTGCTGATGCTCTCGATGAGTTTTTCGATACCTTCCATGAATCCTTCCATGAAGCCGAAAACAACGATGCCTCCGATAAACATGATGACGGCTGGTAATATGAGGAAGAGGACCATGTCGATGATGGGCCAATTCATGAAGTTGATGCCATAGTTAAAGATCATATAGGCGAGACCCCAGAGGAAAGCAAGCCAGATGATTGGACCAAAGATAGCGTGGCGATAGTCACGGTGGCGGAGTTTGTTAATGGCGCTAAAGCCTATTGCGATACTAAGGTGGATAAAGCCAATCATGATACTGAGGACGAAAAGAATCCATGTCGGACTGGCGATATAAGTGGGAAGATGTTCAGGCATTTCGAATGCACTGAACCAGATTTGAGTTGGATGTCCAAGGGCGCCGCCAGTGACGAGCCATTCGTTATAAGGACTTTCCGCAAGGACGAACCAATTGATGCCACCTTCAAAGTCGAAAAAGCGGAACAAATTGAGCAGGACATCTCGCATTCCTGTTCCAAAGGGTGATATTTTGAGCTGCTGATACACATACACGCCACCTACTTGGAGACCCGCAATATCGATGCCAAGAAACTCAGCGTACAAGAAACCAAAAAAGATAGACGAAATACCCAACATCATTAGGAGCCCTGAGCCCTGTATGAAATAGTTAACCATCTCGCCTGCATCGATGTTCCGGCGTTTGGCGATGAACCCTAGAGAAGAAAAAAATACAAGCAAGAGTCCATGTCCGATGTCGCCGAACATGAGGCCAAAAAACAGTGGTAGGCTGAGGAGGAGGAACCAGGTTGGGTCGATTTCGGTGTGGTGTGGGAGACCAAAGGCGTTGGTGAGAATTTGGGCGCTTCGAGCCCATCGAGAGTTTTCCTGTTTGGTTGGTGGTGCCACGGGTTCTTCGGGAGTAACTGCGCCTTCGAGGGGTCCTGTGTCCCCTGCATAATGTTCTTGTTCGGGTTTGTCAGTATGCTTTTCAATTGTGAGGGAGACAGTGGTGTTTCCGTGTTTTTCCAGAATTTTTGTGAATTCTTTCTCTTTTTTTGCAGGAATCCAGCCATACATGACATAAGTGCGATGGGTTTTTCCGAAGAGGGTTTTAGTTTCTTCGATTTGGTGTTCCCGTTTGACGAGTTCTTCCCATCCAAGTAATTCATATCGGTGTTCTTCGGCGTAGCCTTCGATTTCTTTTTTTGTGGCCTTTTTGACTTTCTTGTTCCCAGCGGCTTCAGCAGCTTCGAATTGTTTGGTGAGGTCTGTGAAACCGTCTTCAATGGCTTTGAGTTTTTTTTCCATGGTTTCGAAGTAGGCTTGATCAGGGATGTCTGGAACTTCTAGGCGGTGTTTGGCTGATCCGCCTCGATAAACCTGCATATCAGTCATGAGAGAGGTGAGGCGAGTTAGTAGATTGGATAGGTAATAGAAACGTTCAGAAGCTTCAACTGGAGCGAGAGCTTTAAGGTGTTTTTTCTGACTTTCTTTCACGTCGGAAAAGTGGACGAGTTCGGTGCTTGCCAGGAGGCGCAATGTTGCATCCATATCAGTGTCTAGTACCACGGCTGTGAGGTTACTCATTTTCGCTGGGAGCATCGGAGCCAATTCTTACACCATCGGTACGGTTGATTCACTTCGGAGTAGGGCTACAGTAACGGTTAGGTAAAAAAGGCTTCCTCTAGTTTGGGCTCTTGGAATTGCCTAACCCATAACATTTATGTGCAAACTAGAAATCTATCACGCTTGGTGAATTACCATGGGGTATTTAGTTTGCCTTCATTAGCCCCGCGGTGACACCACAAACCATCTCCTTTTCTGACCAAAGTCGATTATATTCAATTAATGGAAAGAAGAGTAAAGGTATAAAGCCCAGTGGAGGATGGACGTGGTGACATCGCTTTCTCGTCGTCGAATGTCGTCGGATTTGTTGATTTACAATTCGTTGACTCGAAAGAAGGAACCGTTTGTTCCACTTGAATCGGGCAAGGTTCGAATGTATACTTGCGGGTTGACCGTGAACTATCTAATGCATATTGGTCATGCCCGAACCTATATTTTCTGGGATGTGGTAGAACGATTCCTAGAATATCTAGGGTATGATGTACGTCATGTTTCGAACATCACTGATATCAGTGTAGATGACAACATCCTGAAACGTGTTCGAGCAAGTGGTGAAGCATTTCAACAACTTACCACACAGCATACCCAGGACTACTACCAGGATCGCTACACATTGGGAATCCGGAATCCGTATACCTATGCTATTGCGACACAGCATATCCAGGAGATGATCGAGTTGGTGCAGCAATTACTCGATCTGGGGTTTGCTTATGAAGCAGAAGATGGAGTCTATTTCCGGATTAGTAAATTTCCACAGTATGGCCAGCTAGCAGGATTAGATCCTGCGAGCTTGAAAGTAGGAGCGAGTGGACGGGTCGATAAGGACCAATATAACAAAGAGCATGCCGGGGATTTTGCCCTCTGGAAAAGAGCGAAACCTGGTGAACCATTTTGGTATAGCCCTTGGGGACCCGGTCGACCAGGCTGGCACATTGAATGCAGCGCTATGTCCATGAAGTATTTGGGGACAACGTTGGATATCTCAGGTGGCGGAGAAGACAATCTGTTCCCCCATCATGAAAACTCTATCGCCCAGAGCCAGGCAGCTACTGGCAAGCCGTACGTGCGGTACTGGATGCATGTCCGGCACCTCAATGTGGGTAGAGCAAAAATGTCAAAGTCCACTGGGAACTTCCTGACGGTTCGTGAAGCTGTAGAAGCCCACGGAGCAGCGACGTTACGACTCTTCCTATTAGCAACACATTACCGTAAACCAATTACTTTTGATCAAAAGGAGGTGGAGCGCAAAGCGCAAAAACTGGATCGGCTTCGCCAATTGTTAACTCGGTTAAGGAGTCTGACTATGACTCCTTCCAATATCACTGAGGATAAATCCAAAGAAGCTCGCGTCGTATCGAAGAGTCGTGAAAGGTTTATTGCAGCCTTATTAGATGATTTCAATACAGGGCGAGCGGTTAATCACTTCTTTGGCCTGGTAAATCAGGTCTACGGTCAACTTGAAACGGACCCCGATTTCAATATCGCAACAGCTCATGCATTACTCAACTTCTTCGGTGAAGCAGGCCGTATTTTGCTTGGTGACCTCTACATCCGAGAAATCCTACCCAAGGCGGATCCGATAATCAAATCCTTGGTCGAGTTATTGTTGAGTGAACGGGCACGGTTACGGAATCAGAAACACTATCAAGAAGCTGATGCCATCCGGGTAAAGCTTCAAGAAGTTGGATTCAAGGTAACCGATACAAAAGATCGAACACTTTGGTGGAAGAAGTCAGTGAATCAAAAGGAAAAATCTAGAGACGCCCACTGAAGGTGGGCGTTAAAGTTACTTAGGCTGTTGGAATGGGTGGTAGCGGAAGAGCTCCAGCGGCTTGTAATGCAAAGTCGACAAAGACACCGGGGAAGAGGCCAAAGAGGATGATGAAAATCATTAGCACTCCTATGACGAAGAGAAAGAGCCAGTGAGGGCGTTTCGCTGTAGCGGCTTCGGGGCTAGGTTCTGAGAAGACAAGGAATTGAATCATTCGCAAGTAATAGACGACACTGAAGGCACTCATCAGAACCATGATGATGGTGGCAAGGTAAGCGCTTGCGACGATTGAGCCCCAGATGATGTAGAATTTACTATAGAAGCCAACTAGTGGTGGGACACCCGCAAGGGAAAGAGCAGCAATGGTGAAGCAGAACATCACGAATGGCATGCGGCGACCGACACCTTGCAGTTTATCCAAATCGCGAGTCCCTATTTGGTGCAAGAAAATTCCGGCAATTAAAAAGAGCATACCCTTGGCGAGCATGTGGCTGAAGATATGGAGTAGGCTTCCGGTCACCGAGTATGTGAGAGCTTCTTGGGGAACCCATGGGGCATGGGGCATCATGGCGACGCTGAAACCAAAGATGATGAAGCCAACGTTTACTATTGTCGAGTAGGCGAGAAGACGTTTCAGATCCTTTTGGGTTAGCGCCATGAGGTTACCATAAATCATCGTGAAGAGGGCAAACCAGCTGATGACAGCACCGTAGTAGACGAACAGATATGGGTCGAAGAAGAGGACCAAGAGCCGAATAATCGCATAAGCACCGGTCATGATGACGACCCCACTAAGCATGGCGCTGATGCCACTGGGAGCAGCTGGATGGGCATCAGGTAACCAAGTAGAGAGTGGGGCGATGGCAGCTTTGACACCGAAACCAATTATCAGACCAACAATAGCGAAGATAAGAACACCATAAATCGCGGAGGTGGCTGCTGGTGGTCCAACGAGGAGGGCAGCGAGCGCGGGACCAATTTGATAGAGGTTGAGTGTGCCTGTCAGTCCATAAAGAATGGACATTGTGAATAGGATTAAGGTTGAACCAACAGCACTGAGAAGCAAATATTTGATACCAGCTTCGAGAGGTTCCGCTTCCTCTCGGCGGAAGGCAACCAGGACATAGCTGCTGATGGACATAGTTTCCCAGAGAATGAAAAGGGTGAAGAAATCACCTGCGAAAACCACTCCAATCATGCCACCGACTAGTGTGAGAAGGAGGGCATAATAGAGTGGGAGGCGTGTGTCGTGCTCCATGTATTTAATTGAGTAGAGGGAGACGAGGATTGCAAGGGTTAGGAAGATAACGGACATATACACGGTTAGCATGTCAATGCGGAAGAAGGTGGCACCGGTTGAGGCATCAAAGGCACCCAAGGGCCAATACCAGATTTCGATCGGTCCGCTAGTGAGTACCTGCCAGTAAAGCCCTAAAGTTGACCCTCCCCAGAGAGTGGTAATTGAAAGAGGCCAAAATATGATTAGTAGACCTAATATGAAGAACAGGGCAGCAAGTACGCCTAAACTTGTCTTGCGTCGGTCCTGCCAGAATTTACCTAGTAACCCAAGGATGAGGGCACCGACGAAAGGTAACCAGAGGGGTATGAGTTGAATCCATTCTGTGGGTCCAATTGCCATCTTTTTTCAGCCTCCATTATGGGGGAACTAAGGGGAACCCTGGTGGGAACCAGGGGAGTTGTTGTGTGAATGCTGTGAAAAGCGGGTTCACCACGATCATTGGCCAAATTCCAATGATAATGATAAGCGCCGCTAGTAGGAGCATGGAAAGTCGCATGATCCATGGACTCTCAGTGATATTTTCCAAGTCCGCAGGTGTCTCGCCGAAGAAGACGCGTTTCACAAACCAGAGGACATAGGCAGCGGTTAGGGCTGATCCGGCAACCGCGAAGATGAGGAGCCAGATTGTGTACGCAAAAGCAGCTCCGCCGAAGATAAAGAATTCGGAGAAGAATCCTGCTAAGGGAGGAGTGCCAGCAAGACTCAAGCCTGCAATCAGTGCAATGGTGGCAGTCCAAGGCATTTTCCTCCCCAAACCACCCAATGCGTCGATGTCTCGACCTCGTTGATGACCCACCTGAACGATGAGGACACCTGCAACCATAAACAAGAGCCCTTTGCCAAGGGCGTGGGTGAAGATGTGGAAGGCAGCCCCTGTCACGCCAAGAAGGACAGCGGTTCCGAGTCCGAAGAAGATGTAACCCATCTGAGATATAGATGAGTATGCAAAGAGCCGTTTCGTGTCCTTTTGAGCCAGCGCCATTGCTCCACCGTAGAACATGGTAACGATGCCAAAGATCATAATTACCATCACGAAGGCGCCAAAGGCAGGAAGCATATAGCCCATTAAAATCCTGATAATCGCATACGCTGCGGTGGCAATCATTACACCAGACAAGATTGCACTAATTGGAGTGGGAGCTTCAGCGTGAGCATCGGGTAACCACGAGTGAATCGGGAAGACCGCCATCTTGACCGCAAATCCAATGGTAAAGAGGACCACCAATATCTTAGCAAGTTCGAAGAACCCTGCATAGATTGTTGGGACAGGAACCCCAGCAGCCCATATCCAGCTTAGGTCAATCACTTGGCTGGGTCCACCTACACTTGAGAAGTCAACTAAGCTGAGGGTGGCAACACCATTGATAGCAGATAACGTATACATACCCGCAATGCCCACGATGATAAGTACTGCACCAACGTGTGTGTAGATGAAGTATTTCAGGGCGATTTTGGTGGATTGAGGTTTGGTGCCCCATTCAGCGATGAGGAAGTAGCTGGGGATCAGCATCAGTTCCCAGAGGACGTAAAATTGGAAGAGGTTGGTAGCAATCACTACTCCAAAAATGCCCGCATTGTAGAGTAGAAGCAGGGCATAGTATTTGCCGTGTCCATGTTCCTTCTGCATGTACACTAATGAATAGATAGTTGCGGCCATGGTGAGTATAATGATGATTCCAGCTACTGTGATACTGAGTCCATCAAGGAGCCAACCAAAGACGAAGGGTCCCCAAACGAACCATTCGAGGTAGACGCCTGTAAGCGTTGCTTCCCACCATGCGAGGGCATAGGTAACAAGACTAACGAGCATAATCACAACTGCAAAGATTCCGGAATAGCGTCCATTACGCCGTCCAATGATGTAAGCAATCAGCGATCCGAATATCATGAGTAACATGGTAATTGAGAGCCAGGGTACGAGCGCCATCTTGTATCACCTCATGGTAGGAAGGGAATAGGTATCATAAGTACGCCTCCTATTAGCTGAAATAGCAGTAGGAGGAGGATGAAGACGAGGGCACCGATAAGCAGCAGAATCATGTTCCAACTGTGGATACCGGTTTGAATTCGACGCCACCGATGGCTCAACCCAGTTGCGCCATCAGCGATTAAGTAATTGGCACCATCAACGACTTTGACTTCGACCTTATTATAGAGTCCTCGAGCGAACCAGAGACCGCCATCAACGAAGACTTTGTACATTAGAGCATTCCAGTACCAGCGTTTGTAGAAGAACTTGTACAAGCCACGCAGGGGGCCTCGACCCACGAAGTCAGGACTCCAGCTGCGTCGGATATAGAACATGTACCCAAGGAGTCCGCCAACGAGGACGATGAGAAGTGAGAGATAGAAGGTAGGAGATGCAATCAAGTGCTGGAACATGTGAATATATTCTTCGATTAATGTTCCTAGATGGGGTGGACTCGGAATCAGGCTATATTGAACATCCCAGAACGCATAGAAGAATTGCTTGAAGATTGGTTCTAGGAATCCAACTACAATCGCTGCTGTGGCGAGAATAGCTAGGGGAACCCACATCACTGCAGGTGGATCATGAGCAGGTTTGCCTTCTTTTTCGAGGTGTTGGACATTCTTACTCGGTTCGCCGTGGAATGTAAGTCCGAACATTCGGAAGGCATAGAAGATTGTCATCACAGCGGTGAGTGCGCCAAAGAAGAGGAAGATCCATCCCCAAATGCTGCCGGTCATTCCGAGTTCATAAGCCGAAGTTAAGATTAGTTCCTTACTCCAGAAAGCTCCAACGAATGGGAAGCCTCCAAGGGAGAGTACACCGATGAGCATCACTATCCATGTGATAGGCATGAGTTTACGGAGCCCACCCATGTCGGTCATATACTTACTATGAACGGCGTGAAGGACTGCACCAGCCGAAAGAAAGAGAAGGGCTTTGAAGACTGCGTGAGCCGCCAGGTGGAAGACCCCTGCCGTGTATCCTAACACGCCATCGGCAGTAAAAGCAAATATGCCTAAGGCCATGAACATATAGCCCAGTTGACTAATCGTACTAAAGGCGAGGACTTTTTTCAGTTCATTAGAGGTCAGTGCCATAGTTGCAGTCATAAAGGCTGTGAACGTGCCGATAATTGCGATGATGAGGAAAAAGTTGGTTAACACTACAGCGGCGATTGTCGAACTTGCGGCAAAGAAACCAGAGACGAGAATCGGAGCCATTCGAGCGACCAGATAAACTCCAGCTTTAACCATTGCAGCAGCGTGAATTAAGGCAGAAACAGTTGTGGGTCCTGCCATGGCTTCAGGAAGCCAGAACTGCAGTGGGAACTGAGCGCTTTTACCGATGGGACCAAGGAAGAATAGCAGAAATACCCCAAACAGAAGAAGCCCGTTCAAAATGGCAGCCATGTTGAAGAGCCAGGTGAAATCGTAGAGTAGGATCTGATAGTTTAGAGTTGGAATACCTGCAGATACGGTGAAGAAGAAAATAAAGATGATAGAGATGAGTAAACCAACATCGCCCACCCGGGTGACGATGAACGCTTTCATCCCACAATGTGAATTGTATTTGCCTTCAGTGAGGTCACCCAGTTGATCATCATGAATCATGTTAGACCGGTTATACCAGAAGCCGATCAATGCATATGAACAGAGACCAACAATTTCCCACCCGATGAATGTGACAAACAAAGTATTTGCCATTACTAATAGCGTCATGCCTCCGATGAATAATTGCATGAAGAACCAATAGCGGGTGAGCGAAGTGTCACCTTCCATATAGCCTAAGCTGTATAGAAGAATGAGGAAACCAAGGCCTGTGGCGATGCAAGCCATGAATACTGAGAGGGGATCAACGAGCATCCCAAACTGAATCGTGCCTATGACTGGAATGGTCAACCAGTTAATGGATGTCTCATACCAGAGTAACCAAGGTTCGGCTACTGTTCCACCAATCCAAGTTAATCCAGACCAAATGAATGGAAGCATGGATAAGGCCATGATCATGCCTAAGGCTCCGAAGATGACAGCTCCAATGTCACGAAGACGTGGATGAATTTTCGCAAAGATAGGTGTCAGGAGAGCCCCAATGATTGGGAACAACCAACAAAGCCAAGCAGCGTAAGGAAGCATTTTTCTTTTTCACCTCAGGTTAATGACGCAGTTTGTTGAGTTTTCGGATATCAAGGGTTCCGAATTTATTGTAAGCGCGAATGAAGAACGACAAAGCAATTGCAATGACTCCACCGCCGATACAGATGCTGACAATGACAATCGCCTGAGCCATTAAGTCAATGTAAAAGCCTGACCACGCCGTAGCAAATACGATGAAGTTCAAGTGGGCGCCATCAAGTAGTAATTCCAAGGCAATAAGGAATTTAATCATATTCCGTTTAGTCGCCATGCCATAGATACCAACCGCATATAGGAAAACCGCTAAGATGAGAAACGCCACAATGGGGACGCCTAAAATTTCAAGATACGACATGGTGTTTTACTCCTTCTCCTCTGTTTCAGTAGGTTTCTTCGTGATCTCGTAGAAGAACGCAGAACTGGCCAAAGCCGCTGCCAACAAAAACACACCTAACAAGACCATATCAAGACCCCGATAATGCCAGAGCATGTTACTCAAAGTTTGAATCATTGCATACACGTTATCTGGTGATGTAACAAATCGCATGGCCCAAGTAGCGGGATCAATCACAACACCGGGATCGAGGTAAAAGTTGAATGCCATACCAATCACATAAGCGACAACGACACCAAACATCACAGTGAGGATAAAACCAACGACTTTGATTCTCATCAGACGTCCTCCTCTGTAACTTCCCCAGTCCCACGACGCGTCGTTAGCGAAATGCCGGAGATGATAAGCACTGAAACAGCACCCGCATATACTGCCAGTTGGAAGAAGGCTACCCAAATAGCGAATAGCACTAGGTAGAGAAGGGCTAAGGTGACCGCTGAGCCTGCTAGGTAGAGGGCAGCGTGGAGTAGGTCTTTATCTTCGATGGCTAGGATAGCAAAGATAGCGGTCATAATGATGAGGATGTATACGGCATACATGCTCAGATGCAGCCCTGCGATGAAAAAGTCGAGGGCAAAAAGTAACAGCATAATTACACTTAGAAGTATCAGGCCTAATAGGCCAACGACAACGGTCCGTGATAATGACATCGTTGGACTCTCCGTCACGGTGACTGAGGTACTTAGACCCGCTTTTTGCTGTGTTCTGCTTAAAAGTGTGACTACAAGTTTGAACTTTTATTGGGCTAAGTCGTTTCTAGTCCTTTGCACTCTAATTTAATGAAAAAAATTATACGAGTGGAGGGTCCCATCTATCTTCTGAAGCCCACCTCAGGGAGGATTGCTAACCGTTTCATTACCTCCAACCATTTCCATATTTGGTTACAAAGATTCAGGTAAAACCACTGTAACCACAAGCATCATTAGCCATCTTGTGGCGCAGGGGCGCCGAGTGTTCAGCGCGAAACATGTTGGCGAACCTGACTTTTCTTTGGATTCACCGGGAACTGACTCGCATCGCCATCTTGAGGCAGGAGCTGTGGCAACCGTTCTTCATAGTGAAGCATCCACAGCCCTCCTACTTCAACAGCCAATCACTAATCTCAATCAATTGTTAGGTTATGGTCAAACAGCGATCCCGTCAGATGTTATTGTTCTGGAAGGCTTTCGGTTTTGGACCCAGAAAAGTCCCGATGTTGCTAAAGTTATCTGTGTTCGAAGTCTTGAAGAGATTGCGGAATTCCAAGCAGAAACTGTTAGTCCGATTCTTGGACAGTGCAGCTTGGACCCAGAGCTTTCTTCGGTGATTCGTATCCCTGAGGAATTCCCCTTCCTGTTGGAAGCAATTGATAAGTGGCTTCTCACTAATCCAACAACACCAATAGGTGACGATGAATGACTCCAGATGAAAGAAAAACTACCCTCATTGTATTTGGTCGTGAAATTGGAATGAATGAGTATGTTGACAAGCTCTTCCAGAGTGTGATTCTTGCAATTCTCTCAACCTTAAGAGCCCCCAAACCAAAGGGCACTGAAAAAGTTCGAATTGAAATTAGTGACTAGTCGGCTTACGAAAGAGGGTTAAATTAGTTTTTGCCTTCTTTAGCTGAGTTGAACATTAACTAGATTTCTCACTTTCGTGAAGTACTGATTATCTGAGGAAAGAAAAAGTTCCTGCGGGAGCAAGCCTTTTATACAAAGCCCAACCCTTGAAACTGCAAACGAGCCATAGAACCTGTGGTGAACCCAAATGATGCAGGTTGATCCGTATTTCAGCTGGCTAAATAACATCAGTAATGTTGGCTGGTTTCTAGCCGCATTCGGCGTCATTCTAATCATTATCCTTCTCCTTTATTGGATAGGCAAACGTATTGCCCCCCATAATCCCACGAAGGAAAAGTTGACCACGTACGCGTGTGGTGAGGATCTCGCGCCGTCGAAGGCTCAATTTCACACCCAGCTTCTTCGTTATGCCGTCTATTTCACGATCTTTGATATCGTGGCATTTGTGCTAGCGACAGCAATGGGCGTTCTCGGATGGGTTCCAATCATGTTTCTGGGAGTCGCATTCCTCGCGATTCTTATTCTGCGAAAATAACTGAAATGAGGTAAACACAATGGGTATCGTTGACAAAATTGTAACATGGGCACGCATCAAGTCGCCCTGGGTGCTTCACCTAAACAGTGGCGGATGCAATGGCTGCGATATTGAAATCCTTGATGCGCTGACTCCTCGGTACGACTTGGAAAGATTTGGCGTCCTACTTAAAGGAAGTCCTCGACATGCTGATGTACTTCTTTGTAGTGGCCCAATCACCAAGCAAGTAGCCCAACGGTTTCTAAGAATCTATAATCAAACTCCAGATCCCAAATTTGTTGTCGGTATTGGTGCCTGCACGATGTCAGGCGGTGTTTTTCGACAGTGTTACAACGTTTCTGGTGGGTTAGAGGATGTCATCCCAGTGGATGCATGGATACCCGGATGCCCACCAAAACCAGAAGCAATCATCTATGGCGTCGCGGCGTTACTTGGGAAATTAGCTGGCTCATGAGATTTTTACTAAATTAATGGAGGAAACGAGTTATGGCACAAGAAGAGAAACCCCCGAAAAAGCCCACTAAAAAAGAAGCTGAAATGATGAAAGAAATCGAGAAAGCCATGGGCGATGATTTCATTTCAACCGAGTTCTTACGTGAACATAGTATCTATGTCACCGTGAAAGCTGAAGCCGTTAGAAAAGCCGTTGAATTCATGAAACAGGAATGGGGGTTATACCATCTTTCCACAATCACAGGCATGGATCTGCGCGGAGAACTTGCAGTGATCTATCATTTCGAAGTCAAATCTGTTTCAGTAAGTTTACATATCCAAGTCCCCACCTCACATCCCGAAGTTGACTCCATTACGCCCCTTATTCCCGGAGCAACTTTGTATGAACGCGAAGTACACGATCTTTTGGGCATCAAATTCAAAGGACACCCGAATCTGAAACGCCTAATCCTTCCCGAGGATTGGCCAAAGGATGTTTATCCACTTCGAAAGGATTGGGAATCCCCCCGGCTAGATAAGCCCAAGGAATAGGCGTCTGCCTATCCCGAGTCATTTGCTTTTATCTCCAAATTGGCAGTGAAACTAAGGACTTTACAGGTCAACTAGATTTCGCTGGTTTGATACCGAGTTTCGTGAGGGTTCCTATTGATCCATCATTGAAGTGAGGGGAGCGGTAGAGAGTGTCGCCATATTTTTCGATTTCACGGGCCTCATCTGCTAAACGCGCTGCAGTCCGCATCATTTCGTGGGCACTGGCAACAGTAGGAATGTATTTTTCGTGTTCTTTTTGTTTGAAGCAGCCTTTGACATTGATTGCAGCAACCGCTTCGGCGATTTCGTACGCAGCTCGTGCTTTCACCTTAGCATAGGGATTGGTGAACTGGCCAGCACTAACAGCTTTTGCGGCATTCACGACCAAGGCAGGGAGCTTAGGAGTTTTTCCATTGGCAATACTAGCAATAACCTCATCCAAAGCGAGTTGAACTCGCCGTAGTGCCCCTGTTGCAGCAAGTACTCGAATGACATCTACATTGAAGAGCACCATCTCAGTGGGATCTAAGAATTCCCTGCGTGCCCCAATCATAGAGTCAGCAGGAAGTAGAATGTAGCCAAATCCAGCTTCAGTAAGTGACTCCCGTTGATCTTTTGGTAACAGATCCGAGAGAAGGATAACCGGGATTCCAGCTTCTTTGACGAGTTCACGAGCCTTCGCAGGACCTTTAAGCGCAGCATTTGGACTGGGAATAAGTACCAGGTGCGGTTTTTGTTCAATGAGCAGTTTTGCGCTTCGTTCTGCAGCAGCTTCGTCCATCTTGGCTCCAGAGCCAATTAAAACAACCGCAAAGTCTTCACGCTCTGCTCTTTCATCAAAGAGGAGTTCTAGCAAGGGCGATGTTCCGATATTACCCAGTTTCAACACACCAAGGAGGAATGGAGAACTCATTGTTTAACCACCAACCATTTCATTATTAGTAGGAAAACTAGAAGTTTGTGGTGTGCTCTAGTGTCAAAAGTGTTTACTTTTAGAGAAAATACGCTAACCTTAGGTAGAGTTCTAAGATTTGATTTTAGGAGCAGCAATCTTACGAAGACGTTCTAGCCCATCTTCGGATAACTCCTCATGCAGGAATATTCCAGCAGAAATCATTTCGTCAATAACAGCTTGTCCTCTCTCACTGCGAGCAAGAACTGAGGACCATTTCCCTGGTGTACCTGCCCCACCAACGGAAATATCTGCAAATTCAGAGGCGAAGTCTTTGCACTCGTGACATCCGGGATCAATCCACTCCCGGGCTTCGCTCAACGGAATCGTAAGGGATTCTTTTGCCCCGCGGGGAAAAACTAGGAGTTTGCCCTTAATATCGAGTTTCCGAAGATTCTCCAACGGTACACCAAGTTCACTCGCAATCTTGTCTTCCATTAGTTCTTTGAACTTGAAGGTCTCACTACAAAAGAGACCAATTGTCATCACGACCGACCGATCCACTTTCTTCAAGGGTGCCAACCGCATTCGTTGGATGGCCTGAATGTGACAAGGAGTTCCAACGACAGCAATCTGTTTGAGCTTCCGTTCTTTCAATGCTTCTTTTAGTGCAACTAGATTCGGGGACCGTGTATACCTGGATTTGGTGGCGGAGATAATTTCGTCATGTGTGGTCGCTACCATCGGTTTTGGCTTCCAGGGTTCATTCGAATCGATACCTGAGATGACAGCACCTTCAATCACTCCTGCGTCTAGTAGATGCAGTAAAATTGCGGTAACTACTCCACCGTCCTGTGCACGTTTTCGAACCGATTCATCAGCGTTTCGAAGAGCATAGGCTTGGCGATACACACCAAGAGCTGGATCACGCTTGACATCTTCACCAAAGACTTGGGGATAAAGTGGAGCGTAATCATCAATCATCCGTGGACAGGACTTCCAGCAAAACTCACATTTAGTACAATCCTTTACAAGCGTAGGTCGTAGGTCCTGAAGTTCAATCGCACCGATTGGACAAGCTGCTTCACAGCCACCACAACTACAGCATTTTCCAGCATCTATCACATTCGTTCTTAAATGCTCAAATCCAAGTTTTTCCTTGCTCAATTGAATCATCCATCTTCGAATACCCGGTTTGTAATCAAAAATGGATGTCCGCCTACTTAAACTTGCCAGGCAATACGTACCAAGGGGTAGTAAATTATTCATCAAGCTGGATAATGTTCGGTTCAAGATGAACTTCACACGCAATGGAACGGGTGATATGACAGTACTTTTCGGTTAGGGAAACAGCACGTTTAACTTGATTAAGCACTGCCTCTTTGGGTACGGTAATCTTCATAGAGATGTAAATGTCGGAGAATTGCCAACCCCCTTCTGGGTGCTTCTGGAGGACCCCTCGGCCCGAAACCTGATGAGCCTGGAGGGGCTGCTTCATTCGTTGCATCATACTGGCAAAAGTGGTGATGTAACAACCTGTTACTGCACACATGAAGAGATCATGGGGGGAATAGGCGTCGGGTTCTCCTTCCCAATAAATAGGTGAAGAAAGCGGGAGATCAGATTTTCCCTCCAATGAAATGGTTCCTTCTTTTCCTCCAGTCCATACGACCTCTGCGTTAAATTCATAGGATTCAGGTTTTTTGTCACTCAAGATGATTCACTTCTCGGCATTGAATCACGAGAAGCTTTTAGCTGTTCGGGAAATTCAACCTCTCAATGAAGATGCAACTGCGAAAAAGGTATATGGCATCCCAGCTGAATGTCTACCCTCGAGAAATAACCTTGTTTGGAGGACTCTTTGATGGTCGGAAGCTTTGCAAATATGGACCCCTTAGAATTACAGAAAGGCTTTCGTGATCCCGAACTTGCCATGAAAGCCGCTCAAAAAATCAAAGAACTGACGAAGAACCGCACCTTCAAGTTCATGCACCTTTGTGGCACCCATGAATACACCATCACCCATTCTGGCTTACGGGATTTGCTTCCAAAAAATGTGGAACTCATCGCAGGTCCGGGGTGTCCAGTTTGTGTCTGTCCTCCAGAAGATGTAGCACTGGCCATAGCAGTCGCTAAGCAACCAAATGCGTTGTTAACCACTTTTGGCGATATGATGCGAGTTCCAGCAGGTGACCTAGGTTCCTTGAATGCAGCACGAGGAAAAGGGGCCAACGTACAAGTTGTTTACAGTATGATGGATGCGATTATCGCCGCAAAGGAGCATCCAGAAAAAGAGGTGGTACACTTTGCGATTGGTTTTGAAACGACTACCCCACCCACTGCTGCTGAAATTTTAGGAGATGCCCCTAGCAATTTCAGTGTCTTAGTAAGTCATCGTCTCATTCCTCCAGCTGAAGAATTTCTTCTGGACCAAGGCGAGGTTGGGTTACATGGATTTCTGCTTCCGGGTCACGTTTCAGTGATAATCGGTGTTCAAGGATATGAACATATCTCCAAAAAATGGAAGGTGCCTCAAGTTATTGCAGGGTTTGAACCCTTAGATGTGCTCTTGGGGATAGTGATGCTCCTTCAACAGCTAGAAGATGGTCGAAGTGAAGTGGAAAACGAATACACCCGTGCTGTGACCTACGAAGGAAATGTTCGAGCCCGTGAAATGATCGAAAAGGTGTTTGTCCCTGTAGATGCGCGTTGGCGGGGAATTGGGATAATTCCCGAATCCGGGCTAGCTTTACGAGAAAAATACATGTCATTTGATGTCCGAACGCGCTTTGAAATCGAGTTGGAACCCCAAAAATATGAGATGCCTCCGGGGTGCAAATGTGGAGAAGTCTTGCGTGGGATTTTGCGACCAGAAGAATGCCCTCTCTTTGGAAAGAAATGTGTACCTCAAAATCCAATTGGTCCCTGTATGGTCTCTGCGGAGGGGACATGCAGTGTAGTTTATGGAGCGAAGATGATTCCCTAGATAACTGAGATACGGTCTACTTTCATTAAAAGACAGGTTCTACCGACTTGACTCTTTTTTAAGTAAACTGATGGCTTGGGCTAATGCTTCTGCTCTATTAGTTCCAATCAAGAGTCGTTTCCCGTTTATTAGCTCCAGTTGAACACCATAATGGCCACTAATATTGTAAGCCATCCCATTGAATCCAAATCTTATACCATACCCTCCAAATTCACTGAGAGGATCATATGTTCGTGCTTGCCAATCTGCGATTTCAGTGGGTACAATTTTCCGAGACGAACGATAAAAAGGGAAGAATCGGATGAAAAGTCCATTTTTTCTTATTTCAACAGTTAGATTTGCTGAATAAAAAAAGATTAGAAGTACAATTGCACCACCAATCATTAGGATTCCAACAACTATCGCCAATGGCATAGGTAATGGCTCAAATACCATTCCAAAAAGATAGATCGCAACAAGGTGAAACGAACTTAGGAAAGCGATTAACAAACTCCAAAAGCCTCTAAATTTCTGAACCTCACGAAATAACAAATCGGACTGGGGAACTGTTAGATTTGATGGTTGAAATTGTAATCTTCACTCTCCTTGCTAGAATCTAGGAATTTCAACGCTAAAAGAATTTTGAAATAATTTTATTTGATTTTTCATGATGAATACGAAAGTTACCAAGATCGATACAAGTCATCTAATGCAGATTGAACTTCATTCATCCAGAGATTTCTCCGATTGTTTTTGGAGTATCGTCTCATGGAATGCAGTGCTGTGAACCCATTCTGTAGCTAATGTTTCAACCTCTGTAACCTTTTCTCGAAGATATCGATCAATCACAATTTCTCGTTGAATATCTGTAAGACCATGAGAAGCCCAGAATGCTTCACGAGCCTCCTGTGGAATTGTTGATAGAAGTTGTTCTTTTGTAGTTTCGAGTATATGGCGGGCGAGTTGAGCTGCTAGTTGTTTTGAATCTGTATAAAGGATCCGTCCTCGTATCCAGAAGCGACACTTTGAACGTCCCTGGCAAGGACCACCTGCAACTGGACAAAATACCACGATTCTTCACCCAAGCGCACTCGTCGCACATAGCACTATAGCATAAGCCTTTTGGAGTTTCTGCAATCTTCAAATTAACCGATTGGCCAGTAAATATCCTCAGAAGCTGTAGTCGCTACAGCTAAATCTCGCATTAGCATCATCAAGGTAAATATATCGTAGTTGATGCCCTCACCGATGGTTACAAACCGCTGGGATTCACTGACAAATGCTCTTTCTGGCAACCAATCAGATGGCCAGGAGGGAACCGTTTCAATTTGAATCAGAGTTTTCTTGAGTCCATCAGCATAAGTGACGATGAGTGGCACAGTAGGGAGATGGAGTAGATAAATTTCGGGTCGAAGTATATCATCAATCCCGCTTCTTACAACTTGTAAGGGAGGAAAGAATCGTTTACCAACCTCTCTTTCAATTGGGAAAGGAAGTAGTTGTTCGAGTGTGGCTACATCACGTTTACTTATCGATCTAGTTTCTAGGGATTCCCGCAGAAGTACAGCAGCAGTAATTAGATTGTTCGGTTTGGTGACATTAGCAGGTAGAGTGGGGGCAGGTCCTCGGAATGCATTGAACGCATCTTTGGGATTGAAGCCTTCAGGTGTGATTCCGGGATGGTGTGGATTCAGGGTTAGCCACAATGCAAACGGGAGAATTGGTGGTTGCTCGGTGAAAATTGTGAGTTTGAGTTTATTGGAAAATGGTCGTGTCAGATAAAGGGTATCAAAAGGATTCGTTGAAGAGAGAGGAACCACTAGAGTATATCCACCGAAATCAATAAGTTCGGGGGTTTTTCCGCGCATTTCCAAATCCACTGAAGCCTCTGAGTGCGTCTTGATCCGTTCGAAGGCATTGGGCATGAGTAAGAGATGTGGCTTTCCCTTTGCGTAGGGTTTAAGCTGCTTAAGAAGCGAGGAGAGAAGTTGGATATGTTGATCAGTAGCAAACTGGTCTAAGAGGGCGAATAATTCTGGCTCCTGACTCCGTAAGCTTTCCATGGTTGTTTCCTACTTGGATTCGCTGGAATCCTTTGTTCTTATAAATCAGCGAGTCCAACAGCTTTAAGGGCAGCGGATGATGGGCGACCCGTTTTTCGATCCCAGTCTCGATATGCATAGTAATCATCAAGTTGCTTCTCAAGATTGGGCACCATACCTCTAGTGCCTCCATCGGGGAGAGGTTGAAGTAGCAGTTTTGGAAGGCAATCATCCTCAGGTTTGAATCCAAGGTTCAGATTAATGAGGCGTTTAAGGGTGATAATACGATCTCCAATATGAAGCAGCTCTTGGGGAGTTGTTTCTCGATCCACTACCAAACTATAGAATTGAGCTATTTCATCGACCGTAAAAGTGGGGAATTGGCAGATAATCAAGGAGTTGGAGACTTGACGCCAGCTCTGAGATTTTGCCGCAATTTCACCCATACCTTCATCTGTTTGAGGATCATCTGCGTCGATATCGAGCTCTAATTGCACTTGGCCTTGCAGGACCATGTACATATCGCCATCCAAGTGAGTTCCACCCCGTGGACTTGTTGCATAACTGGTAGCCATGCCGAAGAGCGCTCGTGGGTCCCAACAGGACACTTCTAATCCTTTCACATGGACAGCGAGATCTGCAGCATCGTAGCGTTCACCCATTGAACGGACTCCCTCTGCAAGGATATCACCAAACCCTTCTCGATGAGCAATTTGCTTGATTAATTCGATAACAGGTTCTGGATTTCCCCATTCAAGTAACATACCTACTTCTTTAGGGGTGAGTTTGTCTAGCTCCATGAGATAATGGGCAAACCCGATGCAATTTCCAGTACTAATGGTGTCTAATCCCAGATCGTCACAGAGATGACTCGCCATAAGTAGAGCATCTAGGTCATCGATGAGAATCATCGACCCCAAGGCACCAAGTGTTTCATATTCAGGACCTGAGACTCTGGGTAGCTGATATTTGCCTCTAGGTACTTCGACGACGCGACCACATTGAATGGGACACCGGTGACACCCATCCCGACCAACTAGCCGCGTTTCAGATATCGTTGCCCCGCTGATGTTATCATGCGTAGGGAATTCCCCTTGGGTGAAATACTTGTTCGGCATGGAACCAATTTCCTGTGATGGTCCAACTGCGGTAGCTGTACCCATCAGTCGGTAGCAGTCAGGCATGAAATCTTCTATCATCACCTTATTTGCGGACCTGGCAAGTTCTATAATAGCATCATGATTAGCCACAGGAACGGGTTGATTTCCTACCACTGCCAGGGCTTTGAGATGTTTACTCCCCATTACGGCTCCTAGTCCCATTCGACCTGCAGCGCGACCTCCCTCGGACATGATATTAGCGTATTTTACCATGTTTTCGCCAGCGGGACCAATACTGAGTGTGAAAAATCGTTTTTCGTTGATGTCCTTGCGTAAGAGTTGTTGGGTGGAGGAAATGGTATGGGACCAAAGATGGTCTGCTGGTTTGAGTTCAGCTACGCCATAGAGTATTGAGAGATAGGTGGGTTTCTCTGCACGTCCTTGGATAAGTATTCCATCGTAACCTGCTTGTCGCATTTCAGCACCGAAATAACCACCGATATCTGCTTCGCCCCAAAGACGTGTGAGTGGTGAACGAGCGCAGATGGCCATTCGTCCAGAGCTGGGTACGGCTGTGCCCCCAAATGGACCTGCCATGAGAAGTAATGGATTTTCATGTCCTAGTGGGTCTGTATCAAGTGATAGGAGTGGATATAGAATTCTTGCAGCTAGTCCTGCGCCCCCGATAAAATCGTGAGTCCAGTCCAAAGGCGTTGGCATGTCTGATGTTGCACCTTTTGACAAGTCTACCTTTAGCATCTTACCTGTGAACCCGAACCCCTTTGTAATTATCAATTTCTTTCCTCCATTACAGTGGATTCTGGCTAGTTTATTCCTTAGAAGTCAATTGGTTTGCCTTCAAAGAGATGGTGCCAGAACCGTTCAATGTCTTCATTTGTAGGCTCGCGACAATTGAAGATATTGACTGCTGATTCCTGTGTGAAGCGAACTAAATCGTCATAGTTATTTTCGAATTTCTCTTTTGAGATTCCATACTCTTTCAGGCTAAGGGGGGCTTCCAGTTCTTTCATCAGTTTCAAAACAGCATCTCGAAGCTTGATAGTTGCAGTTTTATCGTCATCAGTTTGGCTTGCGGTTCCTATTGCGCGGGACAATTCACCATACAGATCTGCGCTGGTTTTCATAGCGTATTCGATGGAATAGGGGAGAACCATTCCGACTGTTATGCCGTGGGGAATTTTGAAGACTGCACCCATTGCATGACCAAAGGAGTGAGTGATTCCGAGGAACGAATTACTCCAAGCGAGCCCGCAAATAGAAGCAGCATTATGTAATTTCTCACGAGCCTCAGAGTCATCAGGATTTTCATATGCCTTCGGAAGATACTCGAAAATCATACGCACCGCATGAATACACAAACCATTACTGAAATCGTTTCGCCATTGCACCGTATATCCATCAATGGCTTGAGCTAAAGCATCCATACCCGAAGAAGCGGTGACTTTTGGCGGCATGGATTTGGTCAGGCTAGGATCTAAGATTGAAATATAGGGCATTAATTCGGGATGAGTGAGTTCCATTTTATTTCGATCTTTTGTATCAGTGATAACCGCAGCCCAGGTTGCATCAGAACCAGTCCCAGAGGTTGTGGGAATAGCAATTAATGTCGTTTTACTCACAGATATGGTGGTGAGCGGGGTAATATCGATAATTGGGTGATCTGGATGTTCATTAAGAATCCGAGACACTTTGGCGACATCGATTACGGATCCACCTCCTAATCCGATTATCAAATCTGGATTAAATTCACGTACTTGTTTCGCACAAGCTTGTGCAACGTCATCGGGAGGTTCGGGAGTTACTCCATCAAAGAAAGCGACTTCTTTTCCACTCTCTTTTAACTTCTGCAAAACTGTATCTAAGAATCCCAATTTAACAATAGTTTTGTCTGTGACGACAAAGGCGCGCTTTCCTTCAATTTCCTTCAGGTGGTCCAGCGCATCTTCACCAAAGACAATAAGGCGAGGACAACGGAAATACCACATATCAACAACCTCTATGGATTCATGCACGAGTCTAACGTGCACTCTACGCAAATCTATATCACATATTCAATTCCAGTAGAAAAGTGGATAGGATAGGGAACCTTTTTCCAATGTTTACAGACCGAAATTTAAAATTCAGTTTTAATCATCTGCGCGGTTCGAACCAGTTCTTTGGCTGCACGTGTTGCCCGCATAACTTTGGCTCGATCACCGGTTAGTTTCATTTTACGAGTAAGAAGAGCTTTGATAGGATCAAGTCGACCTTCAATAATGTGCTGCCAATTTGCCAATTCACCCTCGTAAATGAAGGCGGTATCTTTGGTGTCACGGTTTGGTAGCAAAGCATGCTCACGGCATTTACCATGCCATAAATCCATCCACATCACAATTTCTTCATCAATTCCAGCGTCCTTGCTAGGCCACACAATAAACAGAAAATCGCCTTCCCAAGTTTCAGCTGCTTCTGCATATGCTTGATTGTCATTCAAGGTCTTTACAAACTGTTCAATCCATTCGGGCGTACCAAATTGCACCATTATCGTTCACCAGGTTCAGCAAGAGTATAGAGGAGATAGATGAAGACGTCTTTATATTCTGTCTTTTCGTTCAAAGAATTTCGCCCAAATGGCTTAAATCCAAGTTTCAAAGAAGTTGCCCTGCAATTGAGTGTGAAATTACAATGCCAAAATATACACTAGTTCAAATTTCAGATTTACATATTGGTGAAGCCGGATATCGCAAAGACATGATTGTAACCGCAATTGACGAAATCAATAAATTGAAACCCAACCTGGTCATGGTATGTGGCGACCTTACATGGAATGGTGTCCGCGAACAATTCTTAGAAGCGCGAGATATCTTACAGAATCTTGATTCGCCAGTGATCTATACCATGGGAAATCATGATGCTTCGAATGTTGGTTACTTGACCTTTGAAGAACTGTTTGGTCCTCGTTTTTCTGAATACCATGACGATACTGTCTTTCTCATGGCTGCAGACAGTTCAGAACCGGATTTAGATACTGGTCATATCGGCAGAGAAGGCCGGAACTTCATTGACAAGGCCTTTTCTGATGTGGAAGATGGATTACTAAAAATCCTGGCTTTGCATCACCATTTGGTTCCCGTTCCTCGGTCAGGTCGAGAGCGCGACAGCATGGTTGATGCGGGAGATATGCTCGAATTGCTAATGCATAAAGGAGTAAGTCTAGTTCTCAGTGGACACCGACATTACCCCTGGGTTTGGCGGCTTGAAAACATGGTTTTAGTCTATTCAGGAACCTGCGGGAGCTTGCGTGTACGTGGGAGCCCGGGCCAGAATTACAACATCATTAATATCGGTAAAAACACAATTGACATCTCCACCAAGCTTATAGGTGGCCCAGGACGTCGACGGGGACGCTACCGTTGGGGCAAACGTGGAATAATCTCACGGAGTAATCACTCACCCTAAAGGGTGGGAGGCATATGGTGGATTTTTCCAATATTTCGGGAGTAGTCTTGTATACATCGGATATGAATCGAGCCCTAAATTTTTACACTAAAGTTTTGGGATTTGAAGTAGTTAAAATAGAATCAGGGTTTGTTACCCTTCAATTACAGAATATGAAGCTCTACTTACATCATGCTGAGAATCCTCCGGGGGAAAAAGGAGCATCGCTGAAAATCCCGCAAGTTTCATTCAAAGTTGATGATATTAATGCTGCGTTTCAACACTTACAACAAGCTGAGGTCAAGATAACCCGTGGGATTGTTAAATACAATCCAACCACGTATGTGTTCAATTTTCTTGATCCTGACGGAAATTCGCTAGCGTGTGAAAGTAACACACGCAAAATGGGATAAGTACTAATCTGCCCTTAGTGAGCTTTGATTTCAGCGAGTAAAGCGGGATCAAGGTTCATTCCACTAGCGATAACCGCGATTGTGTCCTCTTTCTGGATGGGTACGCGTCTTTCTAATAAAGCAGCAATGCCCACAACACCCGCTGGTTCGAGGATTTGTTGTTCATGGTCGAGGGTCCATCGAATTGCCTGTCGTAGCCCCTGTTCTTTAACAAGAACCACATCATCGATATGCTTCAGACCAATATCAAGATTCAATTGAGCTGTATTTCCCGCCAAACCATCGGCAATTGTGGATTCCACAGGAACATGGAATAATCGTCTTTTATGGAAATTCTCATAAAATGCGCGAGTAGCGGTGGTTTGAACCCCAATGACTCGAATCGTTGGATCAACAGTTTTAACCCAAAGTGAGATACCTGAGATTAGTCCACCTCCACCGATAGGAACAATAACAAGACTGGTTGCAGGAAGGTCTTCTAATAATTCGTAACCCACAGTGCCTTGGCCCGCAATGACAAGTGGATCAGCATATGCGTGAATGAGTGTAAGTTCTTTCGACTCAGCGTACTCAACACTGAAAGCAGCAGCTTCATCATAGTTGGTTCCATGTTCCAGAATGGTTGCTCCATACTCTTTGCATTTCGCCAATTTCAGTGGGGAGGCACCTTGCGGTACAACAACAGATGCGGGGATATTCAATTGCTGGGCGGCAAAAGCGACCGCTAGTGCGTGGTTACCAGTAGAGGCAGTAACAACGCCTTTTTTTGCAAAAACTGATGGAAGAGCAGCAATCTTGTTATAGGCTCCACGCAGCTTAAAGACTCCAGTAAGTTGTTGGCTTTCCCATTTAATAAACACGGACGTATTCGCAATTTTACTGAGAGCTGGTGAAGATTTAACAGGTGTGCGTTTCGTGATGCCAGCCAAACGCTTGCGAGCCTGGAGAATCATCTTAGGTGTTACTGAAAGAGTGGAAGCAGAAGGAGAAGTCAAATTCATTTCACCTATCGATAAGGAAGACCCCTTCGTGAAGATAACGATTTCTTAGCAAGGATTTTATGTTTCTGCTCGGGTACGATTGTTTATAAGTCTGCATTTTCGTTATTGGAACGCAGAGCGTGACCCCTATGTCCCGAGATGAAATTCAACAGAAACTCCATTGTCGACGGTGTGGTCGTCCACGAATTGTGAACCGCGTGAGTAAACCCGCATCCAATAAAGTGAAACTCTACATGTCGTGCCCCGTTCACACTAGTCAGGTATCCTATTCTATGCCCCTTAGCCAATATGAAGAAGTAAGTGACCTCGTCCGAGAACACGTGTTCTTATGTAAAAAGTGCGGACAACCTGTTGAGATTGTCGGTCAACGCGCGGGGAAGCTTACAACGAAGCTCAGTATTCAGTGCCCTGAACACGGTAGTGGTGAGCGTAAAGTCAATAACTCGCTTCTCGATCCCATCCTTTCGGCTGTACCAGCATCATCCACTAGCAAAGCAACACCAGCTACGTCCTCTACCACAGCGAAATTCTGCCCAAGTTGTGGCTCACCAGTTCCCACCGCAGAAGCTAGATTTTGTCATCACTGTGGAGCTTCCCTAGAATAACTCTGAAAAATCAGATCCTAGCGCCGGGGATAAGAGAATATGATAGAAGTCCGTCGCTAGGTTTGACTTCTTTTTGGTGGAAAGATCTTTCTCGCTGAGGTTACATACCCTGTATGTCCAATCATCCGGGTAGCAGGACGGGTTTTTCCAGGGCGCACAAGAATTTCACGTTCAATAAGTTCACGGGTCATGATTTCTGTGAAATGAGACTCGTACAAAGCATCAACCGTACGCTGAGTCTGCTCAATGGTCGGAGAGAAGGACACCAGAACACCTCCACCTTGAAGCGCTGTATATGCGAGTGGAACGACATCCCAGGGTACAGCCATATCCAACACAACTGCATTAACCTCAGTTTCCTCAATTCCCTCAAGGATATCTCGCTGCTGAATCGTGATTACCTTGGTCAAGCCCGCTTTCCCAATATTCTTCTGTGCTTCTTTGGCAAAATCATCGCGGACCTCATAAGAGAAGATATGACCATTGGGTGCCACATGAAACCCGAGAATCGAAGTCAGCGCACCGCTGCCTGTACCCGCTTCTACAACCCTGGAGCCAGGTCCGATACCAGCTAGAAGCAGAATCAAGCCAGCATCCTTGGGATAAACAATATTGGTTTGGCGACCCATTTTGATCGCCTGATCCCGTGGCAAGGGAGGAAGCGCCGCGATATATGTGCCAAGGCTGGTTGAAATAAGACTGCCATAAGGTTGCCCAATTACTTGGTTAAAGTCTAAGATACCACGGTGGAGGTGAAACGACTTACCTGCCTCCACACGGAGGAGCCAATGGCGACGCGCATCAAGGTAGAAGAGAACTTGATTACCATCTTGAATATTCGTCAAGGGTATCCACCAACGTGCCTTACACTCCTTTCCTTTTCAGCCTTCTGCCCTTGTAATTCAAGTTGCCGTAGAAAAATCAAAGTTTGAGAAAATGATAGGAAACTGTTAAAGGCGTTCTTCCGTATGTCTGAAGACAGGAGGAAGCAATGTGGCAGCACAGCCAATTGAAACCATGACTGCGCTTAAGTGCCAATCCTGTAACGCCCCCCTCACAGTAAGTCCTGATGATGTGATCATCGTTTGTGCATACTGTGGTTTTACTTCGACAATCGAGGGAGAAAAGGTCGAAAATCATTTCGTCCTAGAACCCACGATGAATGCAGGTGAAATCCGTGATACAGTCACCAAGTGGGTCGGGCGAGGTGGCAAAGCCCGTGTGACAGAGTCACATCTGCGATTCGTCCCCTTCTGGGTAGAATCAATGCATGCGTTTACCTCATATCAGGGGTATAAGAAGCACACCGAAACGGAGTACTACACCGATTCGCAGGGTAAACGGCGTTCACGAACGAAAATCGAATATGAACCCATCCAAGGGCAATTCAACGAAAATCGTTCCGTGAATGTTTTATGTCGACGAGGTGCCACCTTCTATAGTCTAGGTGAACTGGATAAGGCACTGCATGTGACTAAGAGGGGAATCCAGCCCTTTGATTATAATGCTATCACGGCTGTTGAATCAAAACCTCTCTTTTTGAACAGCGAACTAACCGACGCCGATGCCTATGAGATAGCCGAAACTTTTATCGCCCAAGATCACCGCAGCCGTGCGGATGCTAGGGCAACAGAAATCTGGGACTGTCATAGCCGGATTAACAAAACTGGTGCATATCTGCTGCATGTCCCTCATTGGCTAGTACGCTATCGATTTGGCAGCGAAACCTATCGTGTCGGTATTGACGGTCACACTAAAAAAATCTTGAAAGGGGAAGTTCCCATTTCAGGCAGCTTTCGGGGAGCGATGTTCTTCTTGAGTATCATTGCAGTACTCTTGGGAACTATAGGCACCTATTTTGTCGCTCAAATCCTCGGCTCTGAATATGCACTATTCTCGCTAGCGTTAGTCGTTGTCGGTTTAGCGCTTGGTGTCGTTGGAACCCAACAAAGCTTCAAAATGAGTGCTGAGAAACGAGGGTAATCAAAGAAAAAAGGTGAAAAAAATGCCAACAAAACACTGCCCGAATTGCGGGGGAGGAATGAACGTCCACCCCACGGACACTATTTACACCTGCCCTTATTGCGGAACCAGCTTTACCCCTGAAGGTTCCCAGATGAAAGAGCATTATGCTTTATCGGTCAACTACACTCAAAGTGATGCTCTGGATACACTCAAAGCATACTTAGTGAAGGTTCCCGGAGTCGCAGATGATCTCGCAGAACAAATCCAGCTAAAAGATCTCTCGATGACGTTTTACCCCTATTGGACCGTTACAGTTCAAGGTGATGTTTCCTATAAAGGAATTGATAAGAAGGCTTCGTTTCGTGGTCAATCAGGTGGTCGATATTCAAGCATCCACTGGGAATGGGTTGCAGAATCAGGGCACCAAGAACAAACCCGTCAAATTCGTTTATACGCGGGTCCTAAAACGCGTCCAGAAATAACGAATTACCCAATTGCAACCCGGTCACGTCGTTACTTCAACCTTGAAGAAGTAAAGCAATATACCGGTAGCGTCTTATTCTCCAAAGTCTCTGAGGAGACAGCTAAGGAACAAGCCATTACAGCAACACGCAACATGATTTACTCTCGTATAAAACGAGAAACCGAAAAAATTGATGATGCCCGAGAAACCTTCCAAGTGACAGATCAAGCGTACATCCACGTTCCAATCTACCACATCAAATTTTCTGTGGGCGGCGGAAAAACCTACGAAGCAGCCCTCGATGCTTCCAATGGACGAGTTATCTACTCTCAGATTCCCACCACAACTGGCTTTAAAGTTCAAACCATTGGAATGTCCTTACTATGGTTCTTACTCACCATCGGTGGCGCTGCTGTGACATATCTAGCTTATAGCGGTATTCCACTACTCGGACTCACACCCGAATACCTCTTATACGCTGGAATTGGACTCACAATCATTCCACTTGTCTTAGCGTTAATGACCATTTATTATGCAAGGCGAAAAACCGCCGCTGAGCGTGCACAATAATTCACATATACCGCACTTGTAGTCGCTAATGCTCAATAAGCAGTGGATACCATCCGCAGTTATGTCTCAATCAAACCCAACAAGCAAATCGATTCCTCTGGCGAGATTTTATAAGGTCTCAACCCAATGCCTAGATAGCGACCATCGAGGTGATCTCCTTGGGAGACGATGAAAAACCATCCATTATGGAAAAAGTCGATGACGAACGCACCCTGACCCAAAAAATCATGAAATTAATACCTGGATGGCGGGGATACCGCATCAAGGAAGAACGTCGCAACGCCGACCGTATTCTACGTGACCAAATCATAACCCGGCTCCGACAAAGTGCCGATAAAATCCAAGACATCCGCTCTGCAATAGTCGAAGAAGAAATCGAAGACGCCTACCGAACCGTCGACTCACTCATGAGCCGAACTGAAAAACTCATCAGCCAGATAGAACATGCCGATTATGGCTATCGCCCTTTCTTCGATGCCATCAAAATCAAAGAAGACGACCTAGAGAACATGTTGCGCTATGATAGCTGGTTTGTTGAACAGGTGCAAGAGTTCGACCAACGCTGTGATGATGTCTTAACATTGATAGAAGATGATCCGGATGAGGCAACAGGCCACATCAAGGATCTCCGGAAAATGATTTCCCGTATGAACCGCAAGTGGAAGGAACGAGAACAAGTCATCATGGGTATTGAGGTTGTGTAACCGAAGGATTACACACTTTAATCCTATTTTGAGCCCTTCCCTTTTTTCTCTTTTTTTATAATTATAAGAGGGGGTAGGCTAATTTCTTTCTTCTTTGCGGCATTTGTCTCGAACTTTGTCCACGAATTCAGGTGTGTTATCGATGATGCCTTCTTGATTTACGCTAAATTTTTTGAATCTTAATGAATTTATAAAAGCAATAAGGCATCTTCACTAGTTATCAAGTTCAATAGGTACAATAGGATGGCTTTCACTGTAACCATTGATGAAAACCTTGCTCGAGGACGACGAGCCATAAAAAGAGCGTCAATTGTTGTTTTAGCCTTAGCCATTACATGGTTTCTCATAGCATTCCTATCGGGCAGCCTGGGCCTTTTTGCCAAAGGAATTGACTCAATCTCAGACTTGATTGCAGTTATCACGGTTTTCCTTGGTTTATGGTTGGCTCAACGTGACCCCAACGAAAAATACCCTTATGGCTATTTCAAAGCTGAATCACTAGCCGCTCTGATCGTCGCAGTCTTTATTTTTATAACGGGCATGGGTGTACTTTGGCAAGCAATCCAACGCATACTATTTCCAACAGAATTAAGTTTCATCAGTCTGGCCCTAGCAATTTCAATTGCATCAATTCCAATCATCTTCGTCATGTCCTGGTATCTGAAAAAAATTGGTCAAGAAACTGGAAGTAATGCTGTCTATAACAAGGGTCAAGAATTCCAAATGGATATTCTCGCCTCCATAGCGGTCATTTTAGGATTGATTTTTGCGTTCTTCGGGCTACCATGGGTTGAATCCATTGTGGGATTTGTAATTGGCCTTTTGATTTTAAGAAGTAGCTTTCAGTTAGCCTACGAGTCCATACTTGTCTTAATGGATGCCGGACAAGATCCAGAGAAGATTAATGCAATCGAACAACTTGCTTCACCTATCCTTGGTGTCCTTGGTGTTCACGCCATTAAATTGCGGAGAGCAGGACCGATTTGCTTTGGGGAAATGCATCTAGAAGTAGCTGGAAAAACAACAGTGCTACAATCGCATCTCCTCGCTGAAGAAATATCCACACGCGTAAAGGAGGCCTACCCAGATATACTTTCATTTCTTGTCCATGTTGAGCCCGTTCTTCCTGTTACTTTCCGAGTTGCGTTTCCAGTAAATCAGAAAGATATAACCCCAGATTTAAAGCCCAGCACACACTTTGGTTCAGTACCTTACTTTTTAATCATGGATGTTGACCAACGAAAAATCGTGCTCTGGGAAGTCATGCCAAATCCAGCAGCAAAAGAAAGTAAACAACGAGGGAAAAACACAGCACATCTCCTAATTGATGCAAAAGTGGAAGTTGTGTTTGCCGAGAAAATGGGTGAAACACCACTCAGCATCTTACGAAACCATCTAATTCAAGTCTTTCACCAAAATTCGAAGATCAGCTGCCGTAAGAACCTTGAAGCGTTCCTTGAAAACGAGCTGCCACATCTCAAGGCAAAGGAATCAACCTATTCACCTAAACAAAACAATCTTAGTTGATATCCTAAATGGAAATTTGGTTATTCGATGCAAAGTCGTAAAGTTGAAAAGGCTTGGCACGAATGGCAACCCAGACCTTCTGTACCTTCCAAACTGGATTTCCAGAGGGAGAACGAACCATGCCCGAAATAATCGAATGGAAAAGCATGCGAAAGAACGATATTGTCTACCGATGGCCCAATGACCTCGTGAAATGGGGCAGCCAATGCCTCGTCCGCGAAAACCAAGCCGCCGTCTTCTACCGTGACGGAAAAGCCCTTGACGTCATGGGCGTCGGTCGTCACACACTCACCACCGCCAATGTTCCGATTCTTACGGGGATTCTCCGACGCATAGCAGGCTTCGACAAATCCCCTTTCACCGCCGAAGTCGTCTTTCTAAACATGACCAAATTCCAAGGAAAATTTGGAGGCAAAGGTCAAACCCGAGACCTTGCCCCCCTCATGTTCCACGGCGAATTCTGGTTTGAAATCGACGACCCCCAAATCTTCGTTAACGAAGTCGTAGCAGGAGAAAACTATACCACCCAAGATGTGACCAACTTCATCCGGTCAAAATTCGTCGAACTCGCCATGGATGAACTTGCTGGTTATAACCTTCAAGATGCGATGACCCGCCTTGACGAAACCAGCATGAAAACAAAAACCATCCTTGCCGACAAATTCGAAGAATATGGCCTCAAACTCTTGGATATGGCCTTTGCCGGAATGGACACCTCCCCCGAATACCGGGAGCGCCTCTTCTTTGCAGTGCAGGGTGTCAGTGGTCGAGAAGTCCTCACCGCTGAAACCATGCGCCGCAGCGCCGAAGCTCTCGGTCAAGGTGGTGGATCCGCTAGTGCAGGCGCAGGAATCGTCCTCATCCCACAACTCGCCGAGATGATGCGACAATCCCAGAAACCCCAAGAACAAGGCATCACCCACGTTGCCTGCCCACACTGCGGCGCAGCCATGCCCCTCAAAGGCAACAAACCACCAAAATTCTGCGCGGAGTGTGGAAAACCAATCCGCAAACAAGTCGATGAACGGCGCAAAGCCAAGCAATTCTGTCCAAACTGCGGAGCCCCCGCAAAAGGCAAATTCTGCGCTGAATGTGGCGAGAAGCTATAGTTTTCATAACTTAGAGGGCGTTCCGCCCTCGTTTCTCTTCTTTTTCAACACCCGTTACATGTTTCACTTTGTGTTCATTGTAGCATAAAGACTTTTTACATACGTGTGAGCTTTAGAGTACTAACGCCTTGGAGGTTTGGTTATGAGGCGACTCCTCGTTAACTTAATGTTTGTTTCATTATTGGTGTTGCCATCTTTAGCATTTCTGAATATCGATTTGGCGCAGTTACCGGCGCCGAAGTCGGGTGAGAACTTTTCCCAGTTTGAGTCTGAGATGGATTCGAATACGGTACCTGCCCCAGGTCCTGATTTGGGGCTTGTGAATTGGACGATGAATCGTATAGCTAATCCTGATTTTGAAGAGTGGAACACACAACTTGATGCTGATGAGTGGGGTGAGTACGCGCCCGGTTCTCAGTACTGGTGGTTTGAGGATGGTAGCTCGAATCCGGCTTATGTCTATGAGGGTGCCTATTCAGGAGGCATCTCAGCTTATGCGCCGAATGGTCGGTCAGCCAGTTCTTATTGGGTTCAACGCAGTCTTGGAGCAGATGCAGATAATCTATCTATAAGCTTCTATTGGCGACTAAATCAGAACTTAGACCCAATTAACGACTATTTACGGACCCGCGTGAATTTTAATGATGGACGTTATCTGAACTACTTTTTGAATGGAACACAATCGTATTCGAACTCAACCAATTCGGGAACATTTTTCTTAGATTACCCATTAAACCAGTGGAACTTCTTTAGTCGCAACATCACAGCAGATTACCTTGCGATTCCCTTGTGGCCCGGCACGATTGATCCCTCACTTACTGTCGAGAACATTTTCATCGACCTATACGCCGATGGTTACATTGCGAACAACATGGTTGGATTTTTAGATGATTTTCAACTGATTAACGAAACCAATGGATATGTTTGGGTTGGTGGAACCACTCGTAATGGAAATCTGAATGATCCAGTAGCTACTGGGTGGGGTGGAAACTCAGGGCGGTATGATGCTGCAATCATCGAGCAAAACAGTGCAGCATATCGCGGTTTATGGAGCATGAATCTTACTTCACCATCGAAAGGCAACACAAGCTTGGCATTTTGTTACCAGACGATTGAAACTCAGATTAGTTCGGAGAATCATGGTGTTCTTCGATTTTGGTGGTTCCTCAACTTCGAATCACTGGATACTTATGAATTTGCAGACGTGTACTTCTACTGTCTTGCACCCTCGAGTTCGTTTTATCTACATTATATTCTTGGTCATGCAGGAGTGAGCTTTATCTATCCAAATTCCACATGGGACACCTACTTCTTTGCACCGGCGATGAATACAACAGGAAGTTGGGTCTTCTTTGAACGAGACGTATGGGCAGATATGCATGCCGCACGTGGATTTGATAGTGTGGTAATAAATTCAATAACATGCTTTGTCCAAGCCAGAAATTCTGGGGGAAAGACGTCGCTTCTTATTGATTCCATGAATTTGGAAGCGAGCGCTATTAACGGCGGGAACCATGAGGACCAACCGCCTATCGGTCAGCACATACAAGGATGGGGGTCCCTAAACCATTCACAGTTGACTGTGACGGGTACCGCGTATTCGGGTTCGAAGGCCGCAAACATCACACTGAGTCCTTTCAGTGGACTGACAGTCATGCAAAACATACGTGGACGCCCCTTGAATGGGTCCCGAGAAACTTATCTTGACCTCATGTGGCGGATAGAGGACTTCTCAGCACTATCGGGCAATTTCATCGACATTGACATTCAACTCGAAAATGGAAAGCATCTGTCCTATTATTTTGCAACTGTGAGTATGGAACTTCCACCGAACTCGACATTATATGCGAATTTCAATGTCACAAATGTTGGATCACAAGGTTCATGGCTCCAGCTCCATCGCGACTTGAATCATGACTATGAAGCAGTATTTGGAAGTCTGCCTGATACAAAAATTGTGATGGCGTATATTGATGCAGTGACATCGGGTGGAGGACGAGTAGAATTCCTTTTTGATGATCTCTATCTCTACGATGATCCAGCACCACGGATATCCAACGTGGTCCAGAACCCACCGAGTCCAATCCATAACGACCCCGTCCAGATTTCTGCTGAAATCGAAGACCAGGACCTAGACGCAGATGCGCTCCTTCTCCATTATCGAATAAATGCAGGAGGTTGGCAAACCCAAACCTTACTCCATCAAACTGGTGTCACTTTTACTGCGAATATTCCAAGCCAAGTGTATGCCACGAATGTTGAATACTACCTTTCAGCG
Organism: Promethearchaeota archaeon; assembly: GCA_048939625.1. Lineage (GTDB taxonomy): Archaea > Asgardarchaeota > Hermodarchaeia > Hermodarchaeales > Hermodarchaeaceae > Hermodarchaeum. The sequence goes on from JBHLPH010000001.1 coordinate 193,605, forward strand.
AATGACACCTGGGGTCTGCGCACGATAGCTTTAGATGGCGGAAGCTATTGGAGCTACACGGTTACAGAGGTTGAAGACCCCGTGGTTTCAATCACTCAACCCACCAGCGGAGCAGAACTTAATGACACTATCATGATATCCGTAGACGCTAGTGATACCATCAGTGGTATCGCCCACGTTGAAATCTTCATTGATGGAACCTCGGTAGCCGATGATACAACTGCCCCCTATACATACAGCTGGGATACCACGAGCACAACCGATGGCAGCCATACAATTCTTGCAACCGCCTATGATACCGCTGGCAATTCTGCGTCTGATAGTATCACAGTGACAGTGACCAACCAACCAACAACCACGCCACCACCGCCCCCGATTCCAGGCTTCCCCATTGAAGCCATTCTCTTTTCAGTAATTGCAGGAATCACCTTTGGATTACTCCGACGACGGCGTAAAATTCACTAATACAAATGCCCAGCAATGCTGGGCACTCTTTTCTTCATATATCGAACTCAAAATACGGGATGTTCAGAAATTTGAACAGACTAACCAAGTACTGTTGTCTAGGAGAAAAACTATACTTTTCAGTTTGCTTATATAGAGTAGTTGAGAAGCTACTAGAGAATTCGGCTGACATGATAAGTGGTTCTTGCGTTGAAAGGGTATGCTAAGTGGCTGTCATTAGTGTTATTCGGATTTTGTCTACTCTTTTTCATATCACCTGCTCAAGTTGGAGCACAACCTCCTCAGCACTGGGTGCCGGGATTGGAACAGCATCTGTTTGGACACACCTTCGCGGAATCTAGCTGGACCAATGATTCCATTGTATTTGAGTCAGAGAATAATGATACAGTGCAGTTCATTGCCAGCTACTTGAATTACGTTGAGGGGCAGCAATCGTTTCAAGCCATGCTTATTGCACTCGGTGTGATTGAAAACGAGAATGGGACCCAATCCACCCTTCCCTATCAACTCTTTGGTCTGCATTTCAAAACGAGAGGTGGACGGGACATCTTTGCGGGATCGCTGTTAACCTTTTTATTCGGATTTAATGATACCGACCATAACGGTGTTCCAAGTCCGGGAGAGAACCGTTTCTTCATTATTCCATATGGCTATAATGAGGGAAATGCGACAGAACCAGTGACTATCGAAGCGATTCCCATAACCACATTGAGTGATACTCATTATCAGTTTGGGATTCGCTATCGGAATTTATATGGTCGCTTAGTTTCTGCAAATAGTCCTGAAGAATTTGTATGGTCTCTGCTGCTGCCTCTCTTTGAAATCACCTTCAGTGAGTTAACCGTAATTTATGATATACAAATCGATTCAGAAACTGGAAAAATTACTACAGAGACATACTACACGATTGGCCAAGCTAACGAGTTCCGGTTTCTTGGAATCCCAATTCCTAATTTCCACGATGCCCTCCAAGACGTAGGTATTGGCGTAGCGCATCTTGGAATTGTTCTTACAACCCAATACTATACACGCACCGCTGGATCAATTCCAGAAGGAGGTGTAGACCAGAATTTAGTCAACATCTCTACGGATGCTCAGGGGCGCGACCGAGTATTGGCCCTTAGCACTCGTGGAACCTATGATGTGCTCAATGAGAGCACGGATCCTTTTTCAACAATTCAAACTGGGCTTCCTGCATATAGTTGGGTCTTATCCCCTGAACCAATCGACCTCATTCTCCTTCTTTGGCAACTACCTATTTCAGCGAATATCTTTAGCGTGTTCGCTTATGCCATGAGCGATTATCTTCAACGTATCTTTGATGGACCACTTGATGTGTATAACCATGCGGAGAATGTTTTCAATACGGCAGCGTTTTGGTATGGCGTGACGTTTCCTGAATCGAACGGTTACCGTGTTGAGCACGACCCGGTGTATATCGCTTTCTCCAATATCGGTCAGGCTGCAGGAGTTATCGGAGTAATTGCAATTGGAACCGTGGTGTTAATCGCTCTAATTATCGTTGTGCTACGGGTTATTCGTTCCAATGGTCGTAAGAAAGATGCCTTTGATGAGGGGGCATAAACTTTGGTCGATACGTATAAAGGCGCAATTTCCTCAGTCAATAGAGAACGTGGCGACACTTGCATTGTTGATGCCAGTTATGGACAACGGATTCAAAATGAATAGCCGGGGATGAAACCAGCCAATGACGGACTTGGACGATTTTCTGACGGCCATTGGACACCCATTACGCCGCCAAATACTTGAAACCGTCTATGAAGCTCCCGGCATCTCCTATTCCCAAATTCTAACCCGCGTAAATATTTCCAGTGGGAAACTTAATTTTCACCTGCAAAAGTTGGAACCCTTCCTTGCCCAAGTCAATGGACAATACCAGATTTCAAATGAGGGGCTGAAACTCTATCGCACATGGAAAATGCTCGAAGGACGAGTAAGTGGAACTGAAGTCACAAAAACCGAAGTTCCGGGGAAATTTATTGGGCGTAGAACTTTGGCATTTATTATTGATGTAATCTTGATTTTATCACTACTTTTTATTGCTGCAGATTTTACCTCTGCATTTACCTTGATTCCCGCCTGGTGGTTGGGTGGGATTCCTGTTCCCCTATTTGTTAATCGAATCATTGACATGTTTCTTGTGTATCCAGATTTGACTGTTGTTCTGATTCGAGCATTTATCTTAGCCATTTTGTGGATGTACTTCACGCTATTAGAGGGGTACCGAGGGCAAACCTTGGGTAAAATGATCCTGGGCATTCGGATTGTTGATGTTAGCGGAGCACGAATTGCACAACATCCAGCGGCGGTTCGTGCTCTGACAAAGGTTCTCATCCTACCAATTGATATCCTTGTCGGGCTAATCAAGTCGCGAAAAGCTGGATTCCTCCGCTTTTTTGGTCAATACACTCGGAGCTGGGTTGTTCGGAACTAGCCTGAAGCAATCTAGGGGTGTTTCTTTGAGATAATCTTAGTTAAACGCAGTTTTCTAGATGGAAAACTAAACTTATCAGCTTCTTTAAATTCGTCATTTGAGAGGGGAAGCTAACGAGCAAACACTTGCCGAAAATGGTAAAGGTGTGCTTTACATTGATGAATAAAATGAAAATCCTTCCAATAGTGGCTCTAGCGCTTGCATTTGCGGTTATTTTCGCACCAATGACAACAATGGCTCTTCCACCCGAAACATACGTGCCAGGTAGTGAAGCAGCAATCTTCGACCACACGTTTGCAGAAGTGGGTGGCTGGACCAAAGAAGTCAACATAACCGACGATGATACAGGTAATCATGTGGAGCTCATTATGCACCACATTAACTATGACGGAACGGGGGCTTTTGAAGCAGCCCTACTCGCCGTTGGCGATGTGTATCTTGCTGAAAATGATACCCATTCCACATTTCCATACCAGCTTTTTGGTATGCACTTTACAACTCCAACAGGCCATGAAATCTTCACAGGTGCTGTGTTCGCCTTCATGTTCGCTTTCAACGATACGGGCGCAGGTGATCACCATAGTAACAATGTCCGTGATGCTGATGAAGACTTTTGGTTCGTTGTCCCCTATGGTTGGGATGGCGGAAATCGAACTGCAACACCCGAAGTTTCTGCGATAACTATGGACGACAGTACACCTGGTGAATACCGGTTTGGTGTCACCTACGAGAACCTCTATGCACGAATCGTTGATCGAGGAAGCCTACTTGGATTCATTGTTACCCTTGGACTTCCACTCTTTGAAGTACAAATTAGTGAACTAACCTTTGAATACGTGGTCACCGTTGATGAAGACACCGGTGAAATCACTGCTGAAACCTATTATACTATTGGACAAGTTCAAGCCCTATATGCACTCGGACAATCCATTCCTATAGCCGATGTACACGAGGCATTTGAAAACGTCACCGTTGGTGCAGCCCACTTTGTAAGTGCGTGGGGTTCGAACTACTACACTGACACTGGCTCAACAACCCCAACTCCAGCAGCAGACTGGCAATATGCAAATATCACCACAGACGCAGCAGGTAACCAACGTGCATTCGCTGTTGGGGTCCGTGGAACCTATGATCTTCTCAACGAATCCGATGGTAATGCAGTGATTAGCTCAGATAACCCAGCCTATAGCTGGGTTATGACACCTATCCTCGCTGACTTACTTCTAGTAGCCTGGCAATTTCCATTCTCTGCCGACTTTCTCTCGATTTGGGCCTATGCTGTCGCTAGTCCTACGCTACAAGGACTTTATGATGGCCCACGTGACCTCTACAACCATGCAGATACGGCATTCAACAACATCGCATTCTGGTATGCAATTACCTTCCCCAAGTTTGGTGGTTATCGTATAGTCCACGATCCCGTATACACTGCTTATTCCAATATTGGTCAAGCAGCACCACCTGGAATTCCTGGATTCCCATGGGAAGCCGTACTTATTGGGGTCGTCACCTGTTTGGTGGCTGTCTTTGTAGTCCGTCGTCGCAAGAAAGCATAACTTCCTATTAGGAGACCCATCGTTCCTGAATCCGCTCGTCTCATGTAGTCGGGCGGATTTTCTCTCCTTTTTTATTTCATCTGAATGAGAGGCGATGATAGTTACCGAGTGTATTGGGAAGACGGAATGGGTTAAAAGCTCTTTAAGTTAACAGTGTTAACATGCCAGTACGTGAGATTATTGAAATCGACGAAGAGAAATGCACCGGCTGTGGTGAATGTATTCCCAACTGTGCTGAAGGAGCACTCCAAATTGTTGATGGGAAAGCCAAACTCATCCGGGACGATTTATGTGATGGACTCGGTGCCTGTTTAGGTCACTGCCCTGAAGGTGCACTCACAATTATCCACCGAGAAGCGCCCGAGTTTGATGAAGAGGCTGTAGAAGAACATTTGGGAAAAACTGGTGCACCTGAATGCCTCTCCTGTGATGTGAAAGTTGACGGTTCTAGTGTGGAAACACCGTACCAGATTAGTGGCGAGGTGGTTCCGATAGGGCAACGGCAGTGGCCAATTGCCTTACAGCTGGTTTCAATAAATGCCCCCTTTTTCAAGAATGCAGATCTGTTAGTGGTTGCAGATTGTGTACCATTTTCGTATCCACAATTTCAACAGGAGTTTCTACAGGATAGAGTGTTGGTATATGGATGTCCGAAATTCGATAATGCCCAATTCTATGTGGACAAACTCACAGAAATTTTCCGTACAAACTCAATAAAGAGCATCGCAATGCTGAAAATGGAAGTTCCCTGTTGTTCAGGGTTGCAACGCATCGTCGAAAGTGCTGTGAGTCAATCGGGAAAGAATATCCCAGTTGAAAATATCACAATTGCACTGCAAGGCAACAAAAAGTCTCCGTAGAGAGATATTAGCTCGTAGATTGGGTCCGTCCGATATCATCGATGGCGTGCTGGATTTCCGCATACGGAGGTTCGATGGCCGGATTGTCGGTGATCCACTTCCAACGAATGAACCCTTCCGGGCTAATCACAAACACCGCCCGCTTCGCTGCTTTATAGTCCTTCAGTTCGCCTAAGCCCTCTTGAACAACATCATAGGCTTTGATGACAATCCGGTTGTAATCGCTAAGGATTGGAAACATGAGGCGATTTTGTTCAGCGAAGGCTTTGTTCGTGAAAGGGTCATTCACACTTATAGCAAGCACTTGAGCGTTAACAGATTCGAAATTAGCGAGCGTATCACGAAAATGGCACAACTCCCTGGTGCATACAGCAGTAAATGCACCTGGGAAGAAGGCAAGGACAACGATTTGCCCTTTGAATTCTTTTAGGGTGCGAAGTTTGAGTTCAGTGTCATAGAGTTTGATTGGTGGCGCTGATTGACCGATTTGTAATCGTGAAGACAAGATAGATTCCTCACATCGATTAATGAATGTGTTTTATGAAAAGCCTTTGCCTAATGTGAGTAAATAGTGTCATTTACTCATTTGGGTGCGGAGCTCTCGGTGATACCGCATACCTGCAGAGGTTAGACGGTAAGCAGAGAAAGTTGTGTTTGGACCAACTGAATGGATGCGGCTACTAGGACAAGCGAAGCGGGAGCTGCAGCTCAGGCAATCTTTACCATGTTTGGTGATAACGGTAACATAACCTAGTTGAATAAGTGGAGATAACATGGAATGGAGTTCGTCTTGAGAAAGGTTAAGGCTAGACGCTAGTTGATATTCATCTATGACTCCAGCTTGTCGAATTACTTCCAACGTCTTCAATTCCATGATTATTTTCACCTTGAGCGAGTGTAATTCAATATGCTAGACAACTCGCGTTGAAAACCCTTCCTAAAGCCTTATAGTATTCCAATCCTGCTTTAAGTGAGAACTTGGAGGTCAATGGTATGCCAGCACCTAAACTTGGACTCGCGAACCCCAATGAACTAGCCCTCTTCCTAGATTATTACGAACTCACTAGCACCAAAACAGATTTTGATCATCAAAACGATGCCATAGTAACCCAAGAATATTTTGTGCGATCCCTGCCTTTTGGAAGTTATTTGATTAGCGCGGGATTAGAGCAGGTCATCGCTTACATCTTAAAGCTGCGATTCGAAGAGAAGGACCTGGGATGGTTAGAAGCAACTTCAGGACCCGACTTTCGCAACGGTTTCTTAGATTTTCTTATGAATTTCAAATTCAGTGGAGACATTTATGCAGTTCCAGAAGGAACCATCGTGTTTCCTAATGAACCAATTATCAATGTAACAGGCCCCACCATTGAAGTCCAACTCATCGAAACATACCTGTTGAATGTCATGAATTTTCAGTCGCTGGTCGCGACAAAGACGGCGCGAATGGTGGATGTCGCTGGGGAACGTACGATAGTGGATTTTGGTGCTCGTCGTGCCCACGGTCGTGATGCAGCAGTATTGGCAGCACGAGCCGCTTTTCTTGCAGGAGCAACGGGCACATCCCTAGTGTTAGCTGGTAAGATATGGGATATCCCTTACATCGGAACTATGCCTCATGCTTTTATTCAGAACCGTCCCAACGAGTTGCAAGCCTTTCGTGAATATTCGGCTTCCTTTCCCTATAATACAATCCTATTAGTCGACACCTATGATACACTCGAGGGAGTTCGGAATGCCATTATTATTGGGAAAGAATTGCACGAACAAGGATATCGTCTCACCGGTATTCGTTTAGATAGTGGTGATCTCGCCAATCTCAGCATTCAAGCCCGGCAACTCTTAGATGAAGCTGGTTTAACAACCGCAAAAATCTTTGTGAGTAGTGATCTCGATGAATACCGAATCGAAGAACTAATTCGTGCAGATGCCCCCATCGATGGATTTGGTGTAGGAACCAGACTCGTTACTGGCGCAAACTTCAACCCGATTACACGTGAAGGAGGAGTCTCCGCCCTTCCTGGAGTGTATAAACTCGTTGAACGCACCGGAAAAGACGGGCAAGCCATTCCAAAAACCAAACTAAGTCCTGACAAAGTGCTACTACCCTATCGTAAACAAATCCATCGTCAATTCGATGAAAACGGATTATTCCATCGTGACACAATCTCTCGATGGGAAGAAGAAATTCCCGATTCTAAGCCCCTCTTAATTCCGATTATCCAAAACGGGACTCTCACCTATAACTTTCCAATGCTTGAAGAAAGCAGACAGTATTGTAAAATCCAACTTAGCTTATTATCCAAACCCTATCGGTTGCTCAGTGAAGCACCGATTTTTCCTGTCAAATTAAGCCCAGAGCTTGAGAAGGTCACAAGCTAGAGTATATAGTAGTGATCTAAACCCAAGACATGCATTCCTATTTCTTCAGACCGTTCAGGATTGATTTCGCATCAGTGATATTAGCGCCATAATATTCCTTCAAATAGGCAAGTCCCGATTCATGGTCCTCTGCAGTAAAGGAATCGACACCATCTTCTGGCACTAAAATTTTATACCCGCGGAAAAAAGCGTCAGCAGCTGTATGTCGAACACAAAGGTGGGTATGGAGTCCGGTGAGAACCACGGTATCGACTTTCCGACTTCGAAGGATGGAATCTAATGGTGTTTCATAGAAGCTGCTATACACGTGTTTCCCAATGACAATATCCTCATCAGTGGGTGTCAGTTCGGGGATGACTTCGGCACCTTTAGTGCCTTCAATGGCGTGAGCACCCCAACGATCCATTTCAAAATCGGTGTCAAGGTGACTATCATTCGCAAAAATTACTGGGAGTTTGTTTTTATGAAACCCATCCATGAGTTCCCGAATGTGAGGAATAATGCGCTGGGCTCGGTCACATTTGAGAGAGCCCGTGACGAAATCATTTAGCATATCAACGACGATTAGTGCCTTCATTGTACTCAACAGTGTAAAGATTCTATCTCGTTAAAAGAGTATTGAACTGGCGAAGAGCAGAACGACACATTATTCTTAACTATGTTAAGAAGTTCACTACAAATATAAAGAGGAACTTGCTACGCTTCCAACAACTCTTATGTATGGAAGTGTTGATGCATGGAAATTAGCAAAGAACTTCAAGATGCAATAAACGATCAAATAAATTTCGAACTCTATTCTGCTTACATCTATCTTTCTATGGCAGCCTATTTTGAATCCGTTAACCTGAATGGCATGGCACATTGGATGAAACACCAAGCTGGTGAAGAATACGAACACGCCATGCGATTTTGGACCCATATCTCTGATCGTGGAGGTCGAGTCACTCTTGCTGAGATTAAAGGACCTGCCACTGACTGGGATTCACCTCTAGCTGCTTGGGAAAACGCCTATGAACATGAAAAAATTGTTACTGAGCGAATCTTCAAAATCGGAAAACTAGCCGAAAAGATGGGAGATAAATCAGCAATCCCCATGCTCAACTGGTTCTATGAAGAACAGGTTGAAGAAGAGGAACAGACCCAAAACGTCGCCATTTTACTCAAAGAGATAGGAGATTCAAAAGGCGCACTATTCATGCTCGATAACCGCTTGGGTCAGCGAGGCAAGTAAGCAGGTTTGCCATAAGTTTTAGTTTCTCTAGAAAATACCTTGCAGGTGGGTGATATCTTCTATCCATCTGCATTTCATTTTTCTTACCTTTACTAAGCATTTCGAGTGTTTCTAGAAAAAAATATGAATAAGGGCACTAAAGATTCATTTGGTTTTCACAATTGGAATGGTGGATTCTTTATGGCCAGAGTTCAAAACATAGGCGAAAAGTATAGATGTGAGTGGTGTGGGAATGAAATCGAAGTCACAGCAGCCGGTGGTGGAGAGCTTCGATGTTGTGGATATCCCATGAAACGATTAGGACGATACTAGCTAATTATAAGTCACGCCACCTCATGCACTAATGCCAAATTCCCTTCTGAAGCGATAGGAGGTAATAAAATGGGAACAAAAGGTCGTGAAATCGTCCAATATGACCTCAAAGAACTAGTCGAATTATTGAACAAAGCCCTTGCAGATGAATGGTTTGCATACTATCAATATTGGATCGGTGCAAAAATCGTCGTTGGCCCTATGCGTGAAACTGTTATTAGCGAACTCGAAGAACATGCTAATGAGGAACTCGAACATGCAGGAATGCTTGTGGAACGCATTATTCAACTAGGTGGGACGCCAATTCTAAGCCCCTCAGAGTGGCAGTCGAAGACCAATTGTGGATATGAAGCGCCTACAGATCCATTCGTTGTTCCGATTTTGAAACAGAACATCAAAGGCGAGCAGTGTGCAATCGACACTTATACAAAAATTATAGACAAAATCAAAGGCAAAGACCCAATAACGACCCATATCATCTACAAAATCTTGGCTGATGAAGTTGAACACGAAGAGGACCTAGAAGCCGTCATGGAAGATATGGAAGCCGCGAAGAAATTCTTCAAATAGCTAAGGTCTATATTAGTTGTGTTTGCGAGTCAGTGGATTCACTTCACTTGGTTCGCAGCTTTTTTTCTTTTTAAAATCCTAAGACCACTAGCCATACTCCACTAATAGAGAGAATGGTGCCTAGAAGAATGAGAGGTGTGACTTTTTCTTTCAGGTAAATGATGGTAAAGGGGAGTGCAAATAGAGGAGCAGTCGCAGCGATGACAGATGTTACTGCAGCACCCGTGAAAAAAACAGCATTCACATAAAGAATTGAACCGATACCCATACCAAAGAATGCTGCGATAAGAACAAGTTTGGTTGCCTGTTTGGTTGGAAGAGGCATGCCCCGCTTTCGGGCAAAAAGGAAGACGGGAAGTAAAAAAAGTGATCCAATTATAATTCGAATAAGATTGGAGTCGATTGGATCAGCGCCAACTAGCCCAAGCTGTAGGATGACTGTTGCTGTTGACCAGAAAAGTGCTGCCCCAATCGCGAGTGAGATGCCAATCTTATCCCATTTAGAAACAGATTGATTCACACCCAGTAGAATAGCGTCCTGTTCTTGTAAAGTCTGTTCTCGAGTGATTATACTAATCCCAAGAATTGCGAGAACCACACCAATTAAGCGAGTAAGGAACAGGGGTTCTTGCAGGAAGAAAATAGACATGAAATAGGTGATGAATGGGAAAGTCATTGCAATTGGAAACGCCCGAGAAACTCCGATGCGTGATTGACTCGTTAAATACAGAAGGTCACCGATTCCTGCGCCAAAGATAACCGATAAAGCCAGGAACGGGATTGATGCAAGAGGTACATTGAAGCCTGTCAGAGGAAGCAAAAGGAGGACGGCAAAGACAATAATTGGCAAGGCAATCCACATCTTAAATGCATTAATGGCAACAGGTTGGATGCCAGCACTTTGGGATTTGTAGACGACGTTTGACATTCCAAAAAGAGCAGCACCTAGAATTCCCATGAAGACGCCAGCGAGAAAGAGCTCAGGAGAAGTTACCATTCCAAATCGCCATGAATTGTTCTTTAGAGGCTTCGAAGTGGGGTTTTAATCTAAAAACATTGCAGAGAGGCAAGTTTTTTCAAGAGGATATGAACAAGGGGGGTACACTTTGGACGCGGAGGTCGACTCCCATGTACCCAATTGACACGTTACTTGATGAACATAAATTGGTTGATAGAGTTTTTGCAATCATTGAGAAGGTTCGTGATAAGCTAGAAGATGAAGAAGAAATTCCTGCCCCTATTTTTTGGAAATTAGTTGAGTTCATTCGCGGTTATGCTGATGTCATTCATCATTCAAAAGAAGAAGACATCCTCTTTGAACAGATGCGTGAGCATGATACTGATCTACCAAAAGAAGTTGATCGGAATATAGCTGTGCTAATCGAAGAACACATCGAAGCTTTAGATCTTGCGAATGAAATGCACAAAGGTATTCGAGCCTATCAACGAGGTTCATCGGAGGGACGTAAGAACATCCTAAAAGCCGTGAATGAGTATCTCAACATTATGCAGCCTCACTTCAAGATGGAAGAGGACGAAGTCTTTCCAGCCATGGTGAAAGTGCTCAGTCAAGAAGAAAAAGACAAGATGAAAGCTGATTTCGAACGATTTGATGAGATACTTGGTGGCAAAGATGTCCATAAACGGTATGAACAGATTGTGGATGAACTAGAAAGAACATTCTAGGTTTAAGTAAATTCCCCTCGAACTCTTCACCGATAAAAAAGCAAATCTTTTTCGACTAAACCACTGTAAATACTGGATTAACCCTTCAACGAAGTGGTAGACATGACTCCATCTAATGAAGAAAAACGTTCAATAAATTGGGACCGTATTTTTGGAGGAATTGCCTCAGTCACCTTCGGTTTACAGCTCCTGGCATTCCTGGTTGTCCTCGGAGCAGGCATCGTCTTCGTGTTAATGCTTAGTGGCATTTGGGGAATACTCGTCGCAAATGAAGATGTCTTCATTTTTGTCCTCCTTTTAGGCGGCGGCTTTGCATTTCTACTATTTGTTTGGCTCCTTGGAATATTTCTGAGGTTTCACCGAGGAGTACGACGTTTCATTGTAGGTCCAGGCGTGGGGCATATCGATGCCGATGATTCGGCAACTAAGACAGTTCTTACCCTCTTTGCTATTTCGACGCTTTTTGTACTCGTTGCAGGTATCTATGGATACTATTTACTATGGAAGTACATACTACAACCGTGGGGCACCGCGTGGCTCGCATCAATGGGATTAACAGGAATTCTATTTTATGAAATCGGTTTACTCATCGTGTTTATTGCCCTTGGAGTTATCATCATTACATTGATTATGCAAGCCCTTACCCTGTTAATCAACCGTTATACGGGTCATCTCGTCACATCAATTGATGAATTCACCGAAGAATCTGAATCCTAAATAGATCAAAGACGTCACAGTCTAATACTGCCTGTCATACACAAAGAAGCATGCGCGAACATCTCCTTAATCAGTGGCAGGCAAATGCCAAAGTATACTCCGAGTTAATCAAGGGGAAAGGCACCCCACACCACCAATATATTCTAAACCCATGTGTAGAGAAGCTAATGGGCGATGTCCATGGTCTTCGAATCCTCGATGCAGGTTGCGGAGAAGGATACCTCTCACGGTTCTATGCGCAAAAAGGCGCTGATGTTGTAGGAGTAGATTTTTCCCAATCTCTCGTTGATCGTAGTAAGAAGCTCTCGGCTAGGTTACCAATCGAGTATGTTCAGGCTGATCTTTGCGAATTAAAAGAGTTTGCCGCTGAGGAATTTGATGCCGTGCTATGCAATCTTGTACTCCTCAATCTTGACTGTTTAGAAAAAAGCTTGTCTGAATTTCATCGAGTTCTCCAACAGAATGGCTTTCTTGTCTTTTCGGTTGTTCATCCAGCCTTCAATGTGTATGGTCCAGGTCACTGGCAACTAGGCAAGAAGAACGTTAAAACGGGTCGCCGCGAAGGACAGTTCTTCATCACTGAGGATTATTTTTTGGAGAATGAGTATCAAGCACGTTGGAAGACCAGGGCCGGGGAAGATTTCCCACAAGCATTCAGTTTCTTCCATCGAACGATTGGAACCTATGTCAATACCCTGTTGCGAATTGGATTCTCTCTAACAGCTTTTGAAGAACCCCGTCCAGTAAGTGACGAGGCGTTTTTTGATCGTGAACATCGTATTCCCTTCTTCCTAGTAATTCGAGCTGAGAAAAGATAGAATCAGTTTTACCTTGTGGCGGAATAGTTTCGGGGAAGCAGGAGTGACACCTCTTCAAAGGCTTCTGGGCGTTTGAGAAGCCGCGAAATGAATCTAGTGAACAGTCTAGCGTCTTCTGCACATGCAGCAGTGAAACCTACAGGGGATAAGCCAACAAGAGGGAATCGTTTGCCCGGACCTAGAATTGCACCCATCTCTTCAGCAGCCAGCTCTGGTGCTTTCTCGGGTTGGAGAGCAATCTCTTCAATGAGGAAGAGGGCGCCAGCAGAGAGCCCACGCGGATAACTCTTAGTCAATATCGCAAATAATGGAATTCCTTGAGGAAGTTTCTCTTCTTGTGGCGTCCTTACTTCTTCAATCACTGTTTTAATGACCCATTTTTCACGAGACTGAATCAGTTCCAGAAATTGACCAATAAAAGCATCACCGACGATGAAATTACGAGGACCCAGTAGAGGTTCGACGTTCTGGAAATCAAGAGCCACTCGAACATCCTGACCTTCTGCTTCCCCACGAATTATCACTATCCAAACATCGGTTGCTTCCACAAAAAGTCACCAACTTATCTGCAAATTCTCGTGGGAAGAAAAAACTCTTTGGACCATACTGCAGAAGGGATAATTAGCACCAAATTCTCTGTCGTTTAACGTGAGATATGGATGACTGAGTCAGATCTAGCCACTGTGCAGTTGTATGAACACAAAGAAGGTCAAGGTCCCCCTCTCGTTTTCATTCACGGTTGGGCGGCATCCCATCGATTCTGGAAATACCAAGTTCCCTTCTTTGCCCAGAGCAACCAAGTAATCGCCTATGACTTACGAGGGCATGGAGATTCTGAGAAACCAACAAGTGGTTATTCCATCAGGAACCACTTAGAGGATCTTGAATCAATTCTAGCAAAGCACCAGATATCGAAGCCTATTCTGATTGGTCACTCTTTAGGTGGGATGATTGCCCTTCAATTCGCGTTAGATGGATTGGGAGATCCTCGTGGATTAGTGCTTGTTGGTACGAGCCCCCATCCAGTTGCTACTCGAAAACGAAGCTTTGAGTTCAGTCTACTCCGGTTTCTCATTCGTATATCCCGAAAACGTGCCTCAAAGTTCACTGAAAAAGCCCTCTTTGCGCCAGATGTAAATCAGGAACTTGTCGAATGGGTGAATGTGGAATCAGAGCGTACACCCACGTCTGTTATTCTTGAAATTTTACAAAATGTGAAAGCGTTCAATGTAGTTTCAAGGCTTTCCGAAATTCAAGTGCCTACCCTTATCATTACTGGTGAATTTGAATCAGCGGTTAATTCAGAGCTCCTCGATCGAATGGTGGAATTGATTCCAAATGCCAAATCTGAGGTTATTTCGGATGCGGGGCATAACTGTATGCTCGAAAAACCTTCGGCGTTCAATTCTGTTGTGAACGCATTTCTACACGAGTTGCATGAATAGTCCTGCAGTAGCTGGTTAATTTGTGAAACCGTGTGGGGTTCTTCGAAGGAACCATACAGCCCCAATTATAGTTAAGCCTACTACAAAGATGCCGCCACCGAGCCAGATGAGGAAGGAATAGTCGATGAAAATTGGCAACTCACGGGAGCCTGGAATGCAATAATGATACTCAGGGAAATAGCGGAGGTAGATAAGCCCGGCTTCAGGGCGTTTATCGAACATGAAAGGACCTGTGCCAACGGGTCGGGGATTATCGAAGGAAGCTGGTCGAAGTATTCCTTCCCAGAGATGCTGGGGTAGGATAACGAACTCGGAAAGGTCGAAGATAGCAAAGTAGCCATTGAGTGGTGTGGTAATTGCTATTGTGACGTTATTGATGACTTCGATGCTTGAAATTGGTATGTAAGGTTTGGGTCGAAGTAGAGGCCAAGGACCTGGTAGGTCGTTAGTATAATTGTAGGTGAATGCTACATCGTCGGCGGTGAAAGGCTCTCCGTCATGCCAAGAGGCGTTATTTTGGAGATTGAATACGAAGCGTAACTCAGTTCCAACTGGTTCAATCGTCCAGCTTTGTGCTAAATCTGGAAGCGGTTCCCCAGTTAGTGGATTCATTCGGACTAATCGACTGTATATTGAATCTAAGATCAGCCATGTGTCAGGGAGCGTAGCAAGGATGGGATTTAATGTTGCGGGCATATCATTAAGACCAATTTCCATGGTTCCTCCAACATCAGTGATTGGATGCTTCTCAGGTTGCCCTGTTCTTAATCGAGATTGCAATAGACTCCATTGATTCGCTGTGCCAACTCTAGGTTGATTAAACCATCGTTCGTAGCGATCCGTTCGTTGTGCAGTATATTGATACCGTGTACACAGAGGAATAAGGGGTTGATTCTGCGCTACAGCGATTTGGAGTTCCGATAAGAGCGCTTGAAAATCGTCGTAATCAGTGGTTGTATTCATTGTTTCAATGAGAGTATCAATTGTTGTATTATGAAAGTTCATAATATTCGATGAGTAAAGAAGGGTTTCATCAGATGGTGAATCAACCACCGGAATCGTAAATGAGTAGAAGAGATTTTGTATAAATTCGGGAGCCCGATTATAAATTTCAAGCGGGATTAAAGCCATCTGATAGGCACGGTAGCCAATGTGAGTATACGCCCACAAGGTTTGTTCAGAAACAGGATAAAGATTAATCCGAAAACCAAGGGCTTCCATGGTTACCTGAATTGTCTGAGCTATAAGCGTGGTATTAGTAGCAATTTTTGAATGCTGAGTATACTTCGACGCTAATTCTGTTGGTGTATAGTATAAACTCAAGGTAACCTCTGTTGCATTCGGTGCATCACGATACCCATCCAGGTTGAAGTCAATGAAACCTGCAGCCTCAAGGACTTCAATAGCATGCTGGATGTCCCCATCTCGGTAATCCATCCCAAGATCCGGTTCATGCCATGCGGCATAAGAAGCCGGAATGATATGGTCAAGAGCGACGCCACTTTCACCGAAAGACGTTTGGGCAATAGCATATTTATCCAGAGCAATGGCAACCGCTCGGCGAAGACTAACATAATTGAAGGGAAATCCATTGAAGCCAGGGGGCCCTTCAACTTCCTCAACAAAGAAAGGATCAAAATGTGTGCTGCAGGCGATGCCCCAGAATTGATTGACTTCCCATTCATTAAATTCGATATCAGCTCGTTCATCAAGGGTAAGAGGTGCATTCCCCACATCAATTAAACCATCGACAAGAGCCGCCCACTGGGAATCGGAACCATGATAAACTCCAAAGATTGCTTCGTTTATGTATGGTCCATTCTTTTCGAAGGTTTCTAAAAATGGCTGTAATGGCGCTGCGGAACTCATGGAAGTTGAATAACTCCCCACCAGAAAGAAACCGATAAGAACTGTGCACAGCATTAGGGACAAGATTGTGTGCAGTGTGCGGTTTTTCGAGTTAACGAGGGCGGTGACTTTTGTAATCATACTCAGAGACACCTGCGAAGGCGAATGACCTACCGCCGCCTTTGGTAACTTTGGATATAAGATTGCCGAAGATGGCAAATTCCTTTCAACGCTTATGCAGTGATGAAAGGCCAGCCCCGCGCAAACACGGTGACCATACCATCCAAATCACCAATGCAGGTTATGAAGATTGTGTACGATCCCGAAGCATCAAGCCACGGTGTTTCGATTGTATATGTGGAGGTTGAAATTCCAGCTTGACCATGAACATAGTTATTCGAAGCATCTCGTATTTCAAAGCCCCAGATTGCTGTGGCCGAAGTTAGAGTAATAATTAACTTCATTTGTGCATTGGGCCAGGTGATAACAACGGAAATTTCTGTTTGCGATAGAATCCCTGTAAGAGAGACGGATTGACTGAGTACAGGAAAGGGATATGCGAGCCCAAAATAGATTCCGGCACTAATCACCACGATGAGGACTATAGCGATTGCTACATTACGTTTTCTAACCAATTGAATCAAACCACCTTTCTGGCACTTTTTCCTTATGTCTAAGATGTATATAGCCTTAATCAGCGGAGGGTTAGAACAGATTCATGTTTTTTCCAAAATGCTAAACACAGATAATAATGTGCAATCTATTCCAGGGTAAGATCCTTGCTAGGAGTGCTGGATATTGTGCCTGCTCAAATTGATCTCGTCATTATGAATGCCAATATCCGAACAATGGATACTGCAGTTCCTCATGCGGAAGCCATGGTGATAAACAATGAGCGAATTCTTACCATTGGTAGCAGAGACGAGATTGACATGTTTCTTGATATTGCGACTCAGACTATTGACATGGAAGGTCGTACCATTTTACCTGGTTTCATTGACACCCATGCGCATTTGGTGGGGTTAGGGCGTAAGATTCTCCACCTTAATTTAGGGAGCACCACCTCAGTTGAAGAAGTCCTCCAATTGGTGAAAGAACAGGCAGAAGCCCTTCCAAAAGCCAGGCTGATTTTAGGTTATAACTGGGATGAAAGTAACTGGAAAACCCCACGATATATCACAAAAACAGACCTTGACCCTCTAACTCCGGATAATCCTGTTATTTTGATTCGTGTTTGTGGTCATCTCATCAGCGTTAACTCGATTACCTTACAAGAATTGGATTTTAATTTAGACGATCCGGGTGTGGACCGAAATTCTTCCGGAGAGATGACAGGAGTTCTCCGCGATATCCCCGTTGACACAAGTAAGTTCCAAACAGGAGAGGAAGACCTTACTCAAGTAATTCTTGAAGGTTGCCGATATGCCAATAGTGTAGGTATCACATCACTTCATGAAAACCTATACAGACGACAGCTTTCCTTTCTTGGGGCATATGTTAGACTACGACAGGAAGACGAATTGACGGTTCGAGTGTATGTGAATTTAGAACGCACATTGTTTGATCTATTAGCTGGGCTCGGAATTCCTTCTGGATTGGGAGATGCCTACTTTCGGTTGGGTGGAGTGAAGGTCTTCACTGACGGTTCATTTGGAGCCCAAACCGCGGCCCTTTCACAGCCCTACAAGGACAAACCGGATTCGGATGGTCTGATGCTCATGGATGAAGAAGATTACCGATTTCTGATTACAGCAGCGAATGAGCTAGGATTACAAGTGAGCACCCATGCGATTGGAGATCGGGCTATTGAAATGGTGATTCGAGTCCATGAAAATACGAGTCGTCAGGATTTAGTCAGCACACATCGCCATAATATCATTCATGCCGAACTACTTACACAACCATTGATTGAGCGAGTAAAGAAGCTGGATATGTTGCTCCTTCAACAACCGAATTTTGTTCACCGTTGGGGACTTCCCAATGGCATGTATGATGTACGATTAGGCCCTGAACGCGCAAAACAGCTCAACAACTTTCGCCGTATCCTGGATGCAGGAATTAAAGTTGCCTTTGGTTCTGATTGTATGCCCATGGATCCCATATACGGTATTTATTCTGCCATAACACATCCTTACCCTTCAATCCGAATCACAACAGAAGAAGCCATTAGATTGTACACTATTGATGCAGCATATGCGAGTTTTGAGGAAAATGAGAAAGGGTCATTATCCCAAGGGAAACTCGCAGATTTTATAGTCCTCTCTGAGGATCCCTTTGAAATTAGTCCTAATCAGTTGAAGGATATCAAAGTACTAGCTACCTATGTGGGAGGAAAATGCGTCTTTTCATGCCTCTAAGGGGCGATTCCGCATTAAGAACGCAGAAGTTTCCTGCAATGTTGGGAATAGTGTCTGATTGGACCGGCGTGAAACACGAAGGGCCGCAACAGCGTTCGCAAAAACTGCAGCCCGTTTCATTGTAGCTCCAGAAAGCATGCTCGCGGCAAACCCCGCGTCAAAGGCATCTCCCGCAGCTGTGGTGTCTATCACGGTCACTTCAAAGCCGGGAATTAAATGTTGATCTTTTTTCGTTGCCAATAAGCACCCTTTTGCTCCCAACTTCACAACCAATGTCGGAGCTCCAGAATCTAATAAATTCGAAGCCCCTTTTTTGGGGTTATCTTCGCCTGTTAGAGCTTTCATTTCATCGGCGTTGGGAAAGAAAACATCAACATGGCTTAAAAGATCCAAAATCGCTTCTGTAGTTTTATTAGACCAATTATCAGGATCCCAGCCAGTATCCAGAGAGGTGGTTGCTCCACGCGACTGGGCGAGTTTGAGTAATTTTTTGGAAGGTTTTCCACGAAGTGAATTGAGAAGGTTATAACCAGCCAAATGGACCCAGCGAGGAGGAGTGTCAGTTTGCAAACAGGCCTCTAGAGCTTTGGTTTCTAATTCTGCAATGGTTCCCTGATAAGTGACAAATCCCCGTTCTCCATCCTGTCGAATCATTGCAGCTGTGACCCCCGTTATAGAATCTTCCACTAATTGTAGACACCGAGTATCGACATCTGCATCGCGAAAAGCTTTCAGGACAACTTCTCCAAAGGAATCAACCGCAAGGCGTCCAGCGAAGCCAGTTTTGACCCCGAGGTTTGCACTACAAAGTGCAAAATTCGCTGCAGAACCTGCTGCACGAAAATGAAGGTCAGAGACAACGACTTCTTGCCCAAACTGGGGCATCTTTTCTAATGGTGAAAATACTAATTCAACGTTGGCATCACCAATCGAGACAAGTTGGACAACTGTTGGTTCTAAGGTTCCCATACGGTGTTCCATTTACTTTCCACTCATTTCAAGAAAACTGTGACTTGTACTTATAACATAGGGGGTGAAAAGCATATCCTCTATATGGGTCCGGCAAAAAGAAAGGAGAGTTGAACGCTCAGCTATAAAGCAGCAGGGCGTTCTTGTCTGCCGGAATGGCATGCCAAGCAAACTGTGATTGCTTGCGTCGTCCGTGGTTCAAAGGTAGTTGGCGGTGTTACTTTGCTCCGCGAACCAAGGTGATTTCCATTGCTGAAACGTTTGCTACGTTGCCTTCAGCGGTTTTGACTTGTTCGGTGGAAATATCGATTTGTCGCACTATGAGATCTGGCATGAACCGGTTTCGGAGTACTTCAGCCACATCGACGGCGCG
>JBHLPH010000024.1:0-26692 GCA_048939625.1 Promethearchaeota archaeon
TCTTTTATTCAGTTCAAAGATTATTTATGTTCTGATTTTAGCGAAACGCTAATATTACTCACAAAATGTGAGTAAATTACGTATGCCAATTCCCACACACCCCTTTCAAGAAGAACTAATTCAAGCCGTAAACCACGTTACACCAAGTGTTGTCAGCGTAAGCACAGTTGCGTTAATGCGAAATTATTATCGTGTTCACCCCGTTGGCGGTATGGGTTCAGGCGTTGTTTTAGATGACCAAGGGCACATCATTACAAATCGCCACGTAATTGACAAAGCACAACGAATCTCAGTAGCTGACGTCAAGGGTGGCCGCCATGATGCCACGTTACTTGGTGGGGATCAGCTCATTGATATTGCCGTACTCCAGGTTGATGATGGCATCCTTGAACCAGCCACGTTAGGTGATTCTGATGAACTCCAAGTTGGCCAACTTGCAATCGCTGTAGGCAATCCATATGGGTTCATCTTGGGGGGTCCTACAGTGACAACTGGAGTGATTAGTGCGGTTAAGCGTCAAATTCAAGCAAGGAATATTGTGTTGGAGAAGCTAATTCAAACGGACGCCGCCATCAATCCAGGAAATAGTGGAGGTCCATTGTGTGATATTACCGGGTGTGTTGTAGGGATTAATACGGCGATGTTGCCATATGCTCAGGGGATTGGGTTTGCGATTCCAATCAATACCGTGAAAGAAATCGCAAAAGAAATCATTGAGTTCGGTCATGTGCGACGCTCTTACATAGGTTTCTTTGGTGTAGGAGTGAACCCTCAGATTGCTCAGACTTACAAGCTAGCAGTCACTGAAGGAGTGCTCGTAGCCCAGGTTGTGGATTCTAGTCCGGCGTCCCGTTCTGGTCTCAGAGAAGGGGACATTATCGTTGCGTTTGATGAGGAGAAAATTACGTCGATGGGGGAAATCCAAGAACGATTACGGAAACGACCAGTTGGCTCCATGGTTGATATCACGGTCGTTCGGAAAGGATCTCAGAGCATACTTCGACTTACTCTTGGGGAGGTTCCAGGGTAACATCTTCAGCCTCATCAGAGAGAGGGGTTTGTAGTGGTTTTACTTCAAATGATGACTCATACCGAGTAATCGACACAATGTAAAGCAAGATGAAGAAATAGACCACATAGAAGGCGATAAGGATTGTATAGATTAGGAAACCATTGGGAGAGAACGCATACGCGACTCCCATTTCGACTAATACCTGAATAGAGACGAGGCTTAAGGCAACAATGAGATAACCGATAAGCCCAGGGATGATATTGATACGGGATTTGACTTTTAGGGTAAGCACCCAGCGCTGTGGGGGATCTCGGAAGTAGAAAAATAGGGCAAGGGCGCCTACGATGATGCCGATAAATAAGAGAATTAGCAGGATAGCTGAGTAGATTAACAGGAGATTAAGGTCATTGATGCTGATTAGAATGAGTTCTGTAAAAGCGACGGCATTGATGAAACCGTGAATGATCATTGGGTAGATGACATTTTGGGTGAAGACATAGACAAGCCCGAGCATCAGTCCAATGGTAAAGGTTGTGATAAAATGGGTTACGACATAGCCAGGGCTTCCGTTGATTAGATCGTTGGGTACATGTATTAATGCAAAGCCTAGACTTGATGTAATGACTGCTGCTGTTGGAGCCATCCCACGTTGTTGTAATGATGGTATAAGCATGCGTCGAAAAATGAGTTCTTCAAACACGGCGGCACCAACGGTGGCTGTGGCAAAGAACAAGGCAATGTTCCAGGGATTTGACAGATGTTGAGGTCCCAGAATAATATCGCCGTAGGAGTGTTCAATGGGGATTCCTAAGGCGGCGGTAACCAAAAATAATACTAAGGCTAGGCCCATAGCGACGGTTAGAGCAAAACAGGCTACCCCTAGCACTTTGAGTGTGCGAAATACTGTCGGGGTTCGAGTGGCTACTTTTTGGAGTTTAAAATATGGGATAAGGAAAAACAAGGTCAAGATAATTCCGATGATCTGGCCAACAAGGTTCATTTGAATCGAGGCCATGATGGGGTCTGGAATAATGACTGGTACAAAGAAATGAAACATAATCAGTGATAGAGCACCGATTGAGAGGACAAGAAGCCCAATTATGATGATAATGGCGGGACTTAAGAAGTTGAGAAGGCCTTCATCGCGTTCCTGAATTTGCATTTGATTGCACCTGTACTGATTCCAGGGTTGTCTCGGCATAAAAAGGGGTTACTCGTTTAATTCGTTCGATTACGGCAGCATATTTGCTGTTATGGTAAGTTTGGGTTTGACTTTGACCTGAATGGTATTTTCAGGTTTGGTTGAGGGGACGCCCAAGTAGGGGTTGCCATCAGCGTGATCGACGCGTCCATCATAGGTTTTTTGGACGAATTCTGGGTCCTTCCGATGAGATGGTTTCACATCAAAGTGTGTTTCGAAGACGAGACTTAATTCGATGGGGAATTCGTCTCTTACCTGGTAAGGCGTTGTGAAATTATTCATCCACTTGTCGAAGAATGTTCGCATATGAAACGTGAACTGGGTTGTACTTTTTCCTTTGATTGCTACCGAGGCTTCAGGAAAACTTCCCATGTTCGGTCCCTCATAGATATGCCCTAGGAGTTGGCTGAACCCCACCGAAGCAGAAGCGGGTGTTAAGGCTGGATCATAAGCTACATCAATTATCACATCGCCATTAGAGCCGTTGTGCACCTTGGCAGTCCATTGGGTGAGATCGCGACTAATATTGAGTTGGTCAAACCATTTTCCAGGATGGAACCAATGAAAGGTAATCGCATCCAACCCACAATCTTTGGGGAGTGATTGGTGGCCTAATTCGATATCGAGTAGGCTTTCATGGTAGTCTTGTGGGAATTCAAGTTTCCCTGTTTTATCGAGGAGATAATCATAGTATTCGTCTCCACCTTCCACCATACTCCGAGCGACATAGACCCGGACGCGTTGATTTGCTAGGGGGCAGCTGTTGGCTGTGAAGGCAAGCGACAGATTGAGGAAACGAGGTTGATGGATGAGATGAATTGCTTTGTCATAGTCTTCTTGGTCCCAGTAGGCTAGCCGTGGCATAGTAAGCTCACTTTACTCCGTCCGTTGGTTTCACCGTATGCTCCCAAGCAGGTGAATGCCTTGACAAAGCTCTGGTTCTCTTGAAAAACCTTAACCTTCAAAGTAAAATCAGTGGAATTCTTCCTGAAAACCTCAATCACAAGGACATTCATTCATCTATATTGTCCAGGATTAATGGAGCTAACAACAAGAAGGGTTTCACTGTATTCATACCTGTCTTGGCACTTGTTTCAATATATGAGAGATGGTATCCAGCTGCAAAGTCCTGGATTTGCTCGGCTGTAACCACTGGTCGTAAATCAGCCTTGTTACCCACGAACACAATGGGAATATCCCCACAGGCTTGTTTTACTTCTTTCACCCAGAAATCCAATCGATCAAAGCTTTCAGACCTTGCTAGATCAAAAACGACCACCGCACCACGGGCACCTTTGTAATATTTCTGTCGTACAGGACCGAAGCGTTCTTGCCCTGCAGTATCCCAGATTTGCAATCGGAGCGTGTTATCACCAATATTGATATCTTGAACAAAGAAGTTAACGCCTAATGTGATGATATAACTCGGATTGAAGATCCCTTTCACATAACGTACAATGAGACTAGTTTTGCCGACTGCAGCATCCCCTACTACTACGACTTTAGCGCGGTGTGTATATGTGGGTTTATCGGATTGATATCCTGTCGGAGGTGTGCTCATAAGAGTTCCATCACAAGTTTTTTCTGTAATTCATATTCTTCGATGCGTGCTTGTTCGGATTTAATAAGGGGAGCGAAATACTCAAAGAAAAGGGTTTCGTAGCTTTGTCGTCGACGAGTTCTTCGAGCTATGGCGATGAACTCCTTCAGAATTATGCTTAGAATATCTACAAGGCCTCTCAGCTTTACACGTTCAGGGTCAACTTCATCAAAGGAGATGATTCCATACTTATCAACGCTGACCGGTCTAAGGGCAGGATCTGCATTAAGATGGATAGACAGAATTCGTTGAATATCGGTGAAATACATTTCACGGGTACGGTCGGTGATGATTTTTTGTAAGGTGATATTGTAAAATTGAGTAAAGATATCAAAGAGGTCCATCACTTTAGCTGTGCGGAGAGTAGCTTCGCCGGTTTCCCAGTGAGAAATGAGGCTGTCGACTAATTCATCAAAGACTTTCGCCCGTCGGGGATCATGTTGTGTGACCGGAATATGTGAGGAGGCGTCAGAAAAGTTCTCAAGGAATCGATTGTGAAGCATGTCTAAGTAGTCGCTGAAGCGGGTAGGATCATCGGCTAAATCGGTGATGAAAACGAGGAGTAATCCGTTTTCTTCATCGACTTTGAAGAAGAAGCGGGAATCCCTCATGGTTACCATGTCGACATTTTGGGAGGTGATTTTCAGGGCTAATAGCTCAACGCTAGCGAGAAGTCCTGAAAGCAGGGTAGGATTGTCAGAGACCTCAACCCATGTTCGACTATACAGCGGTTGTCCGGAGTCCCAGGCAATGACGTAGAAACTGTGAATAGCCATATCACTCTACCCGAATTAGTGGAATCCGTTGTCCAAATCAAGAAAACGTAGCACCTGTTCTCCTAAATAAACTGTACCTAATTTACTAATTAGGCGGCTCTGATTTTTTGAGAATCGTAATCAAATTGCAGAGGGAATTCAATTGTAATCTCATTGAAATTAATGAATTTAATGGGTTCTTTCGGTTTTTAAGACCGACAAAAAACAGAAAATCGCGTATGACCAATAAAGTCGCAATTTACTAGATAATAGCACAACAATAAAAAATGTGACCAGCTATCGCTTCCTCTCACAGGTGTTTCATTTGTCAGACCAAAATACAATTGCAACTATTGAACAGACAGCAGCGCGTGCTTGGCCTGCTCAACATACAAGCCAATATGGCGGATGGCTCCTCAGGGCAACAGAAGGCGTAACACGACGTGCAAACAGCGTGTTACCTCTTGGCACGCCAGGCGATCAACACCTCGATATCGCCTTGGAAAATGTCCAAAACTTCTATCAGCAACATAACTTACCCCCACGGTTTCAAATGACGGCAGCTAGTCAACCCTCCGAATTGGATACTTTCCTCGAATCTGCGGGATTCAATATCGACATGCGGGTAAAAGTGTTGACTGTCCCTGTGGCTAGTATCCTGCTTGTAGAGCCTGAAGTCGGGATTGTAGTCTTTGGATCCCCGTGGAATGACTGGTTTAATGCATATCAGAAAGCAGCAGGCTTTGACAAGAAACAAATGCGAGTACGACAGGGAATCATTGAACGTGTTCCGACCGAGAAAGCGTTTGCCGCAGCTATCATGGATGAACATGTCGTGGGAGTTGGTCTCGGAGTCTTAGAAGATCAATGGCTGGGTTTGTTTTCACTCGTGACGGAGTCTAACTATCGACGGCAGCATGTGGCCTCTTCTATTACACAGAGTCTAATTGGATGGGGACTCAGCCGCGGGGCAGAGCAGAGTTACCTACAGGTTGAGACTGAAAATGAACCTGCGCTGAAATTATATCTGGGGCTCGGATTTGTAGAAGCTTACTCGTATTGGTATCGTGTTAGCCCGTAATCGTCGTTTGATAAACTAGTGCCAATTGTACCAGGTTATTTGTTTCACATTGTTGTAGTGATTTTCGAAAAATCAGGTTTAGGGATATTACTGTCAAATGGGTTACATTTTCTCGAGTTATAGGGTATCTATAGCTAGACCTGGCTGCCAAAATCGAAACACTCAAAGCACACCACTAGACAAAGCTTACTCGTTGGAGGTTTTAGTTGTGAATGTTGAGCAACGTATTGAGGCACTCATCAAAGAACTCAGTAAACCAGGTCGTGAAGCCCTCCAAGCCAGTACCGCGTTATCCGAAATCGGTGCACTTGCTGTGATTCAACTAGTAAGGACCATCAAAGAGGAAGATGATGATTACACTCGAAAGCTTGCGGCACTCTCTTTAGGCCGCATTGGTAAACCAGCGATTGATCCCCTCTTAGAGACCCTACAAAGTCAGGATGCCGACGATCGACGCTACGCTGTAGAAGCATTGAGTCACATCCGATCTGAACCCCGTGTTCTCGGTGCCATATTTCAAGCACGGAAAGACCCAGCCGAACAGGTTCGACAAGCTGCCTGGCGTGCCCTTGAAAGACTACCTGCACGCCATATGGAAAAGCGCATGGCGTAAACGAATTATCCACTACGCTTTGAACTAGGGCAATTATTGAGTCGGAGCCATTTTTTCGAAATATAGTGAATATTCTGCTTTAGGCTAAGATTTTGGATGTTTACAGAGTGCACTTGCACACGTTTTTGTGATGTGAAACCCCTGTATTTTCGATGGGTCGAAAACTGAGAGATGGCTACATTATGTTAATTAATTAACTAAACATATAAAGAGTAGTAAGCATATTAAATATTTATAATGGTTATACAAATATAATAAATATACAAAAAATAAAAAGACAAATAACCAACAAATATTTTCGATATACCGAACACAACACACGAACAGGAAGCAATGTAACGATCAAAACACTCTAGAAAGCCAACCAAACCACCCCAAACACACAAAATTCTATGATGTGAAATGTCTGTTTCAATTCATAGAACTGGAAATTAAGTTTCGTCGAGGGCTGTTTGCTGTATTTTTCTTATGTATAGGCCAAGTTCTTTCATTTCTTGGCTTGAAAACCAGAGACCTTTGATTGAATTACAGACATAACAGATTCTTTGAATATTATCTATGTCATACCCCTTTTGATTATCAATGCGATCTATTGCGAAACCACAAAGTTTCTTCTTACCTCGTATTCTTTGGAATTCCTTTGACTCCCTTTCTGTCAACCCGCAATAGGGACAGATTCTCGAGTCAGCTTTACCGCATTTTTCATCCCATTTTCTGAACTCTTCGAATGTGATGTGAAATGGAGTCCCAGACCGGGTAGATCTTCTTTCAACGGCCTGATACTGAATTTTCAATCGACGAATACCCTTGTATGCTCTTTTATGACGAATAGAAGAACAAGATTTACATTCATTGGTAAACCCCCCATATCGGTTTCTACTCTTATGGAACTCACTTTCAGGAAGTAATTTCTTACACAGATAACACTGTTTAATACCATCCAGCCCATATGTAAAATGCCTTTGAAGCCCTTCAGAAGTATCCGATTTTGCGTCGGAGTTCATGTTATTCAATATTTATTCGGATTAGAAGTTATTAACCCCAAAAAGTAGTAAGAGCACTGAACTAGTGATGATTCCAGGCAATATCTATGTGCAAGTTGCCTTTGAGAGCGGTGTTGGGGTGGGGTTTTAGTGGCTTATCGGGGGATCCATTTGCGTACGCGTTTTTTGTAGGTGAGGTATTCGTCGCCGAATTTGGTTTCCAGGAGTTCTTCTTCGCGTGAGGCGAGGTAGTTGTAGGCGATGATGACGGCAAGGAGAGGGATGAGGGTGAGGAGTGAGAGGGTGGTGATCCAGAAGGCGGCGTAGAGGAGAATGGAGCCGAGGTACATGGGGTGGCGGAGGTGGGCGTAGACGCCGTGGTCAACAACGTGGGGCTCAGAACCTTCGAAGACGATGTGGGACTTGGACATCAGGTACGCGGCTACGATGAAAACGGGAATGGCCGTTGGGATATTGAGGAAGAAGGGAAAGTAATAGACATAGGCTGTGAAACGGAAAATGAAGGAATCCAGGATCCAGACGATAATGAAAAAGAGGCAGAGGCCGAGTTGAATGGTGTGGCTGCGTCGAGCTTCGCCAGCGGAGTGAGTGTGTTCATGGGGCATGATGATCACTTCAACATTTAGGCACACCTAAACCAGCTATATAAGGTTTTACCATCAGCCGCTCGCCTCCGAACCACATGAGAGTCGGCACGAGGCTAAAAACTTGCGGAAGGGCTGGTCGAGTAAAGTAAAAGGATACCCAGGATAAAACCGAGTATAAAGAGCACAATTGAGATGATGCTCCCATAGGCAGAAAAGAAGGCGACAAGCCCAAGCATCATGACCATCATAAATTCAGGCAACAATTGGTAGTTTGCGACAATGAAGAAGGGAATGGACCAAAAGGCGATCCCAAAACAGATTCCAAGGATAATGGCAGTGATGGGGCGGGTGATTCGTCGGGCAATCATTCCAAGGGCATCATTAATGGCTTGCATTGGGTATCACGTCTGACAATGCTTTGTTGTAAGGGATTATTTAACTGTTCATCCTATGGCACTTGTGCGTGTGCAAAGTCGCCTTGAAAACATACTTCAGTCCTAGTCCAGAGTTCGTAAGAGACCTTACTTGCACACAGTAAAACAGGGTTTTAGTTGTTACTCCATTATGTAGTATCTTCTTCAGGAATATCGGTTGTCTCTTTGCAGAAGAAGGAGAATAGGAAACAGACGCCAATCATAAGTGGAAGCCAGAGCCAATATCCGAAGGTGATACTTAGAATGACCCCCAGAATTGCACCTATAAGGATTGCAATGAGTACATTGCGATGACTGGTCAATTGTACCAATGAAGTTTTGCCTCCTTGAAGGGACTTTTGAATACTCTCATCTTTTATAATATTATTTCAAATGATAGAATTGCAGGATTTTGTGGTGGGATTGAATGGAATCACGATATAATACGACTAATCTTCGAGTGAAGCTGCGTGAATGGGGGGCTTCAATCGTGGGCTTTGCTTCGCTTGCGGGGCTGGTTCCGTATCCGTTGGATGAATTGGTGTATGGGGTGAGTATTGGTGCTAGGCTTTCTGAGAGTATTGTAGATGAGCTTGTCATTGGTCCAACTAAAACTTATGCCTATCATTACCATGCGATGAACAGGTACCTCGACAATTTAGCGATGCGCGCTATGAGTTGGCTTCAAGCGGCAGGCTATCGAGCGTTTCCTATTCCAACCTCACAAACAATCAATATCAAAGATCAGGAAGGGCTTTTATCGCATAAAATGGTGGCCACCCGGGCAGGGTTGGGCTGGATTGGCAAGAATGCATTGCTGGTTACCCCGAAGTTTGGTCCACGACTTCGATTAACCTCAGTGTTAACTGATGCACCGTTCAAGACGGGAAAACCAGTTGAAGAGAGTTCGTGTGGTGATTGTCAGGCGTGTGTGAAAGCGTGTCCTGTGGCAGCGATTCGTGGTCCAAATTGGTCGGTGGAATGTAATCGAGATTATCTGCTTGATGTTGATAAATGTGCAGAGAAGATTGATCAAGGAAAAGAGGAGTTGGGCGCTCCAGTCTGCGGGGTATGTATACAGGCGTGTCCAAAGGGACTTGATCGCGCTGAGGTGCAGTAGACTGACTTTGTGGGCTGATGAGTTAAAGAATGTGAAAAAGCGACAATGGAGTCCCCAATCCCAAGGGGTCACCGTTGGTTTCACATAGATTGTGGCTTTTTCGTAACGGGAGTTCGAACATTAATTACTCAGGCTTTGGGTTTTATCATTTGTGGGCCTTTGCAATTATTCTCTTCATTGTTGAGGTCTTTCTGTTGATGGTTGAATGCTTTTTGTGATACGCGCTAATTACTAGTAAGGAGTAGCGCTTCCAGGGTCAAGAGGTAAAGGAAGCAGATTACAAGAACCCAAGCGATTTCGGGAAGAGTAACGGCACAGACTACACAACTGGTACCCAAGATGATGAGGACTATGAGGAGGAGCCGCGAGATGGCTCTATTTTCAACAGGCTTATACAATTGGTCTTTTCCCGAAGTTTTCATTTTTTCACATCCCTCAAGGATATCTAGAAAATGCGGGATTATAAAATTACTGAAAACGACGCGTAGGATGCGTCTAGGGAGGTCCTATGCGTATCCTGTTGAGTTCACTTTTTTTGCTCAGCACTATTTATGGAGGCGCTGAGCTTCACTTTACCGTCTTTTTCGTCGAGTTCGACGATGATCTGGGCTTCAACCTTTTTGGTTTGACCGGTTTGGATGGGTAGGAGCATAAGCTCGGCGATGCCGTCCAATAGTGCATTATCATCTGCTTCGGCACTCATCACATCACCCCGCTGGCGACGTTGTTACTCTTTTTGTTTTTACCGATTTTTCCCTAAGAAGTCTGGTATTACACCGTATTTAAACCTGAAAGCGTTGCGAAACTCGAAATGAAGACATGTCAGTAGCCAGAAGCCGGTTCGCTAAGTTATGAGGGGATTTCCATGATTCTGTCACGATTTTACGTCATTGAAGCGTAAACGCCCCGCTAAGAGCTTGAAATAGCAAGTGGGATACGGAAAACGTTCAACCCTCACATGCATTTTGGTATTACCAGCGATTAAATTTCAGGCACAAGTGAGGATGTTTGTCAATTGATACCTAGGTGAACTTGATCATGGGTGCTGAAGGTCTGGCCTTTCAATCTCCTCCGAATCCAATTCGAATGCTTGTTAATGAAGCGATTGATCGCTTCACAGAATATGTTGCTATTGAACGCGGTGGAAGTCACAAAACTTCCCGGGTATACCGTTATGATTTAGAGATGTTTTTCAAGTACATTGGGGTACCTCCCCAACAAGTACAGTCGCATCATGTCCGGATGTTTTTAGGGCATCTAAAAACAGATAAAGGTTATTCGAATGCGTCGCTGCGACGAAAGCTTGCTTGCTTGCGGTCCTTTTTCCGATTCCTCTATAATGAAGAAATCGTGTTAGCAGATCCGACTAGAGGTATTGCCACACCCAAACTAGGTCAACGACTTCCCCGCACAATTACGCCTGAAGAAATCAATCGGTTGCTTTGGGCATCCCGAAACTCGGAAAAGAACGCAATCCGGACTCACACCATTTTCCAAGTGCTTTATAGCACAGGAGCCCGTGTTTCAGAACTTTGTGGCATCAACGTTGAAGATATTGACTTTGCTGAAGGAACCATCCGTGTCCGTGGGAAAGGCAATAAGGAACGAATCGTGCTGTTGACAGTTCCTGCCATGAATGCGATTATTGAATACTTGCAGTTCCGTCCTGCTGAGGGACCGCTCTTCTTGAACCGGCGGGGTCAGCGGCTTTCACCGTTAACAGTACAGCGGACGGTAAGAGAGGTTGCGAATCGCGCGGGGATCACTTCGAAGGTAACTCCACACGCTCTACGACATTCCTTTGCCACCCACATGCTAGAACGAGGAGCTGACGTACGGGTTTTACAGGAACTCCTTGGACATTCGAACCTAGCGACCACGCAGATTTACACCCACGTCACTTTAGCCCATGAACGGGCGGTGTTTCACCGTACCCACCCATTTGCCGAAACTGATCCGGAAGGAGCCTATTAACCCATTTGTACCGCGGAGAGCTAGAGTAGTTGTGGACTCTAGCTCTCCAACATACTTTTTTCGATTCCTGTGTAAATTGGAGAATATGAGCTGCTAGGCTGTTATATGTGAAAAATAAGTATATTCGAGTGTCGATAATTTGCACTATATTGTTAAAGTATTCGATGGGAGGAAAATAAGTGACGTGCCCCTTATGTTATGTTTAGTTGCTAAATTATTAATCATTAATTTAAGCTAATTATCAACATAAATATTAAATGATAATAATCATAAACATCGAGTTGATATATGCGACTCATAGAAAATAAGTGAGATTGTTGAGATTAGGTTAGTATTTTGATATAACATATTTATGTTAATCTAATGCAATAATAGTATAGATAATAATTTGAAATTTTATATTGATTTAATCTTATTTTGCTTAACTTTCAATAAAATCTTAGCTTTTAAGAGGATGCGACTCCCAACTACTATCAGAATCACCTTCGTGACCGACATGTCGGAAATCCTTACCATTGATCAGCTCATTCGTACTATGAGACGAAGTTCCGACTCGATGGAACGCGCCCAAGCAGCTCGTGGGATTGGACATCTTAAGGACCCTGAAGCCGTGGATGCCCTCCTAGAGACACTTGGAGACTCTGACTATGAGGTCCGCCAAGCAGCGATTTGGGCGTTAGAACAAATCCGAGATGAACATATGGTTGAGGAGTTAATTGAGGACTTGAATCATTTAGACCCAGATGTCCGTCGCGGAGTGGCCTATGTTCTTGGAGAAATTGGTGATCGGCAGGCGGTCATTCCCCTATGCAATGCTTTGAAAGATGAGAACTTGTATGTACGAAAAACGGCGATCGAGTCCCTGGCAGCCATTGGTGATTGGAAAGCCATCGACCCCATTATAAGCCGGCTAAAGGATGATGATTTGTACGTGCGCCAGGCTGCTGCTGTTGCCTTGGGAGAAATGGGAGAGATGCGTGCAGAAGAACCGCTTCAACAACTCCTCCAGACTGAAAAAGAATTCATTGTTAGACATGCCATTAAGGTTGCTTTAGCCCGTCTTGCTGGTGGAGATACCTGATTTCAGTTGTAAACCGCATTGGAGTTTTTTACTTCAACGGATTCTATAAATCACCCTGATTAATTGTAGGAAGCTTAGCATAAAAATTTTGTTTATCTCTAGTTAATTTATCAGGCTTAGAATTATTAGTAAAATATCATAATTGAATATACCATTATTATTTATAATTATATCATTATTTTTATTATATACGTCTTTTGTATAAATTTTTCTTTATACCGAAAGTGAGTGATATTTATTTTGTTCAGATTATAGCTTGAAAAATTAATGCAGGTTTTAATTAAAATTACGTTTTAAATATTCGTTTCAGAGAAAACAACTGAGCCAAAATAATAGTGTTGCAATTTTACTATTTTTTTAATAATATCGTATAAAATTACAAAGAATGATTAATTAAAAATGCTTTTGACCTATTATAGGACATGCTTTGCTTATTTCTAAAACGTGCCAAATCACTCTAACACTCCATCATTCCCAGTGGATCAAAGCTCAATTGCTATAGTAGCTGAATGTTTTACATTGACAAAGATAAAAACAATACTCAGAGAGATAAAGTCCCCCTGAGCGTTGGATAATAAGAGGAGAGGGAGGTCGTAATCTCGTGTTACATTATCTTGGTCCCACAGGCGGGACAGAAACTGACGCCAGGTGGAACCAGTGCACCACAGTTAAAACATGTTGTTTCAGGGTAATCTTTGGCGGGAGCATCGTATTCATCAGGGGGTGGAGGAAGCTCTTCGGGAGGCGGTTCGGCTTTAGGTGGAGGTGCAGGTGATGGTTGTGAGGGGCTAGGACCACCACGTGGGAAAATACCAAGAACTCCTTTGATGAGCCAAATCAGAGCATAAATTGCGATGATAAGGATGATCAAAATTACTGGAATTGACCAGGGAATATCTCGCATAATGGTGAGAATAAAGTCGATGAGGCTGCCATAGAGTACCGTCAGGAGTGCTTCATTACTTGATTTATACCAAACTCGGCTTAAAGCATCTTCGAAGGATACATTCGTTCTCAGAGCAATATAGCTGCCTTCTCCGAATACGCGGATTTGGTAAGTATGGTTGACACTGTTACCAGGAGTGATTGAGCTCCAGTTCGCTGTAAGACTCCCAGTAACAGACACTTCACCATAGGTGTAGCCTTGGTATAGAATCCAGCTTTGAGAATCATCCAGATTCACATTATAGACAGTTTGAGTTGGATCGATGTTTTCTAAGGTGATTGTGACTTCAGCAGTACCACCCGCAATAATGGGTGTTGTTATTGATTTAGTAACGCTGAGTCCAGGTGGAAAGTCACCTTCAAAATTAACGATGATATTCGAAACACTTGAATCATTCAACCAGTGTCCTGTGGATCGAATGACCATGGGACCTTCTGGGCCCGTTGTGTTTACCATGTCAGTTGGAGTGTAAGAAGTGATGTTAACCCCCGCAGGAAAGAGCATCGTGAATTCAAAGGCTTCGAGTGTGGTTCCTAATTCGATGTTTCCTGTGTGTCCTGTGAACGCATTCACATCAAAGGTTTGCTCGGTTGTCCCGAAGAATTTGTCTCGGTGTTGGCTGCCCCAAGCAGCGAAGGTTATCGCTTCGGGTATTTGCATGACCGATTTCATCGGTAGTGGTGAAGGACTGCTGCCCATGACCGCAAGGTTGATGAATCCAGATAATCCGATTCCACCGATGGAATCTTCAGCCAAAGTGCTGGTGACGAGTTCAGTTCCACCATTTCGAGATTCCCCGAGATTTTCCATATACGATTGAAATTGGTTTCTTCCCTGGATGGCGACGGGATCCTCACTGGGCACCCCATAGAACCCATAAGCTTCTAACCCAAGTGTCATATTGGAAATAGGGAGTGAAAGACCAAAGATTCGTTCAAATGGTGTAGCTAAAGTTGTCTCGAATTCCAGGTGAATGGCATGCCCCCAGTTTTGAATCTCTGTGGGACTCCCACCCATAAAGACCATGAGGATGGCATTGGGAGGAAGCATGTCAAGAATTTCGTAGAGCATATCGATTTCTGCGCCACCACCACTTCCGCTGTCATTTGTAATGATACTTAGAAGCCCATCAAGTACTGTTTGATATTCACCCCATCGGAAAATGGAGAGAGCTAACAGGCATTCTTGGTAAGGTGGAGCAGAAGTCGTATAATCACCAACATCACCAACAGCCATGATGGTGCTGGTCATGGAGCCATCGGGATTGACAACAAATGCGGTGAGGTCTGCTTCACCTTCCAGAGTGAAATTCTGGGCGCGCATAGGAGCGTGATAAGGCGCAGTCTGGAAAACCATGGATTCCGAATATGTGGTTGTACGCAAGCCTACAGGATGATATGCAGTGAGAGGTAAGACAAATCCACTCATTATGAAAAGGAAAGAGAGAGTGGTTGCAAGCAGCGTATACTGTATTTTTCGGTTGAATGTGATTTGATGAGTTTGTATTCGTTTCATAATGGTAATCTCCAGTTTAGCTACCTGTCGACGGGTATCAGTAACCGTCCGATGAAACCTCCAATCATCATTGTTATGAGTAAGATGATGAAATTTAGAACCGCAGGCAGAACAATCGTGTTCAAAAGAAATGATTGAAGAAGGGACAATAATGCATTGGGATCAGGAGCCCCTCCACCAAGAAGATCTCCAATACCGCCTGTAAGGGTGTTGATAAGTGGACCAATTACGGGGGCGTCGAGAATATCAAAGAGAGAAACATTTGGTGGAATATTCGACAACATGGCTAACGGATCAATTCCTCCACCTCCAGACAGCAATAATGGAACAACCATTGCTACAATACCGACGATGAGCATGAGGAAGGTTAGCCCGAAAACGAAGATTGCAACGGGTATGGCTCCCCAGATGCTTCGGATAAATAATCCAGAAACAATTCCAATTACGGCCCAAATGGCAATGTTCGTTGTGAAGGTGAGAGGATGCGCGAAGATGAGGAACATGTACATAAGAAAGAACCGGAGCCAAGGACCAAAGTAAGGCGCGAGCCATAAGATGATATTATTGTACTCAACAGGAATCATGAAAAACGCGATTGTAATCGTAAGAAGAAAGCCTACTGATAGTCCGATAAGTTTTCGTCCCATAAGTCTCATTCCTACCTAGCGAGTAGCTACATTTGTCTCTCCAAAACCACACCTTTAAGGTTTCTTGCCGATAAAAAGCCCCCAGACATCCTATACGGTTATCTCAATTAAAACGTCCAAAAAATCGCTAAACTATTTCCTTTGTTTCCGACGGCGCCGTCGCCGTATTTTCCGGGCACGTTTCTTCTTCCATTTCTTTCGCATTCTCTGCCCGTCCAGGTTATGTAAATTGGAGAGTTAATTTGGTTATACTTTCATAAAAATGATATTAGGCACTGGTTTATTTTTCCTTAAGAGATGGTTCTGTGATTGATTTGAGAGGTCCCCACAGAGTACCAAGGGGAAAGATAATTTGAAAAATATAGAGAAAAATGAATTGCGAAAGAAACATAACTGTCAGGCGAATTGCTAAAAGTCCAAAGCCGCCGAAGAGAAGTACTATGAGTAGTTCAATTTGTCCAATGGTTTCAGCAAAGAATTTGGCGGCTGTGAAACCAACGAGATTGACCAAAAACAGTCCAAAACTTAAAATGAATATTAGAAGCATTTGGATGCTTCGTCGGAATGCTTTTTCCGCACGACGTTGAAGACCACGGATTTGTTCATCAGAGTTTTGATCAAGACCTTGTGATAGATCCTTGTTAGCTATATAATGGCTTACTTCGTAGTCAATCATGAAAATGATGAAGCTAAGACCTACAGAATAGCAAATCACCAGATACATGGTCATTGCTGGACCCCATATAGTGAATATTTCGGAAGGGAATTCAAGGAGATAGATAACGACCACAAATAGAAAACCAAGGAGCACACTTACTACTGTGAGCATTGCTTCAAGGTTGATATCAGGTCGTTGAAGCTTGGTTAGTTGTGTCATGGTTCGTCTCTCCAGATTTTCTTTTCAACGAGTGCTTTGAATGAAGGATTTCGATTTATGTTGTTCTTGCTCCCATTTCTTTCTCGCTGTACGTAGTTTAAAGAGATCAATGTCCTTGTAGATGACTGCTTCTTTGCCTTTGGGGATGGTTCGTTCTTCACGGTCTTTTTCGGGGCTATAAATGAGTGAATCACCGAATTCAGCCACGTTAACGAAGAAACTATACGCGTAGATAGAGCGCCTAGCATCAAAGTGTGTCGCTTTAAAATCAGCCGTAACGGGTGTAAATGCAGGATTGATGATGATGTCAATTGGTGGTTCGAAGTTTTTCAATTCAACTCGGAGATCCATATCTAAGAAATCTCTACAGATTATCACTGCAATACGTCCAAATTCGGTATTCGCAATGGTAATTGTGGTCGGCGTGTCACCAGTGTTTATGCCTTCGGTGATTCGCTTTTTCTGAAAGTGAATAATTGCTGGGATATGTTTGGATTGTTCCCATTGGAGACCTTGAGGGGATATGATGCTACTGATGTTTTGCTGTGTCTCAACCTTGTGATATGAACCGGGAATTAGGTACATGTCATATTTCTTTGCAAGACTGTAAACCTCCTCACGAAGTATCGAGTCGTTCAAGTCGATTGTTAGTTCTGGGAACGCTAGAATTCGGACAGCGTTGGCTGCAGCCTCTTTGACCAAGGCTTGGAGTGTTTTTCGAATCGAGTTGATTTTTTCTTTTCGAATTGTAAATAAGCCGGGTGCTTGTTCCTCATAGTACTCCTTGAGAATATCCCCATTATGTGACAAGCCAATTTGGGCGATACCCACCCGAAAAACGCTCTGGGCATGTTGTTGTCCATCTGCAAGGAAGTCAAGATATTCGAGTTGGTACTTCTTTTTCTGGCGTGTTGCGGTTAGTCCTTGTTCATCTATCATTTCGGTGACGGTTTCTTGAATCATGCGTTCGAGCAGGTCATCCAGCTTCGTGAGTTCAATCAATTCTTGTTTCGTAGGATTCTCCTTGATGATTCGATCCCATTTTTCTATCTGGGAATCGAGAAGCTTTCTTTCCTTCAAGAGTGTCTGAGCGAGCCGATCTAAACCTGTTTCATCAGCAATAGCCTGGGCTTGGGTGAGGAGTTTATTCGCACGACCCATATCCATTTCGATTAACGCTAGCTTTGATTGGAGAAGATAGGTTTCCGCTAGGAGGGATTGGGAGGACTGCTCCTTGGCAATTCGAAGTAGTTGGTTTGAGAGATGGCCAATGTCAGAGATTAGTTCTACTTCACCTGTTAGTTTGAGTTCAGAAAGAAGTACTTCAGTAAGGTGAATCATAGCTGTGACTGTAAGGGAATGATCATAGACCTCTTCTTTGACAACTGTTTCCAGAATCTCTGCAGCCTTGATTTTCTGGCGTGTGCGCTTACTCGATTTGAGAATGAGGGCTTGTGCGACGTTGAAACGCTGAGTAATAACAGGGTTCTTGGCTCGAGAATGAATTGCCTTTAGCTGAATCATTGTACTTTCAACGAGATTGGAATCTTGTTTCTCAAGAGCAATCCAAACAAGTTCAAAAAGGACCATGGCTGTCAAGAAATCGTTACCGAGATCTTCATAGAGCTTTAAACTTCGTTGATAGTAATCTTGAGACTTGCTGTACTCACCTTTTTTCCGATATACACCTCCAATGTTAGCTAGCAGTAGGGCTATAGATTCTGTGATTTGTAACTCTTCATAAATTCGAAGACTTCTTTGAAAGTGTTCAAGAGCTTGGTCCAAATCCCCTTTCAAGTCGAAAATATTACCCAGATTGTTGATAGCAAGGGCAATGTCCGATCGGCGACCAGTTTTTTCACTGAATTCCAGACTTTTTTCATAATGGCTTTGTGCTTGTTTTAAATCACCTTTGAATTGAAATACGACTCCTAAATTCAAAAGTGAGCGGGCAATATCATGCGGATTTCCGATTTCTTCGGTGAGAACTAAACTTCTTTGTTGATATGTCAGGGCTTTCTCAAGGGCACCGAGTCTTGTATAGCAGTTTCCTAAGTTGGATAGGGTAACTGCGATATTCCTCTTGATGCCCAGTTGTTCAAAAACCTCCAAAGCTTGGTTATAGAATTCGATCGCCTGATCGAGTTCTCCTTTAGACCAATGAACGAGTCCAAGGTTATTTAGCGACGAAGCAATTCCTGGTTTGTCATGCAGGGTTTCTCTGATTTCTAGACTTTGCCTATGATAATCTGACGCAGTATCGAAGTCCCCTTTATACCAATATAATATACCACCTTGGTGGAGTAACTCCGATTTCCTGATTTTGATTTCTTCGTCTCTTCGTGGTGTCATCACCTCGACTTCTCGTAAAGCTTTAGTTACGAGCTCAAGGGCCTTATCCATCTGTTCTCTGAGACGAAGCAGTTCCACCTGAAGTGTTATGACATCTATAAATATCAACGAAGATTTTTCTTCCCGAGATGATTCTTTGACTTCGTTTAGAATGGATTCGGCCTGGTTTAAATCTCCTAAGTCTATCAACAAGCGAACCTGAAGTACTTTGTAAGTCAGCTGGTCTTCTTTTGGCAATTGGTCGAAGTGTAGAGCTGCCAACTGCGCCATGGCCGAATTATATTCACCTTGCTCTCTGAGCTGGCGAATATGCATCAATTGCTTCTGAACTTTCGAAGACAATTCTGGTTCTTCCAAGGAATAGTCGTTAGTTTATTCAAGGGGCATCTTATATTTCTTTGAATTGGAAGCATTTCAAATCAGTATTTTCTGAGAATGTTAATTGCCTTGAGTGCAGATATTACAGTATTCCTAGTTTACATCCCCTTGGCAAAGGGATTCTTCCAAATTGAAACAAGTCAAACTTTTATGATTGCTATTATCGGTGCGATTGTCACGATACTAATAATCTTTGTTGGATATTTCATAATCCTCATTTTTGCTCCATATATCTAAGGCCTTCATTTCAATTAGCCTTGGTATAGGGAGGAGTGCAGAGGTAGAGGTCATAGGGATATATCAGAGATAGGCACCAACTGAGGTTTAGCGTATCTCCTAAAATGTTCTGCATTAAATGTCGGGTTTTGTGTTGGGTCGAAAAACTCCTTTTTCTAGGGGAGATATCCTTTTTAGCAGGTCTTTTGTTAGAAAGCCTTGTCCGCGTTTGAGGGATTAGTGGATGAGAAAGAAATACGTCCTCTTAGCAGTGCTTTTAATCTGTACTGTGACACCCTACTTGGTCACCCTTTGGAACTATAATACTGTTATAGTGACTTCGAATAAAACTCTGCAGGGAAATTTAGAATTTTCCGCACCGATTGTGAATAATCCTCTCCTTGAGTGGAGTTACTGGGTGTACGCGGAATATGCCGACTTTCGGACTGGACCACCGTGGGATGATGATATCCGGATCACCATTGAAGTGCGAAATAGCACTGGTCAGATTGTGACAAGCGTAGAATTAGACCTTAATGTCGTATCTCAAAACTTCCTGTTGGGCACATTCCGGCAGTTCGGTAGTCTCATCCTTCCAGTACCCGCACCCGACATCTACGCTATTAACATGACTACTGAATTCGACCAGCCCCTCCAGGTTGCCGTCGTGCATCGGTGGCAGCCCCTGATGGACATTTTGTTTATTATCGCCATCATTGGAGGACTCACGTTCGTCGCTAATATTTGCAGTCTTTTGATTCGTAAACGCAGAACAACCTCCCAAAAGCTTTTACAAAGCTTTTAACAGATTTCTCCACAATCATGGAATCCGTTGCTTTGGTAAATGCGTCCCCTGATTTTAAGCAGACAATCTCCCAAGGACTCAACCTAATCGGTGGTTTCGGGCTTTTAAAATCTCCAATTATCATCAAGCCAAACATATGTACAATCTCAGATAATACTGGCTACTCAGTTACCCATCCATTTGTGGTCGAAACGCTTTGTTCCTTAATCTACCAACAGGATTCCGCTCTTTCGGTTCGTATTGTTGAATCTGATAGTCAGAGTAAATGGGCGAATCAGGCTTTCACAAAATTCGGTTATTCTGATCTCGTTTCACAGTTCCAGGCTGAAGGCTATGACTTGAGCATAGTTAACCTCAGTGAGTGCCCCTTGAAAGTTGTGCCGTTTGAAGGAGAATATTTCTCTAATCCCGAACTCCCAAATGAACTCTTAAATCACAGTTATGTGATTTCCGTGGCTCAAGCTAAAACTCACTATTTAACCTCGATAACTGGTGTGCTGAAAAACTTGTTCGGATTTCTCCCTCGAAAGAAAATGGGCTATTATCATCCAAATATTAATGAAGTCATTGTCGATTTGAACCGTCTTTTTCCCATCAATCTGGCGATTGTAGATGCCCGTGTGGGAGTAAAAGGATGGAATGGACCAGAAACATTCCCATTAGGAAAATTCATCTTTGGTCACAAACCCGTGTCAGTTGATGCAACACTAGCCCGATTGATGGAAGTAGATCCTGAAACAATACAGCATTTAATACAATGCCATAAATACGGACTTGGCACATTATCCCCAACAATCCTCAATGATATTGGAAGTGTTTAGGCTGCCAGAAACTAAACCGGAACATGTCTTTACCGAACTAGCTTTCTATCTTTGGAGAGTTCGATTTGAACCGGATCAGGAATGGTTACCCGAACTGATGTTTAATGGCTCAGAGAAAGCCTTAGCCACGATCCGTGATGCCATTCAGACAATGCGTGAAGAATTCAAAACGCAAGGACAAAGTACTCGAAAGTTTCTCTGTAATCCACCTGAGGACGTTGATGTTCTTCGATTTGCCCGAGAAAATAAGGCTGAAATCGAATGGCAAATATGGCTAGTCCTTCGAATGGAACAACATGTGTCAGAGGGTACAACATATGAGGTGAAAAATAAAGCCGTAACAGTCCGATTGAATGATCAGATGGCAGCTGAGTTCACCAGAGTGTTAGATGACTACTTGAAACCGGGAGCGATTCACATGAATGGTCTTCCTGTCCCCGGAAATCTATTCCTTGCTTTAGACTGGTTGGGTATTGAAGTGTGGTCAGAATAATGATCTTTTGATAGTTTTTCCATAGTTCAAAAGTTGTAAAAAAAGAGAAAGGGTGAGAAGGCTGTTACCAGTCCTCCTCATCCTCGTCTTCCCATTCTTCTTCTTCTTCGTCGTCTTCAGGGCCGTATTCGTATGGATTCATTCTCTTCACCTTCTTTGATTCATCATGACGTTGTTCAACAGGCAACCATCCGACATCTATCCATCCAGCAGGGCTAATGGACCACTCCTGCTCTTTGAATAGAGGTCGTGGTCTACGAGGGTCCGTCCGACTCGAAAATGGGTTATTTCTTACCCTTCTTTTCGGTAGTGGTCTTTCCCTTACTCTTTTTCTTTCCTGACTTTTTCTTAGCCATGAGAATCACGACCAGCGTACCCAAACTGTCGGTTCTAAATCAAAATATTTGTACAAAAAATGAGGTTTATTTTCGGTGAAAATCAAAAAATACCGCTTGTTAATCCTTTTTTACAAAGAATGAAACGTAATTATTTTTCGTTAATGATTTTTGACTCAAAATCAGTTTAAGATTGAAAAAGAAGGCTATTTCGATTTACTTTGATGCGTCACACAAATTCAATCTATGATGCACTCTTGTAATTGCCGATGCGACTCGGTTAACAAGATTGGAAAGATCGATTCCAAATTCATTATGGAAAAATTGTACCTGTTTCCGAAATAAGCGCATCTGTGATCGTAATCGACGAAACTGGTTGGAGAATTGTTTTGTCTGTCCGTTTTCCTTTTGGACTGTACTCAGTCTCATAAATAAGCTCCGGCAAGCCTTAACAATCCGTTGAGCGCGGTTTGTTAGGTTTGACTGAATTACTTCGACTATTATGCGATCACCAGAAGAATGGACTAGCTCTAATCGTGGAGCATACAACACCTCTGCTCCAAGCTCTAGAAGACGGGAAATAAATTCACTGGGGCGAAGTAGAGATGGTGAATATAATCGAACACGACGAGTTCGGATTTGAGGTAATAACACGATACCTGGCCTCAAACGAATAAGTGGTGTCCGGTGAAATATTCGCGATAAGGCTTTTCGCTGAAACTCAGTCTGTAACGGATTGAATAGAACCATCAGATAACGTCGCGAATTTCCTTGCGAAGTGGTTTGGGTTCTTGCTAATATTGTATTATCACGTCTTGGAATAAAGGTTAGACAATCGGTGTTTTCTAAGGTTAGCCTAAATGGAGTAATTGTCGGTTGTCGCTTTATTCCATATAATCCATGTCGAATTTGAATCAAGCTAGGATTATCGGTTAAGGCATTTTGATGAATGCTTTTAGCTATGAAGAACCGGGAAAAGCCCTTGAGTTTCATTGCAGAGCCAATAGTGGGCTCCGCTAGACGCTCAGAACTGGAGGAAAGTACACCATCCTTTGGGATTGATGTCATCTTGTTAAAAGGGGCTCGATTACTATTTTTGCCTGAATATACCTCGTATTTTACCTTTTCTGTATGCAATGATTTATGAATTTAAATTTGAATATTACAGCTGGCTAGCTAGAGCGAACGGTGAGGTAGAAGTATTCAGTCTCCGTATGCACCCCGTCGACAAGTATCCGTAGTTCTATGATGAAGGTTGTTAGTAGTATCCCGGGATCAAGATTCTTCGCTTGGATGGTAATGGTTCCACCCATCAAATCCATGGGGA
This sequence comes from Promethearchaeota archaeon, assembly GCA_048939625.1. Classification (GTDB taxonomy): domain Archaea; phylum Asgardarchaeota; class Hermodarchaeia; order Hermodarchaeales; family Hermodarchaeaceae; genus Hermodarchaeum. Next base: position 23,154 of record JBHLPH010000024.1, read on the forward strand.
ACATTGTGGACATCCCAACGTTGTAGAGGAAAATCCCACTGGAATAGGTAGGAGTTACATTTGCACTATGATAGATAATGTCAAAGTTCGGACCATAAGTAGCTAGCTGAATGACAACATCATTTGCCGTTGAATTCCCATTCTTTACAAGATAGCTGAGAGAAGCATCCTCTCCCACCTCAATGTCGAAGGGATCTAAGCTGGTTTCTACGAAGTTCACGCCAGTGACAGTCTGGTTGTATCCGAAGAAGAACTGGGCATACGCTTCTGCTGCGGTTTCGCCATAAGCGACCCGGTTTATGTCTTCTGCGTCTACTAACCCAACGAAAACGAGGGTTTCAACTAATGACTCTCCTTGCGCTTGCTCTGCGAAAACAGGGAAGAGATATACCAGATTTCCACTAAGGGTCGTTAGAATTCGGTTTCCAATCCGATATGGTTGGATTAACACAAGATCTGAACGAGCCTGTTGTTCAAAGCTTTCTACCGCAGCGTCCACTCCGAAAACTGGACTTGTGGGCACTTGGGTTGATGGATCGAGCGTACCTGCTCGGGCAAATACTCCGGTTCCAACTTCAGGTCCATTCTTGAATAGATAGAATCCTGCCATTTTCTGTGCTTCGTGGCGGATATAGCGGACTGCCTGGTAGCCTACCCAGTGTAAGCTTCCATTGAATGGAAAGAGTACGTAGTGGATGTCGGGTTGGCTTTGGGGTTTTTCAAAGAAGTCAGAATAATTTCGCCAGACCCAAGGATCGGTTACATGATAATAGAAATTAACTGCTAGTTGGTAGTCTATGAGATCTTCTGGATAGCGAAGTTGGTCTTCAAGCCAGGTGGGAACATCCACCCAGGGGTACCAGTTTTCGTATAGTGATTCAATGAAGAATTCTGCTGGATTGGCATTGGGATTCCGGACCCAGGTGATATCCCCATTAGCACAATTAATCACGGCGAAACCCAAGAGGCGAAGATAGGCCGATTGTGCATATTGGAGTTGCATGGGGTACCCACTAAACACGGGAACACAGTAGTAGGCTTGCCGATCCAGTCGATTGAATACCAGATAAGGATCCTGGTCACTATACATGAAGGGTAAAAGGATAGCTCGGACCCGGTCTTGAATATCCCGATGCATCAATAGATTAGCTGATGGTTCACTAAAAGCCAACCATGTAAAACTAAAATCCTCAATGCTCCAGATGAGTTTTTTCAAAGCAAGTTCAGCACCCGTTAACACATAATCAGGGGTTCCTTCAAAACTATAGACTCCAGTTTCAGGTGCAATATTAGTATCCACCAGGACGAAACCTTCAAACCCATCAATGAATCCGCTAGGTGGACTCTCACCATAGTAAATCGGAAAATTGGCATTCACACCGAAGATGCTAAGAAACTGACCGGCAGTCAGGAATTCACCCGTGGCACTATTAGCATCGAGGGCAGATGCACCTTCTGCGTGAGTGTAGAGGATGTATTCTTTATGGAAGTCATCACGACTTGGCGGAGTAAGAGAATAGGGGGTGATCCAATACTCGCGTCCACCAGCAGACACAATATCACTATCGGATAACGACATCCAATTGGCAATAGTTTGGCTTCGCATCCTATTTCGGCTGGCTTCGAAGTCCCAGAGTCTACTATGACCTAAGATTTCTCCATCAGAAACGCCAGAATTATTCGTCAACGTTTCATATGGAACCTCGGTGACATCTAGTCCACCAGCCCAGTTGGTGAATTGAATTTCTTTAGTAACAAGTGGTTCCCAGTGCCAAGGTTCCCACATTTGTCCCTGAATAGGTCCAGCAACAAGGTATCCTGTATAGAGTGCAGGACCAACGATTAAGGCTACTGTGATGACACCCAGTCCTGTGTAGAGTCTTCGATTCATTCGTGGGACTTCACCTGCGCGACCAAATCGCCCGAATACAGTGAGCCCGAAGGAGATGGCACAGACTGTGGTGAAGAAGACAAAGAGGATGAGAATTTGGATGACAAAGAACTGGGTACCTACATCAACTTCAATGTACGGGACACCAAGAAGAATCCAGAAAAGGATGAGGACAACGATAAATGAGATTGAAGCTAATACACGGATTTCTGGGTATTCAGTTGAGCGACCAATCCGTCCGAAGTAGTGAATGAGGTCGAAAACAACCCGGACCCCCATTACTATGAGTAGGAGTGTCATGAAAGTGAAGAAGATTGTATATTGAACCTCAATGGTTGAGGTCAGACTGGCAACAACACTCGCGGGGACCATGGGATTGAAGATAAGTTGAAACACCCCGGCAACCTGGCTCCAATCACCAACGCCTGAAGCTGAGCTTTGAAAAAGTAAAGCAACGTAGCGCATGTTTTCAGTGAAAATGAAGGTCAACAGCAGATATGAACCTAAAAAGAGTAAGGCTTTCCATCCTACCACAAGGTACCAAGGTGGAACTCGCCGATCTGTGATGCGGTCACTCATGAAAACGAGGTTCAATGTTTTCGATTCCCAGGGCAATCCAACAAAGGTGATAATGAGCGCCATAGGAATACCAACAAAGAACAGCAGCCCATTCAACGAATAGGTAGCCCACCAGGAGACACCCGCTTTCGTGATATACATCACGTCCAACATTTTCCAATCTAAGAAGAGATTTTGAATACCAACAACAGCAGCTGCAATTATTCCTATTACAATGACCAGAACGATGATTACTCCAAATATTTTCCGTCGTGATCCACCGAGCGCTATCACACGTCGTGATTCATAACCCAAATCCAACACCTTTCATCAAATTAGTCAGGGAACAGTTACTTTAAGGGTACCATAGAATTTCAGGTTTAAGACTTTTGAGTTGACACTAGAATGAGGCTAACGCGTGCAAAAGGGTTAAGTTCTGTGATTTTAAACGAGCTAATAGAACGGAAGAGATTGCTATGAGACAGAAACTTGTCGTCTCGGTTTCCGGAAAAGGCGGTACTGGTAAAACCACAATTACCACCTTGCTTCTCCGAACCTTACTTCATCATACTAAGCATCAGCTTCTTGTCGTTGATGCAGATCCAGTGATGAACCTACCAGCAATGCTGAATTTATTTGTTGAAACATCTGTGGGTGAAGCCGCGACGCAACTCCGAGAGGATATCGATGCAGGATCTGTTCCTGCAGCAACTTCAAAACAAGATCGTTTAGAAGGAGAAGTCTATGAAGCTCTTGTGGAAGGAGACCAATTCGATTTCCTTGCCATGGGACGTACTGAGGGCGAAGGCTGTTACTGCTTTGTTAACCGGGTTCTCACGCAAATTCTGGACACAATAACGACGAATTATGATGTGACGCTCCTCGATATGGATGCAGGGTTGGAGCACTTGAGCCGTCGTACTGATCGAAATGTCGATGTCCTAATTATCATCATTGATCCATCAAAAATGTCCTTTGATGCTGCTGTCCGGATCAAGGAACTGGCAAAGGAGGTACATATTGATTTTAAACGCATCTGGGTGATTGCAAACCGATTTCCTTCCTCTATGATTAATGAGACCTCAGACAG
>JBHLPH010000082.1:0-2538 GCA_048939625.1 Promethearchaeota archaeon
TGATTCCGAATGACCAAATTGCGTAAATCCACAAAAGCAAACAAACTCATTCTGGGTGCGTGTTTAGGGAATTGCGTCCACGTTGCCGGGACATTAAATTTCTTGCAATTGGCTAAAGCCAAAGGCTACCAAACGAAGTTTCTAGGACCAGCAACCTCTATCTCCGCGATTCTCGATGAAATAGAACAAACTGATGCTCCAATTATCGGGTTAAGTTACCGACTTACACCCACCGCGGCATATCGGCTGATACAGAAGCTCAAAAAAGAAGTACACAAACGTAATCTTACAAAGCGAACCTGGCTCTTTGGCGGCACAACACCTGTTACCGAGAAAGTACGCAAAGTAGGGTTCTTCGACTATTATTTTGATGGAAAGTCAACCGATGAAGACGTGCTCATGTTTTTAACCGCTGATTGTAACCCGCAAAAGTTCGAGGAAAGAATTCAGCACATGGGTCCTATAACTTATTCCACGACGTTATTGGCACGGATGGCAGAACGAAAACCTTGGCCAGTGATCCGACACCATTTTGGTCTACCCAGTCTGGAAGAAACGATTCAAGGAATTGCAAAGATTGCTAACGCCAAATGCTTGGATATTCTCTCAATTGGTCCCGATCAAAATGCTCAACAGTTTTTCTTCCGACCGGACGAAATGAAAGACTCAGTCGAAGGGGCCGGTGGTGTCCCAATTCGCACAAAAAAGGATCTTCGTGCCATGTATGCTGCCTCACGACGGGGTAACTATCCGCTTCTCCGATGTTACAGTGGCACCCAAGACCTCCTGAAATGGGCCAAGCTTCTCCACAAAACCATCCATAATGCATGGTGTGCAACGCCCATTAATTGGTATAGTGTTCTCGATGGACGGAGCACACGTCCCATAACAGAAGCCATCCAAGAAAATATGAACAACCTTACCTGGCATGCCAAACAAGGTATCCCTGTTGAAGTCAATGAACCGCACCATTGGAGTCTACGGCAGGCGCATGACACAATCGCCGTGGCATCTGCATTCTGGTCTGCCTTCATTGCTAAATCCATGGGCGTACAACATTATATTGCCCAATTAATGATGAATACTCCACTTGGCACATCGCCAGCTATGGATTTAGCGAAAATGTGGGCTAAACTCACCTTGGTTGAATCATTGCAAGATAATACCTTTCAGGTTATTCGCCAAGTGCGAGCCGGACTTTTCAGCTTTCCTGTGGACCTCGATGCGGCAAAAGGTCAACTAGCGGCATCAGCATATACCTCAATGATGTTAGAACCCGCAATTGTTCATGTTGTAGGGTTCAGCGAAGCGGATCACGCAGCAACTGCAGATGATGTGATTACGAGCTGTAAGATTGTCAGGCAAGTGATTAAAGAATGTAGAAGCGGCACACCAAACCCACGGGTAGATCCACAGATCTTCGCCCGAAAACAACAACTTGTCAGTGATGCGAGCCTACTTCTCAGGGTTTTAGCCGAACTTCCTGAAGATAACACACTTCATCCGCTATTGAACCCCACAACCTACGAACTAGCCATAAAACAAGGAATTCTAGATGCTCCTGGTTTGAAAGGTAACCCCATTGCACGTGGGCAACTGCACACTCAGATGATTGAGGGAGCCTGTTATGCCGTTGATGAAAATGGTGAAATCCTCTCCGAGCCCGACCGCCTTGAGGAACTCGTTCCCAAAAAACTAGCAGCCTCAGAGGAACGCGAAAAACAACATGAAATGTTAGTGCACTAAATTGCTTAAAGAATTAAACTCAGAAATTGATCAACACTGTCAATGTGGCTTTCCGCTACCGAATAAAGATGATATTTGTGTTGCGTGTCTGCCTCCCCAATTTCGTATGACTATTGGTCGACAAGCCAATTGGCATCAACCTTGTTTTGAAAACTCAAACGAATAATGTAAAATCCAATTCTGTGACACAAAATAAAACAAAACATCTTTCGTACAAGGATAGGAATAGCGTATATGCCTTCGAAAGTAGAAAAAACGCTAATAACACAGCAAAAAATAGTCTGGTACCAATTAAAAGAATGCACGAAAATTAGATTTTCAGGTAGAAGAAGAAAGGGCTGGTATCCGCCTTCCTGACGCCTATGGAAAGGCGTCTGTCTAGTCCTTGCGCCGCCTCTTTGCCACGAGCTTCCTTATTTCTTCAAGGAGGACAACCATGAATCCAAACAAGACCACTCCTAGCCATTCATACCAAGCAAGCGGTACAAGTCTAAAGATTGCTGCTAGCGCGGGGACCACAAAGAGGATTCCAACCAGTATGATGTCGATGAGATAGACGACGAGTATGTATCGATTCCGAAGGATTCCCATCTCTCGGATTGACTTGGTGGGGGATCTGCAATTCTGGACGCTGAACCACTGGACCACGATGAGAGAAACGAACATCAGTGTCCTGATCTTATCTTCTGGCAGGCCAAGATTCTGGTAGTAGATGATGACAACTATGGATGCCATGATGCCACCATAGAAGAGCGCTCTGCTGAGGGTTCCCCAAGAGAGAATTCGATCCTT
>JBHLPH010000009.1:0-80399 GCA_048939625.1 Promethearchaeota archaeon
AATCGGGTTATTCCATCGACTTCTAAAATAAATTCAGCGACAACACTTGGCACTAACGATTTCCATTCTTCTCCTTGACGAATCCTACGGCGGATTTCAGTTCCTGAGTGGCTTTTCTTCTTGAAGAGCACAATTTTTTCAACTGCAATATTTTCTTTTGAAAAGAGAGTTGCACCCGTTTCCGACCCAGTGTAAACAACACCAAATGGAGGCACATACTGTTTAACATGATTAACCCAAAGTGTAAAATTATGAACATCAGGAACGGGTATGATAAGATATCGAGAGCAAGGAACATCTAGCTGTTCTAGAACTCGTTGTAGCATAACGATTCGTTCTGCTGTAGTAAACGGATTTTTAGGAGTATACCCTGACTGGGCACTACCGACTACAATATACAGGTATTTTTCCTTTGATAGAATTTTCTTTATGGCCAGCAAATGTCCATTATGAAATGGTTGAAATCTTCCAATGAAAAGAGCTGGTTGCTTCACCGGATTTCACCACTTCTAAATCAAAAAGCATTTGCGATCAACGGTATTATTATCCCTAACGATTACTCCTTCTGCTCGAAGAATCCGTGATTTTTCTTGTGTACCACTAGTTGTTCCACCAAGCTTTCCTAAGGTACCATCTGAATGAATCACACGATGGCATGGAACAGCCCAAGGAACTGGGTTACTTCGCATCACTGACCCCACACCTCTTGGTGAGGAGTTGCTTATTTTAGCGAGACTACCATATGAAATGACTTTACCACGTGGAACCTTTAGCAATTGCTTTGAGATTGATAGACGAGCCCGAGACCAATTCGTTTGTGAAATCTCGTTTAGAGCAAAAGGTTGACCCTTACCTTCAAGAAGTTGGACAAGTCGGCTGCTTACTTGTGAAGATCTTGAAACCAACTGAGTTTTATCAAATTCATGAAGGCGTCGAAAACGACGAAGGGTTTCTTCCAAATTGGTTCGCGCCTCATTCTCTGATTGGTTCGACGAAGTACAGGCAACAAGATTGTTGGTCTCCATTTCGATAGCAAATGCTATCCACCGATTCGCCTTAGCTTGGATTGATCCAATACCAATCACTGTTATCACATAAGCACTTTAATTAAACCTCTATAAAGCAATTGATGTGACGGAAAATGGTTGTTGAAATTGATGGCTCCGTTCTGGAAGGGGGAGGGCAAATCCTTCGGTCTGCCATAGCTTTTGCTGCTGTTTTAGGTCAACAACTTATTGTCGATAAAATACGTGCAAAACGAACAACCCCTGGACTGCGTCCACAACACCTTCACGGAATATTAGCTATCAAAGAGTTAACAAAAGCTCAGGTAAAAGGAACACACGAAGGATCAAAACGAATCGAATTTTTTCCCCAAAAAAAGCAAGGAGGTTCACTAATAGTTAATATCGGTACGGCTGGAGCCATTAGCCTTGTTCTACAAGGGTTGATGATTGTAGCCCCATTTTGTAAACACCCAATAACTGCAAAGCTAACTGGTGGAACAAACGTCGCGTGGAGTCCTCCAATAGATTATCTCAAAAACGTTCTCTTACCCCGACTTGAGCAAATGGGTTTTCTTGGGGAGATTGAAATCTCAAAACGCGGATACTACCCTCGTGGTGGTGGTCATGTAAAGACCGAACTATCACCAATCAAAAAACTCCAATCACTTTCATTAACTAATGAAAAACTTCTCCCAATAATTACTGGAATATCTCATTGTGGATCACTTCCCCGGCATATTGCTGAAAGGCAAGCTGGAGCTGCCAAAAACCTACTTACTGAGACTGGACACTCTGTAGACATAATTTCAATCGAGCATATTCAAAATACTCATTCTCCTGGAAGTGGTATCTCTCTCTTCGCAAAAAATTCGCCGAATCGAATCATTGGAGCTGATGCATTAGGACGTCGGGGTTTAAAGGCTGAAAAAGTAGGAGAATCTGCGGCTCGATCACTTCTCGACGAGTTGGCTACTCATGCTTCAGTTGACCAATTCCAAGCAGATATGTTAATTCCGTATATCGCACTTGCAAATGGCACTTCCACTATCACAATTTCAAAACTTACCCTGCATACAATTACAAACATTCACATAGTTGAGCAGTTTCTTGACATAAAGTTCGAGATACAAGGGAAGCTTGGCACTAGGTCAAAAATCAAGGTTAAAGGGATTGGTTTTGAAGGAGAAGTAATTTCTCAGTAACTTTCGTTGATTGCTTAATTACATCATGCAATAATTGATCCACACCTTCTTCAGTTACAGTGCTAATTATCGGAACTGCTGCTTCATCAATCAGGTTTTTTGCACGATGAACCTCTTCCAGTGAGGCGATATCTATTTTGTTGATAACTGGAAATATTTCAATCTCTGGAAACGATTTTCGGATTTCATTTAGTAATCCCATTTGGCTAGAAATCTCATAGCCACATGTTAAGGTGGGATCTATTAGAAAGATAATCACGTCTGCAAGGTATTGAATAGCAGCTATTGCGCGTTGCTCAATTGGGTTCCTTTCTTTCATTGGACGGTCAAGTAATCCAGGCACATCAAGGATTTGGCCTTCGATGGAATCAATGTTAACGTGCCCTACACTAATTTTTTTCGTTGTAAATGGGTATTCTGCAACTTCCGGAGTAGCTGTAGACATCAGTGCGACAAGTGAGCTTTTCCCCACGTTGGGAGAACCTGCAATCACAATCACAGGGAGTTGCAGATTAATTGATGGAAAACGGCGATATTCTAACGCGGCTTTTCGAATGGTAATCAAGCGCGCATCGATTTTTCTCATTACTGATGAAATCCGCCCATAGGCTGCACTTCTTAGTTTACGTGCCTCTGCAGTCGTCTTCGCCTTTCGTAAATTTCGATTAGCATCACGAATAATTCCCTTAATAATACGAACTGCTGATGTCACTGAGGCTAGAGCCTGTCGAATTTCATCAATTGTTACAACGGTATCAGCTAGTGTTCGATAAAATGGATCTATGTTATCAAAATTCGGGAATCGCTTGACAACCTCTTCTAATCTAGTTGTGAGTATGTCATCAACCTTGTTAAGTTTAGCAATTTCTTTTTCTCGCGCCCGTATGTAAGGAGCCTTCTTGGATTTAGGGAGTGACACTTTTGCAGCTCGGGCGAAAGCAACATCGAGTAACTCTTTGGTGTTAGGAATATACTTTAAACCGGTAAATGGGTTCACTTGAACTCACAACTCTAATGTGAAGCAAGTCACAAAGATTTTTTAACTGCTTTCCTACGTTAGCTGAGAAGGTAAAAGAAAATGTGCAGTCAATCTGATCTAACGCCTTTCTTTGGTGCAGCCACCGTTGGCATAACTTTCGAGAATGGGATAGTCATCGGAGCCGAGAAACGGGTACTCTGGGGTTATACCGTCGTAAGTAAAACAGGTAAGAAAGTATTTTCTATAACTGATAACATCATCGTAGGTAGTGCTGGAGTGAGCGGTGATTACCAAATGCTTTCATCGTTTCTCACTGCAGAATCCAGCCTCTTCGAACTTGAAAATCGAAGACCTATCACCGTCAACGCAGCAGCCCAACTCCTGTCAAACATCTTGTTCAGCCGAAAATATATGCCCTATCTCACCCAGACACTAATCGGTGGCGTTGACCAGACGGGCTCTCACCTTTACAGTCTTGATCTCGCAGGCTCACTGATTGAAGAGAAATATGCAGCTGTGGGCACTGCTACATCGTTAGTGTTAGGAGTACTTGAAGCGAATTATCGTGAAAATTTAACGAAAGCTGAAGCAATGGAGCTCGCTGTGAAAGCAATTCGATCTGCCACACGGCGTGATGCCATGTCCGGTGACGGAATCGATCTTCTCGTAGTCACAAGAAAGGGCATGGAATCAAAACACATCTCATTAGCGGATTGAGACACATACGATTAGTTCTTCGTTAATAGTACGACTCTGCTTACTGTATCTTCATTTACCATCGTATACTCCGATTCATTTGCTAGTTTTTCTGCAAAATCTCGGATTTCTTTCATACTAGGCATGTTCTCGCGAGATAAGCGTTGCATGCTTCCGCCAACATGCATATACGCCTTACATTCAATGAAATTTGGCTGAGACGCATCGAGGATTTTTGCATAGTGAGAAACGTTGTGCATGTTGCGTCCAGCAACAAGTGTCATTCGCACGACGCTAGGACAGGAAAATGTTGAAAGTAGGCTTAGGGAATCTTGGAGGCGGTCCCAAGCCTTGGGAATGGAGGGGCGACAAAGTGCTTGATGTGTTTTTTTATCAGGAGCCACAAAAGAGATGTATAATTGAGTCGGTTCTTGAATTTCTTGAAGCACCTGTGGATTTGTACCATTGCTAACTAGATAACTAGTCCAACCACGATGCTTGCACTCTTGAATTAATTCTGAAAGGCGCTCATAACCTGTTGGTTCTCCAACAAGACTAATGGCAACATGTCTGGGATTTCGTGCTTCTTCATACATCTTTGGCAGAACTTTAGGATGGCAAACTGGATTATATCCATCTAGAATTTTGCGTTGTTCAATTACCGCATTATCTAAGATCTCATCAGGATTATCTGGGATTTCCTTAGGTAACCGGCTGGGGTATCCCTCATCTCCTGGCATAGAGCGCCAGCAGAATCGGCAGGACTGATTGCATTGAAGAGTGGGTGATAATTGCATGCATCTATGAGTACTAATTGTGCCATAGAAAGTCTGTTTATAGCATGGCCGTTGCTGGGTTAGTGCTTTGTGGAGGTGGTAACATTTCTTTAGAACGCTATTTCTACCAATGAACCGATAGCGTTGCCGGCGATAAATTTTAGCTAAATCGGTAGAAACCACGGGACCAACCGATGATTCAGCCAGAGCCAATCATTTAAGTATTCTGTTTTCACAGCACCAACACAAACCCGAATCTGTGCAAGGAGCTTTCAACTTTGAATCTCAAAACCATAGGCGATAGTATATATTCAAATCTAGCATCCCAAAACACATCTCGCGATTTGCTGATCAATGAAATGCACAAGGTGCTTAAAGAAACTCGAAAAGCGATTTCTGCTATACATCAAAATGAGATGAAGAAGGCTAGGACTTCACTAGAAGATGCTCAATCTATGTTGAAAGCCGCTCAGAAGCATCTTAAAAAATTGAGTCAACTTCCTGTAATTGGACTTGTTCATGACGCTGAAGGCGAAGTTACTGAGGCTACGCTCCTTTTGGCGTTTCGCCATAATGAGGAGCTTCCGAACCCAGAAAAAATCGGTGTTAGTGATATTGGCTATCTTCAAGGACTGGGGGACCTTGTAGGCGAACTTCGTCGGTATTCAATTGATTCTCTAAGTCAGGATAATTTAGACGAAGCTAAAAGAGCATTTAGCCAAATGGGACAAATATACGAAATACTGATGACCTTTGATTTTCCGCGTGGATTAACACCTGGGATTCGAAGGAAAACAGACGTTGCTCGTGGTCTTATAGAACGAACACGCGCAGATCTCAGTACAGCAATTGAAAATCGTCGGCTACTTGCAGGAATTACCTCATTACAAAACTCACTTGGAAATTAATGGAGGCTATCTTCCCTGCCTACAAAGTTTTCTACCACAAGGGCACGTGAAGTCCAACTAGATTTAGTTTCGCGACTTATTGAACAGGATGACTTTCATAATCCTCCCCGGACTGTATGCGGGCTAGATGTCTCTTATTACAAACATACTGCTATTGGCGTTGCTGTTCTACTGACCTTTCCTAAGTTAAAGCAACTTGAACACCAAATCGTCTATGTTCAAACTCAAGTTCCATACATCCCAACATTTCTGTCTTTTCGAGAGTACCCCCCCTTATCATTAGCTTATAATTCCCTTTCACAAACTCCCGATCTTTGTTTTGTAGATGCACATGGTAAGGCACATCCTCGAATGCTTGGAGCCGCTAGCCACTTTGGAATTTTACGGGATACTCCAACAATTGGGGTGGCAAAAAGTCATCTGTGTGGAACAATAAAATCTAACCCGAAATCCTATGATACCATTATCCTCAATGATGAAGTTGTTGGTGCACGATATGTATCCAAACCTAGGTGTAACCCAATTTACATCAGTACGGGGCATCGGGTTTCTCTAAAAGAAGCAGTAAAATTGACAAAAAAGTGTATCACGAAGTATCGCCTACCTGAACCAATCCGTCTTGCACACAATATTGCAACTAAGGAACGTCAAAAACTTAAACAAAAATGATGATTTTCATGAAAGAACAACTGTGGTTCACGCTTCTAACTTTGGCTCAGTTGGGTGCTGTAACAAATAATATCCGCACCTCCACATCTCGGATTGCCCAGCTTTTACAAATCAGTCAGCAGACTGCTTCCCGAAGACTGCTAGAATTGGAAAAACGTGGCTTAATTCAACGCGTTCTCAACAACCGTGGGCAATTAATCAAAATCCAACAGAAAGGAATCTCTGAATTAACGAAAGTCCAATCCATCTTAGAAATGGCAATGACCAAGAAACGATACCGAAGCTTTAGAGGAAGAATCCTAACCGGATTAGGAGAAGGTGCCTATTACATCCAGTTAGAAGGTTATCGAAAACAATTTCGTAGACTGCTGGGCTACACTCCTTATCCTGGAACTCTTAATATCCAACTACTCACCGAAACAGACGTTAATGAATTTCATCTACTCAAAGCGACCCTTGGTATTGAAATTCACGGCTTCTTGACTGGTGATCGAAGCTTTGGGCCTGTTACTTGTTACCCAGCTACGGTAAATGGGGAGCAAACGGCTGCTGTACTCTTGATTGAGCGCACACATCATCAATCTAATGTTGTAGAAATCATAGCACCAATAAGTTTGAGGCAAAACCTCAATGTCACCGACGGTGATATTATCACTGTGAAATTCGATCTTTCTGATTTGACATTGCCTTCTCAATAATTCGTGTTGTACTATTCAAGGGAAATTCATCGAATAGTTGGTCTAGTCGGACAACCTTGGTTTTCATACCCTTTTCACTAAGTCTGTTCTGGATTTTCTCTAGTGAAATATTTTGGTTTGGACCTAACATTAGAATATCCGGATGTAGCTCCTCAACAATGCTTACATAATCATACCCTGGATTACCAAGAACAGCTTTAGTGACTCCTTTCAATGCTTCAACCATAAACAAACGTTGTTTCTCAGGTACAATAACCGGATGTCCTTTAGTATGGAGCACATTTTCATCTCGGGCTATTACTACAATAACTTCACCAAGCTTTGCAGCCTCGTTTATAAGAAAAACATGGCCCGGATGAAGAATATCAAAAGTGCCCGCAATAAGAATTCGCTTTTTCGTCATGTTATTCGCCTTTCTAGACTTGAAACTATAAAATCTTAGGGCTCATCCCTTTTTCAGAAAGTTTTAAAATGGTAGTAGAAAAATTGCTCAAATACGGGCTCGTAGCTTAGCCAGGCAGAGCGTCGGGCTCTTAAGCCAATTTCATTGGAGAAACCCGATTGTCGGGGGTTCGAAAGCAAATAATCTTGTCCGAAAATCCCCCCGAGCCCGCCATTTCCTTTAATCCGAAAAATGTTCATATCCTTTCGGCTCAATTGGTTTTTCTTTTCCGTCAATCCGTAAGACTTTCTCTGGTTCTTCAAGTATGCTACCAATCCGAATGAGCGATCCTCCAACTTGCTGAACTTTCGTCTCTACCTCATTCCATTTCTCAGGTGCCATAGTAACAATTAACTCGAATTCTTCTCCTCCATATAAGGCAAGGTCAACTGGATCTAAATCATTCGCCGATGCGAATTTCTCACATATTTCTGGAATAGGAAGATAATCAAGTTGGAATCCGACTCGACTTGCCGAAGACAGCTCATACAAAGACCATGCAAGCCCATCACTACTATCTATCGAAGCAGAAACAAAACCGCTTTGAGCTAGTATCTGGCCTTCTTTTAATCGAGCTTTCGGATGTAATGCTGACTCACGAATTTGTGCAACGAGTCCAGCGGGTTCAGAACAACCCCGTAACAAAGCCTCAAATAATGCCCCAGTATACCCAAAGTTGCCTGTGGTAGCAATCAAATCACCCGGTTTAGCCCCACTTCGCCTAAGAATCTGATTCCGAGGTACCTTTCCAATTGCTGTGCAGTCAATCACCAGGTCCAGGCATTGATTAGTATCCCCTCCGAGATAATATGTATCATGCTCACGACACACATAATTTAATCCTCCAACAATTGCCGCAACAAAATTTGTTTCTGTATCTGTTGGTAAACCTAAGGAAAATATCACACCAAGAGGTATGGCTCCTTTTGCAGCTAGATCGCTTAATCCCATAACTCCAGCTTTCCACGCAATTTCGCTAGCAGACATCCCAGGTAAAACATCAGTTGATCCAACCAGCATATCACTATTCGCGATGATGGCTTCATCATTAAGAGGTACAGCTACTGCATCCTCCATTCCAGAGAGAAGCGCTTTATCATAAGGAGTGATTAAATCCTGAAACCAACGGATTAATCCTCTTTCGCCAAGATCACGAAGTTTATTCGTCTTTTTCGACATCTACAATCCCTTCAAGTGCTATTATTAACTACTAAGTCGAAATCTTTTTGGGTCTCCCTATTCAACTCATCTACAGCGCCTCGGTAGCTCAGTGGTAGAGCGACAGCCTCGTAAACTTCTTTTCTTTGTGGTCGAGTAAGCTGCTGGTCGTGGGTTCAATCCCCGCCCGAGGCTCCATTTTCTTCAAGTGATCATCTAAGCTGGCTTAATGCGGGAATCTACTATTTCCTGGAATTTCAGCCCACCAGCCTGCTCCAACAACGTGTCTAAATCCATGAAATTAATTATTGGTGTAATCTCAGTTTCAGTTTTCGTCAATTTTTGAATCATACGTTTGGCTTCAGTTTGGTTAGCTCCTGACTTCAATACAATATTCAAGGAAAGGACATCCATTGAATAAGGATCATCAGGCTTTGATTTACTCACAATAATCTGAGCCTCATGAATTTGGCTCATTGCTAACAAAGACTCACGCAATGCTGTCAGGTTAACGGTTGCACCCTTAATTTTCTCTTCAGCAATTCCCATTACATGCATTTGAGCACCAATTTCGGATTCTCTGGAGATATTAAAGAAACAAGGCATCTCTAATCCACAATGAGGACATTTACCGGTTGTCACCTTGTCTACATGATCACCCATCAAATAGCCCTCAAACATCGATGAACGGCCATCGACATGAAAGATGGTAATATAACCTCCTTCTTCCGGACTAGTAAATTCATAGCCACCAGCATCATCTGTAAATTTGACAAAACGAATAGCGAACGCCAGAGGAGAAAGATTATGATATCCACCTTTTTCTTGACATTGGCAAGCTACTCCAATTTTGGTTTCACTTGCAGCCCACCCACCAATTACGCGGCTTTCAGTCATACCAACCTCTGCAAAGTTAGCTTTAATGTCATCAATTACTCTGTCATAAATACGCTCACCTGCTAAGAGGATGATTCCTCGTTTTTCTAATTTCGGTTTTTGGTGAAGTAATTCCCGACAGAAGATATTTCGCAAATATCCGGGCATCGCTGCAAAACCTGTAACTTTGAATAATTCGGCGAGCTGAACAAGTTTATCCGTAGATATTGCTCCCCCTGCAGTTGAACGAACAATAAAATCTGCCATTTGAAGCAATCCACCATCCACACCAAAGAAGCCGAGATGAGGGGCAGATGGAAATAGATTCATAGCACGGAGTTCAAATCCATCTTTCACAAATGGATCAATTGCCATTTTTCCGGATTTAGCCATATTGTTCAACATTAACTCGTTATCGTAATGTGTAAGAAACACTGGCGAAGGAAGTCCAGACGCACGTCCCGATGAAAACCAGAAGAAACGTGGGGAATACTGGTGCTTAACATGGTCAAGGAGTTCATTAGTAGCTTTTTCTTTTCCAATTCGAAGTTTGACTTTTAGTCCACGACGAAAAACGAAACTATGTTCATCCTTAAATCCAGCTTCCTTGTAGTAATCCAACAAGTTTCTGATAGCTTCCGCCGAATCCCGTTCTTGTCCATCGACTTGTTGGGGATTTAACACAAATTCCCGAAGATTGTCTTTGTAATCAGCTTTCCTTACTAGGGGCAGTCCATATTTACCCCAGTCAGTGGGCACTTTGAGATCGAATGGATCAATTCCATTCTCTTTGAAGAGTCGTCGATAAAATGGGTGATTCGGATAAACCTGATATCGGATAAAAGCACGGAACTTTCGATTTTGTATCGACTCGATTTCTTCATAACTTAGTGATTTGAGCTCATTAAACGAAAGAAAGCGTTTCATTCTCAGCACCGAACTGAAGATGATCTGTTTAATATTAGTACCTAGCCTATTTCTAGTTTGCAAAAAGGGTTTCGAACATTTAAGAAGCGGGCTACTAGTACAAGGTTTGTACTCTTGCTAATATAGCAGAAAAACTAGCGAATTCAATAACGAAATAAAAGAAAGGATGAGGACGGAGTATCTAATCGACAAGGTCGACTAGAGCCACGTCTTCGAATGCACCGGAGGGTAATTTCCGTCTAATAGTAATTGGGAGAACTCGTTTCTGTAGCTCCAATTCTGCAATCCGGATTGGGTCATTAATATCCGAAGTTATTCGTGTTAGTATTGGGGCGCCCATCGATATTTGAAGTGCACGAGATCCCACTACCCGGGATTTTTCGTATCGGGTCATTCGTTTAGGACCGATTTCAGGTCCTTTCTTTGGCACATTTTCCGCCTCTTTTTTATCCGATTTTATTCATCGAAGTCTTCGCCACCGGGAGGCCCCCCAGGGCCGCCACCGCCTTCCATACCCTTGGATGCGATTACATCATCGATGCGTAGAAGCATTTGCGAAACTTCGCTTGCAGACTTGACAGCCTGCCGCTTCACAACTAAAGGTTCCCAGACATTAGCTTTTGCAAGATCACCGACTTTGCCTTTAATCCCATCAACACCCGCGGAAACCTCACCCTTTTCATGTCGGGCTTTAAGGTCTGCAATGATATCAATCGGATCGAGACCTGCGTTTTCAGCCAGTGTCTTAGGAATAATCTCCATTGCTTCAGCAAATGCTATGACAGCAAGTTGCTCACGACCAGGAAGACTTTCAGCATACTCTTGAAGTTGTCGGGCAACCTGAATTTCAGGTGAACCTCCACCAGCAACAACTCGCCCATCCTCTACGACGTTACGAATCACACAGAGTGCATCATGTAATGCTCGCTCTGCCTCATCAACTGCGAGATCAGTGCTTCCTCGAAGAAGAATACTAACAGCCTTAGGATTCTTGCAGCCTTCGACAAAGACCATTTTGTCATCCGCAATCTTGCGTTCTTCTAGAAGTTGGGCTGTACCCAAGTCTTTCTTAGTTAGCTCATCAAGATTTGAAATCAGCTTTCCACCAGTAGCTCGTGCTAGTTTCTCCATGTCACTTTCTTTGATTCGGCGAACAGCCACGATACCCTCTTGTGCCATGAAGTGCTGTGCTACGTCATCAATGCCTTTCTGGCAGAGTACAACGTTGGCACCGATTTTTTTGACTTTTGCCACCATTTCTCGAAGCATTCGTTCCTCTTCATCCAGAAAAGCCTGCATTTGCGAGACTTCTCGGATATCGATTTTTGCTGTGAATTCTGTTTTTTCTACTTCAAAGGCACTCTGAATAAGAGCGATTTTTGGATTCGAGACGCTTTTTTCCATACCAGGGTGGACAATTTCTTTGTCAAGGACGATGCCCTCAATGAACATCGTATCGCGAATTGTTCCACCTTGTTTCTTCTCTACCTTGACATTATCAATATCTGCGCTCTTAGCTCCATCAACGGTGTCTGTGATACGTTGAATGGCTCTTACTGCTAAATCGGATAGGAATTTCCGAAACTCAGAGACAACCTTGGATTGCATGGATGTCATTGCGACTTTTTTGAGCATTGCATCGCTTGAATCATCCAAGGCAACGGAATCCAAAACTTCAAGAGCTTTTTCAGTTGCTTTACGATATCCTTCCACGATTACAGTGGGGTGGATTTTCTGATCAATAAGCATCTCAGCTTGTTTGAGCAGTTCTCCTGCTAATACAACGGAGGAAGTTGTTCCGTCTCCCACTTCATCATCTTGGGTCTTTGCAACTTCCACAATCATCTTTGCAGCAGGATGTTCTACATCAATTTCCTTTAGAATAGTAGCACCATCATTAGTAATTGTAACATCTCCGAAGCTGTCGACGAGCATCTTATCTTGTCCCTTGGGACCAAGTGCTGTACGGATAGCTTCTGCGATTGCTACGGCCGCCATTATGTTATTATGTTGTGCATCACGGCCACGTTCACGCTTTGTACCTTCTTTGAGCAATAGTATTGGGGTTCCACCCAATGACATAGTGGGTCACCTCTTTTGCTAAAAGTAAGGATGTTGCACTTTTCGCTTCAATATAAGCGTTTCTCTAGTGCTTACAACAAATTTCACTCGAGTTCAAGATTTCCACTTAGTAAGCTTATATTTCCAACATGAGGTGGTTTGCCTAATATACGCTTGACCGCATTGTAGCAACGCTGTGCCTGGTCTAAGGGGGTAATAGGTAGATCTCGCATGAGATGACTTGGATGAAAAACCAGGAGACTGTATTCAATAGATGGTTGATTCAAGCTTTTAAGAAATCGAGCAATTTCAGTCACTTCATACTCATCAACATAATGGGGAACTAATAATGTAGTTGCCATTAACGGCGTGTACTTTCTTTCTCCAAAGCCGAGTGTATCCGCTAGCATTGCGAAATTATCAAATATCGTTTCCTTTGAAATGCCGCAAAGTGCTCGATATATCGGATTTGAAAAAGCTTTCAAATCAAACTTTACTATTCCGCCACTCTCTTCTACCATTTTTCCCATTTTCTTAATCAACGACGGATTACCATGACCGTTCATCTCAACACATTGACGAAGTATTCGCTGTTCAAAATGACTCTTACATTCTTCCATGAAGCGTATTGTAAATGGTAGCTGAGGTTCTGGTGATCCACCAAAATAACACACACAGGATATCTTCGAGTTGTTTTCAATGACAGATAGAAGGTCCCCTAGTTTTACTAAGGTTCCCTGAGCAATGCGTTTATGGGACACATTTTGACAAAACAAACAATCTAAACTACATCCATAGAAAAATACCGCAAGATTTGAAAAGCCATATTCTGGACGAGGGTTCATGGACCATTTCGGGTATCCAACTCCGGTTCCTCCTGGACAGAAATATGATGCACAGCAATTTGTTATGTGAGGGTCCAAATAATAATGTAATAAAGCCCTTGTAGCTGAGACCTTTTGAACAAGTCGTCCGTTCTGATTCAGCCGGAGACCACAATACCCTTTTTCACCTTCAGGAATACGACACTCGTTTGCACACACTTTGCACTGAATCCCATCTTTTTCTTCATAGACGATTTCAGGTAATTCAAATAAGTATGAACGCCATTTATGAGCACCTTGAATGATTTCGCTTGATTCATCTGGTCTAGATCGTAAACAAGATGCACATACGGGAAGAACTTCAGCTAATCCATCTACTTGTTGACAAATCAGACATTTCGGCATTGTCTTTTTTAAATACTATATTGAAAGACAAAAGATTTCTGTTACTATCAGATACTCTTGTAACTATCTTTTTCTTTGATTAGGTATCTGAGTTATGAGAGAGATAAAATGCTGTATCGAGAGATTTGTCAATATTATTACCGAATAGAAAAAACTACGAAACGATTAGAAATGACAGACATACTTGGTGAACTCCTAAAGCACTTTGCAATTAACACTAATGCAGAAACAATAGAACAGGTTGCATATCTAACTCAAGGCAAACTCTATCCTGACTGGACTGGAAAACCAGAAATAGGAATCGCTGAAAAAATGGCAATTAACGCAATTGCAATTGCCCTTGGAATCAGTAATAAAAAAGTAACAGAAACTGTGAATACTACTGGGGATATCGGTACTGCAATTGAAAAGCTACTTGAATCAAAACGCCAAACTGCTTTATTTCAAACTCCTCTGTCAATACAACAAGTCTACGACTCATTAGTGAAAATTGCCTCCGCTCAGGGATCAGGAAGTGCCGACCTTAAGGTTCGCACTCTAGCTGGTCTAATTAACGCATCAACTCCACTTGAGGCACGTTATTTGCTCCGTACCGTCACTGGCACGTTACGTCTTGGTATCGCTGAGATGACTGTTATCGATGCCCTCGCACAAGCCTTTGCTGGTGGAAAAGAACATCGCGATGCGATTGAGCGTGCTTACAATATAACAAGTGATTTGGGGTACATTGCTGGTCTTATTGCTTTTGAGGGACTTGAAGGCATTGAAAAGGTAAAGGTCCAGGTCGGAAAACCAATTCGTATGATGGCTGCCCAAAAACTTTCGACTCCTCAAGAAATTTTCGAGAAATTAGAAGGTAAGTTGGCAAGTGAATGGAAACTCGATGGGGAGCGAATGCAGATTCATAAACAAGGTGACGATATCATAATATTCTCTCGTCGGCTTGAACAAATTACTCAGATGTATCCCGATGTTGTGCAGCTAATACTCAAAAATATCAAAGCAAAAGATTGTATCATAGAGGGTGAAGCCGTAGCTGTAGACAAGCAAGATCCACAAAAACTCCTTCCATTTCAGATCCTGATGCGAAGGAGAAGAAAATATAAGATCGAAGAAATGGTTCAAGAAATCCCGGTTGCAGTATTCTTCTTTGATTGTCTATTTGTCAATGGAACTGATCTAACACACCAACCATATCCTACTCGGCGAAAACATCTGGTACAAATCATAAATAAGAACGATTATGCTCGACCTGTTCCCGCACAGGTACAATCTAGCCCTTTTGAAATTGAAAAGATGTTCCGCGAATCAATTAATCATGGTGGGGAAGGCCTGATTGTGAAATCCACTGGATCTGATTCTATTTATCGTGCAGGGGCTCGAAGCTGGCTGTGGGTCAAATTAAAAGAATCATACCAGGCCCAGGCAATAGGTCCTGTTGACCTTGTGGTGGTTGGAGCTTTTTGGGGCAGAGGACGTCGTGCCAAAACCTATGGCGCTTTATTAGCCGCGGTTCGTGATGAGGAGAGTGGCGAATTTAAAACCGTGTGCAAAGTCGGGACAGGTTTTAGTGACGAAGAACTTGAGCAATTACCAGAACGTTTTGAACCATACGCGCTTAAACAGAAAGATGCTCTGGTTGATTCAAAAATGAAAGCCGACGTTTGGTTTAGACCTGCCATCGTGTTTCAAGTTGTAGGTGACGAAATCACACGAAGCCCTGTACACACTTGTGCGTTTAACCAAATAGCACCAAATGAAGGGCTAGCCATCCGGTTTCCTCGGTTTGATGGTACTTGGCGCTATGATAAATCTCCGGAGGAAGCCACATCTACCGAAGATATAATTAGTTCTTATCAATCGCAAATAAAGATCAAAGAGTAAGTGAAGAGTTCCTTAATGCTTCTAATACCGATTTCGGATCCATTTCTTCTATTAAGATGATTTTGTTGTAAGCCGCTTTCCCAGAGATGAGATGAACTCGACTACTTTGAATGTCTAATGCCTTAGCAATCACTTTTACAACTTCCAGATTCGCTTGTCCACGAGTTGGTACAGCTTTAACATGAACAGAACACTCCTCATTTAGAATAATGGCTTGTTTTCTTGAACGAGGCTTTACACGAATTCTTAGTAAGGTTCCCTTATTATGCGGTTCAATCATCACTATCTGCCAGAACCTTTTAGTAAGCGATTTCAAAAATGTCTTATTATATTAACTGTACTCTGGCAGTGAGAGGTGTAGGCACTAAATGTCTGAAAATATTCAAGCCTGGATCAATTATATGCAACAAGTCGACAGTACAATCATGGCAGTTTCTGTTATCAGAAATGACGGAACCGTCCTTTTCACAACTCCCAACTGGACTATAACAGGAGCAGAAATTCTTTCAGCAATTCAAAGCAAGCCACCTAGTGTCACAATACAAGGCGTCAAATACAGCACAATTCAAGCGACTGACCACCATTTGGTCGCTACTAATGTTCGTGGTCAGGGATCAATCGTTATCACAGCAGCTCGAGATAAGGGTTATGTGGTTGCTTATGTCTCTCCTCAAGGCGATGTCCAAGGCGCCTATGTTGAAATCGCTAAAGCATCAGCTAATATTGGAGGATTCATGTAGTGTCCTCCACTTAGCTTCATATCCATGTACAAGACTAACGAAACCAATTCTCCAATTTGGGGAGTGCATTTTCATCAATCCATCGTCACGTTCTAAGAAATCTTCTTCGGGTTCGGAAACGAGTAATGAACCACAAACCGATCAATGGATGCATGATCTTCGACGAAAACGTGACCTTCTGGTAACAGGAAAACCGAAAGCTACACATGAACGCAACCTCGAAGGACTAAAACAATTACTGAAATCCGAAGGCTTCAAAATACGGGGAAATCGTATACTCATCCAGCGAGACGAGGCTGCATTCGAAGTAGACCTAAAGATGGGTCACGTTTATGCCTTGCTAGAAGGCAAAGAACCCATTGTTCTGTGTGTAACTCTTGAATCAAAACCTTGGGCTAATACTGGCAACCTTTCAGATTTTGATCTCTTCCTACTCTCGATAATTTACTTACTGACCCGTGAACCTTTACCAAAAAGCATCACAGAACAACTCGATTTTAAATAATAACCATGTACCTCGTACAATTGTAGTTTGATTTGTTTAAACGCCTTTAGAAGATGCGGAAACACTTATAGCCATAAGACATTGAATCGTCAACCCCGTGGAGGGATACTTTATGGCTGTAAAAGTTGCCATTAACGGTCTTGGTCGAATCGGTCGAAATTTTCTTCGTGGCATTATTGACAAAAAAGATGTCGAACTCGTTGCTGCAAACGATCTAGGTGGAACTGAAATCTTAGCCCATCTCCTACGATACGACTCCATTTACGGACGTTATAAAGGAACCATTGAAGCTGCTAACGACGAGTTACATGTTGATAATCATACAATCAAACTATTCCAAGAACGAGATCCCGCGATGCTACCTTGGAAAAAACTTGAAGTTGATATTGCTATTGAAGCTACAGGTGTCTTTCGAGAACGAGATAAGGCGGCTCTGCACCTTCAAGCAGGGGCAAGCAAAGTCATTATTTCCGCTCCTGGAAAGGGCGAGGACGCGATGTTTGTTTTAGGTGTCAATGATGACAGCTATGATCCTAATAATCATCATGTCATATCAAACGCTTCCTGCACAACCAATTGCTTTGCACCGGTAATCAAGATACTCCTTGAAAACTATGGAATAAAACATGGATTCATGTCAACAATACATGGCTATACTTTAGGTCAAAATCTTCTAGATGCAATCCACAAAGATTATCGTCGGGCTCGCGCTGCCGCAGTTAACATTATACCAACAACTACCGGTGCCGCAAAAGCAATTATTCGTCTATTTCCACAACTGGAGGGTAAGATGGCGGCAATGGCTTATCGAGTACCTATTCCAGATGGATCCATTATCGATCTCAGTGTCGAATTGGAAAAGCCAACATCCAAAGATGAACTTAATGAAACTTTCCGAAAAGCTGCAAAAACTCACCTAAAGGGTATCCTCCAATACAATGAAGATCCCATCGTTTCAAACGATATCATCGGCAATTCCCACTCCTCGATTTTCGATAGTGAACTAACGGAGATTCTTGATGGAAATTTCGCGCATGTGGTCTCTTGGTATGATAACGAAGCAGGGTTTAGTACACGTTTAATTGAATTAACCCAAATGGTTGCTGCCAAATTATAACAAAATAGGAAAAGTGAGGACCACTAATAGCAGCCCTCAATCCATACTATGGCCTCTTATTTCATGTCTAATTCAGAGAGAAGCTGCGTAAGAAGCCAACCACCATAAGAAAGACGTATTCTTGATCCTTGATTATTAGACCTTCGAGTGTCTAACAGCCCAGCTCTTTTGAGGATATTCAAGTTGAATTTAGTTGTGCTTAAGGGGAGACCGAATTTTCGGGATAAATAATCAGCTAGAGCTGTTGGCGATAGCTTTGGATGATACTGGAGTGCTCGTTGGGTCATCAATAATAAAAATCGCTGTTTCTTTGTTAGTCGTGTATAAGCCAACTTAGCAAAAGTTGCCGCTAGTTGGAGAAATAAGCTCTCTAGTTGCAGTGGTGTACTCAAGTCATCAAAGAAGTTGTCTTTCCTGGAGGATTTCGCAGCCAACCCCATCATGATTAGTTGTCATGCATAACACCTCCATTTTAATAGGAATTTGAGTAAAACAGAAAAAGATTCCACAGAGTATTAACGTTTTGGTCAAAAATAGTTGACCATTCTTAAACCTCATTTTCGCATCATTTAGACTATCTGGTAATCCTTTTATTCGAATTTTTTTAAAACTGAATAGGTGAATTCTATTTGAAGAACATCGAATTCGAATATATTTGCGTGCAGGTAAATCATCACAAACATATCGCGAAAACAATAGCTGAATACCAAAAAGAGGGTTGGCAGCTCCATACTTATCAAGCCACGGGAGATCCGAACTTGATTAATCATTACCTCCTCTTCCAACGAGAAATTACTTGGTAGATATTAAGGGGCTATTTGATTTTCCTACACTTCACTATCGGTATCGTCACAAAACGTTATTATAACGGATGTTGGAGTTAAGAAATTTGAAATCATCCTTGGAGACGACGTTCAATGGTATACCTTGTTGGTGAAGCACTCATTGGAAAAGGAAACGAAATCGCACATATCGATCTTATAATTGGGGAAAAGTCAGGTCCTGTTGGAACCGCATTTGCTCAGGGAATGACTAACGTATCTCATGGGCATTCCCCCTTGTTAGCGGTGATTCGACCGAACCTCCCTCCTAAACCTCATACGCTCATCATTCCCAAAGTAACTGTCAAAGACATGGGTGACGCAGAAAAAATATTTGGTCCAGCGCAAGCAGCTGTGGCTAAAGCCGTGGCCGATGCTTTAGAGGAGGGAATCATACCAAAAGCCAAAGCTGATGATTGGGTAATTCTATGCAGCGTATTCATTCATCCTGATGCAAAAGATTACCGACGAATTTACCATTACAATTATGCCGCAACAAAACTTTCAATTCAACGGGCTTTGTCCAACTATCCACCGGTGGACAAAATTATGTATGATAAGGATCGCGCAACTCATCCCATTATGGGCTTTCGGGTTCCCCGTCTATGGCGTCCACCATACCTACAGATTGCATTAGATATTCCTAGTCTTGATAAAACGAAGAAGATTATCGAGGCACTACCTCGAAGTGATAACCTAATCTTAGAGGCAGGTACACCTCTCATCAAACGTTATGGAACAGCGATTCTCAGTGATATTCGTGAAGTCGCTAAGGATAAGTTCCTGGTTGCTGATCTAAAGACCCTTGATGTGGGGAAGGTTGAAGTTGATTTAGCCTTCGACGAGTCAGCTGACGCAGTTGTGGTTTCTGGGTTAGCCTCAGTAGATACTGTTGATCAGTTCATTTATGAAACCAACCGGCTGGGCATTTATTCTTTTGTAGATATGATGAACGTAGAGGATCCAGTAGCTAAGCTTCAAAGCCTGAAGATGCCACCAAATGTTGTCATCATGCATCGGGGCATTGACACCGAAGGTCGAGCCGATCACAAATGGGAAATCGTAAAAGCAGTAAAAACTGCATTCAAAGGAAAGCGTCTTCTTGTATCCGTAGCAGGTGGGATTCGGCCTGACAATATTGATGCGGCTCTTAAGGCAAAAGCTGACATCATAGTTGTTGGTCGGTATATCACTCAATCCCGAGATGTTGAAAGATCTACTCGCGAATTCCTGACCCAGATGCAAGGCGATATTGATCTCTTCCGAGTACATACTGAATAAGTAACATCTGGTCATTCTGTAGGCTTCTGAATCATTAGTATTTGATAGGTTCTTGTAGTTCGGTTCAATAGAAAAATTCAAGAACTTACACAAACCTTAGACATCTAAGCAATTACTTCAATAATTGCTGGGAGTGTATTCCTAAGATGCCTTCGGGTATCAAAAGACTCGTTCTTGACGTTCTAAAACCTCATGTCCCGAATCTTGTGGACATTGCTACATTGGTAGGTAAAATTGATGGCGTCGTTGGTGTCAACGTCGCTCTTGTCGAAGTCGACTCTCATACTGAGTCAATTAAGGTTACAGTTGAAGGTGATAATCTCGGCTTTGAGGAGGTAAAAGCCGCTCTCGAAGCCTGCGGTGCTTCCGTTCACTCAATTGATCAAGTAGTTGCTGGACGCACAGTTGTCGAAGAAGTAAAAACCCACATGGAAAATGGCGGTTAAATTCCCAAAGCCCACTTAGTATTTTCAATTAATGATTCTACGTGAGGTGCTAAATGTTCGTAAAGCGAGTTATAGAACACAGTCGGAAGAATTCTAAGAACTTTGAAAATTCTATTTAGTAATGCACTCATCACTGGTTCGAGAAGTTCTGGGCGATTGTTAATTTGAGAGGTTAATACTGCATCAATTGCGGCTTCTTCAGCAAGGCCATCAATAAGCCTATAAATTGGTCCATTACATTCAAGAAAATAGGGGAGTCCTTGTTCATCATAGAGGACAATGATACCCAATTTATCGACTATTAATTTTGTATACCAATCGATGCTCGAATCTTTAGCCGAGAAAGACTTTTGAAAAAGTGGTTCTGCGGGTTTACGTTTTGTGGTCTTCGAGGTTTGTGATGAGAAATAACTGCGTGGAACATTATTGGGGTATGTATTAGGGTGGCGGAAAGCAATGTAAGTAGCAGCTGCAAAAAGGGCTTCCGGTTCTCGACCAATAGCTTGATTTCCCAGGTGACTAGCAAGAATGCGGAGAGAGGGAAGAATCAGATCTTGACGGACTTGTTTAGCGGCATATAGACGATACGCTTGCTTGAGATGGACTGCAGGAGTCTTCAAGTCCGGTCGTACAGTTTCATCGGTTCTAGCCTTTGATGCCAAGATGGTCGGTCTCCGCAGGAAACGTCTAACCCATGTATGCGATATAGTCCTAAATATACTTTAGGCGGGTCCTGTGTTATGATTTGTTTTTCGCTCTTTTATGTGATATGACCTGCTTCTTCAAGATACTGCATCTGTTCCACTGATAGTTGAGATTGAACGAAATTGATACCCTTTTCAGTCAGTGAAATCTGTGCTACTGATTCCGTCTTTGTAAAGACTGTAACGATTCCTCTTTTCTTTAGTCGCTGAAGGGCTGCAAAAATAATTTGGTTTAATTCTTTGTCGGTGACGTTGGGTTTACCATCGGGACGTTGAAATTCAGGAATATGTTTTAAAACATTTCTTAGAGAAGCCAGAGAGCGTCGGCGAGTTTCATGGGGGTTTGAATAAAGCCAGAGAACGAGAATGTAATCTATCAGTTCACCTGGTTGCTGGCGATTCAGTTGACGGGCAAGATAATAAACTGCAGGCAAGATTCTCGTTTCCTGTAAGTAATATTGATTGTTTAAAACTTATCAATCAGCGCTCAAACTAGCTTTCAGTCCATCGAAAGGAACCTTCCGAAGTTTTGAGGATATACCCTTGAATTCGTAAACGATTCAACGCTTCATCAATCCCTGTACTGGCGATTCCTCTCTCTTCAAGTTGAGAAATAATCTCTTCCTGGCTAATGGCGGTTTTTACCTTACTTAAAATCTCACTTATCGTTCTTGCTAAATTAATCGTTGAGACAGGTTTTCCCGTGCTACCATTTGGTTGAAATTCATCAGTTACCAGTCGAACCTGCCAAGGTTTGGGAGATATGAGATGCCCCGTACGAATGAGGGTCTCTATCTGCTGTGCCGCCCAATCCCATGGAATGCCTGCATTTGCACATTCTTTTTCTAACATCTGTAAATCAAGAGCTTCCTTTCGCGCATTTTGATAGAGAATTCGTTCTAACTCTCGTCGTCTGGTAGAAATGGGTTGGGTTTTTTGTTTAGAGTCTTGAAGCTGCTCTAAATCCACATTCGCACTTGGGAGTAATGCCTCGATTTTCTCCCGAGATTTTTCAACAGCTTCCATGAATTCTTTATGGTGCTTTCCAGTTTGATAGAGTTTGACACGGACTTGGGCTGTCTGTGCATCATCAACAAAAACAGCATTTAGTGGATTGATTTTGAAAACTCTTTGACAATATACACATAATCGTGTCTTTTGAGTAGTTGGAGCATATGTAAAACGCCCACACCTCGGACAGCGAATGATGTAAAATCCTTGCCGGGACATTAAGACCACCAACGCCACAAGCCTAATTAGCCTTTCGTGTTTACATTCCACAATAGGGATAACCCGATGAGCTTTGGTTTAGATCAGTATTTTAAGGAGAAAAAACCTGCTAAGAAAAAAGAGACTGAAACTAAAAAAGATGACACCATTGAGGTTATGGAACAGGATCCATCTGGCGCTCGAAATTGGCCGGTTATCCTGGAAGAAACAGTGAAATCAATGGTACTTTATCCCCATCTTCTCGACTATACTCGAACCAGTATTCTCCCAAAACGTCCAACAATAACTGCTGAGGAGCTCTCTATCCAACTTAGAGTACCTTTAGGCGTAGCAATTGTGCTTCTTGATAAATTACGAAGCGAATCGAAGAAAACATAATAAGATTTCAGGTTAGTGGTTCTGCAGATTGATATAGATAAAGAAAATAAATCTTAGCTAACTCACCTAACTCGGTGTGGCTTGTCCAGATTGCTAATGATTCTGCTGGTTGAGTCGTTAGCATGATTATTGCCTGTTTTTCATCAATGATTGCCCCTCCACCATAGATTTCTTTACGTTTCCGTCCTTCTCCAACAGCCGAAATAAGTCTCTGAACTTTGTCTGTAAGAGTCTGTTCGGATACAAGAATTTGAATCTTAACACCTCGATCACGGAGATGGAAGAGGGTAGGCGAAATAAACTCGATATCTTCTTCGCTAATTATCCCCCAAGAAAGTAGAAGGCTGCGTTCTGCTTGTCCTAGAGCCACATTCAGCTTTGCCCGGACATTATTTGATCCATGAAGGATGTGCACTTCAGGAGCTGAAATTTTTGTTTTTTCATCAAATAAGGGTTGGAGATTCTCGATTACTCTTTGTTCCCATTCTGCGAGTCGATCTTGTGCAGAAAGAACAGCAGCTTTAGCTGTTTCACGAGGGCTTTTCGGAATGTAACGCTTCGGACGACCTTGCTCTATAGTTATCCATCCACCCTGTTCAAGTGCAGCCAACACATCATATACACGACTGAAGGGAATTCGTGACTGGGCACTGACCTCGCTGGCAGTTAGTGCTCCATTCTTAACTAATGAAACGTATACTCGCGCTTCGTAGCTACTCAATCCCAAACTTCGGAGTGCTCGTATCGTTCCTTCATCCAAGCGCTCACTCATTTTAATCACACACCGACACCCTATACCTTTCGAAAAAACCTTTTTGGTAACCAAGAGAAATATTCTACAGGTGAAAACATGGGTCTAATACGGAAACCAGTGGCAATTGGGTACTATCCACCAGATAAAAAATCTCTTGAAGAATCAATTCGCGCTTCATTTTCTGATTCTCATGGCGCAGGTGAGATCCCTCTAGTTAGTTCCAAACGCAGTAAGAAAATCATCGCAGGAGTTGCTCCCCATGCAGGATTCATATATTCAGGGCCAATCGCTTCTCATCTCTACAGGGCTATTGCCATAGACGGGTTTCCTGAGACGTTTATACTGATTGGTGTAAAGCATCGACCTTTACGATTTCCTGGAGCTGTCCTAATGGCTGAAGGAGTATGGGAGACACCTCTAGGAAAAAGCCAAATCGATTCGGCTTTAGCAAAAAGAATCATAAAACAAAGTCAGGACTCAGGTACAAGTTGTATACTAGATAGTTCTGACGCCCACTTAGATGAGCATTCAATCGAAGTTCAATTACCATTTATACAATTTCTCGGGAAAAATCAAGATTTCGAAATTTTGCCGATTTTAATCTCTTCACCGAAATTTGCAATATGTGAAAAAGTTGGAAACACGATTGCTAGCGCTGTTCAGAAAGTGAAACGAGACGTATTCATTGTTGCTAGTACAGATTTCACCCATTATGGTCGATTCTTCTATGGCTATGATCCTGTTGGCAGTGGACCAGTTGAAAAGATACTAGAATGGGTCTATGAGACTGATGGTGATTTAATTCATAAAATTGAGCAACTAGATGGAAAAGCTCTCTTAGATACAGTTGTGAAGGAAGAGCGAACCATGTGTGGAGCTAGTGCAGTTGCCACAACAATCACTGCAGCAAAACAACTGGGTGCCACAAGTGGATCCTGCTTGAAGTATGCAACAAGTTATGATATCCGAGGAAGTTCAGAGGCTATAGTTGGTTACGCATCAATTACTCTCAACCGCTAGAGCTGTATTGTTCTTTTTGATGCACCCTTGCCTTTCTTGAGAGC
Source organism: Promethearchaeota archaeon (assembly GCA_048939625.1). GTDB lineage: Archaea > Asgardarchaeota > Hermodarchaeia > Hermodarchaeales > Hermodarchaeaceae > Hermodarchaeum. The sequence goes on from JBHLPH010000009.1 coordinate 24,553, forward strand.
AGTGATGTTCATTTCATGATAACGACTCGGTAAAATATCTTCTATTGCTGAAATTATGCTCTCTTCCTTGATGGGAAGCAAATCTAACCCCACGACGGCACCAATAAGGACAGTATTCATCGTCAGAATCCCCCCTGATTCTTGAGCCAGCTTCGCAGCATCAAACGTAATCACCTTAGCAAATTTTGCCAAATCCTGCAGAATCGCTTCGTCGTCTGGATATTCTGCTCGACCCAGAAGAACTCCTGTTGGCGTTATTCGATACTCGCCAACAATAATAGTTCCTAAAGGCATTATTCGATCAACATTACGGAGAGCTTCAACGGGTTCAACACTTAGGAGTAAGTCTGCTTTTCCAGTTGGAATTATCGGACCATGAACGTTGTCTCCAATCCTGACAGTACAATTCACTGCACCGCCTCGTTGGGCCATACCATGAATTTCTCCCATTCGAACATTTTCGCCTTCACTGAGGGCTGCTGACGCTAAAATTCGGGCTGCGGTAAGAACGCCAGTTCCACCAACACCAGTAAACACAATATTGAACTCATTCATTAACCTCTACCTCATGGATTGCCTTGTACGGACAGATTTGGGAACAGACACCACAACCTGAGCATAGATCAGCGTCAATGGCAGCGTGTTCACCTGCCCAAATAGCGGCAGCACAACCTAGTTTGTCCGTGCAAACACGGCAGCCCTGGCAGATTTCAGGATCTACTTCATAAGGAATAATAGGTTCATCTGCACGGCGCTTCCTCGCTCCTTCGAGTAGAGCACAAGGACTTCGCGATATAATCACAGCGGGGCCATCATAAGCAACTGCTTCTCGGATTACACGAATGGAATCTTTCACTTGAAGAGGATCAATAACCTTAACGTATTCGACTCCCACACCTTTTGCTACATCTTCGATGTTAATTTGAGTTACTGGAACGCCCATTCCAGTTATTCCAGTTCCTGGGTGTGGCTGATGCCCTGTCATTGCAGTGGTGTGGTTATCAACGACTATGATCTTAACCGGATGCTGGTTGTACACAGCATTTACTAATCCAGGAATTCCCGAATGGAAAAAGGTTGAGTCTCCTATTGCTCCAACAATGGGTTTGTCTAAAACCGCTGTCAGTCCACACGAGGTTCCGATACTCGAACCCATGCATAGAAGTAAATCTGCCATCTCTAGAGGAGGTTGAATTACTAATGTATAGCATCCAATATCGGTTGGGTAGACGCCTTTACGTCCCGTAGCCACAGCCACTTCATAAAAGGTTGCGCGGTGAGGGCAACCTGCACATAGAATTGGTGGTCGTGGGGGCGCTTGTGCATTTGATTCAGATAGTTTATTATCAACTTCTTCAAAGCCAGGCGGGATCTCCTTGTCCAAAGCTTTTGCAATACCTTCAATTACTGTCCTTGGAGAAAATTCGCCTATCTCAGAGAAGTATCCTTGACTTTTACCAATTATTGGCGTTGTTATCCCACTTTCTTGGGCAAAAGCACGTGCATGGTTCTCAAGGTATGGTTTCAATTCCTCGATTACGATGACCTTCTCTTTGGAAGCGATAAACTTCTGAATTTTTTTCTTTGGAAGAGGATAAGTCATTCCTAACTTGAAAACTGCTGCTTTCAGCTGTAGTGTTTCAAGTGCCTCCATAACATAGTTAAAACTAACACCTGATGTAAGGACTCCAAGTTTTCCTTCTCCGATAATACGGTTCCACTCACTTTTTTCTGAAATTGTAGTAGCCTGTTTTACCTTTTCAACTAGAATCGGATGACGTAATCTGGCAACCGTTGGTATAGTCACAAACCGAAAGGGGTTGCGTTCAAAGTTCGCCTTCTTTCGTGGTGGACGTATTTTTCCTAATTCAACACCTGACCGCGTATGACTTACACGAGTCGTTACTCGGAGTAACACCGGTTGTTCAAGCTTCTCTGATAAATCAAACGCGGCGATGGTCATATCTTTTGCTTCTTGAGGGTCTGCGGGTTCAAGCATTGTTGTATCGCCTAGCATGGCATACAACCGATTATCCTGTTCATTTTGTGAGCTCCAACAGCCGGGATCATCTGCAGAGACAATAACGAGTCCTGCTCGAACGCCGATGTAATTTAAAGTCATGAAGGCGTCAGATGCGACATTGAGACCAACATGTTTCATAATAACGAGTGCGCGTGCGTTGGCTACGGCTGCCGCTCCGGCTACTTCCATTGCAACTTTTTCGTTAGTGCAGTATTCAAAGAAATAATTGCCTTTCTTAGCCGCATGAGAAAGACTATCACCGATTTCCGACGAAGGAGTACCAGGATAGGTTGCTGCAAGTTCCAATCCCGCTTCTATTGCTCCACGCGCAATAGCTTCATTTCCTAATAGCAGATAATGTTTACCGGGACTACCCTTTGTTAGAATCTCAGACATGTCCATCGAAATCACCTGTTGGCAAACCGTTTAAACGGAGTTACAATACACTATTTTACAGTTTGTGATTTATGGTAAAAGCTGGTGGCATCTAGTGGACCAATGGCACATTATTCTCGAATCGAAAGAGTTGGCATTTAGTGATGTACTAGATAAAACTGGGGCACTAATGATTCGTCCAAGATACATCAATGAATTAAAGGCGATATCACAAAATCATAGGGTACCATTTCAGGTAAAATCTCCTGAAGGCATTAACAAACTCCCTTCAAGTTATTTTGTTGTCGAGTTAATTAGCTCCGATAATCATGTTCATTCAGTAATGGGGCTTTTTGAGTATGCTTATGGGGCCATTAGACTGGTCGGTCTAAATAGCGAAGAACTCACGAATAAAAGTGGGGACGACATGGTTGCATTCTTTGAAGCTCCTCTTCAAAAGAAAACTAAACTGACTATTCGTGTTTTTGAAGCCAGAAGTGATTCCTAATTCGAAGGGATATTAATTTATTCAAGTTTGGAAAATGGCTGTACTGCATGAATAAGGATCCATAGTGCCTGCTTTCCAATATCTAAGAATCCTGTCTTACTAATTCTAATAATCCGAAGTTTTGGGGAGATTTGGTTCTGAAATAGAAAATATCGGATTGCCTTCTCTACATCCGTAAACTCTCTTTTGATTGTGACATAATACTGTCCGTTTTTCAAAAATGCACGAGGATGTCTTTTTAGAAATTGTTTAGAACCTTCAATGTAATCCTGTTTGGGCCCTTCTCTTGTGTACGAACGGCTTATCTGATTTTTCTCAACATAGAGTGACACTGCAAAGATATTCTTCTGAAAAAGCTCTTCGAAAATCACTTTTCCAAATCGTGATTCCCCCGTTGGTTCTTGTTTAAGAAATTTTGAAAGTTTAGTAAAATACCTGTAAAGTTTATCCCGAGTTTTTGTGTAATGCCACCCTGTGGAATCTTCAAACTCTATAACAACATAATTTGGTTCTATCTGTTTCATTTCCGCAGATGATAAGATCGGTACTGGTTTTCTTTCAAAGAACTTCAATGTGGGAGCGTTCAAGAACTCCTCTGCCTTGTATGTTGTGTACCGATAAGCACGTTTTGAAACACTAGCAACAACATTCCGGTTAGGATCTGTCGGATCTGATATGACAAAGAAGTCCTGTGGAAATTTCCGTTGGATTAATTCAGAGCTTCGATTGAAGTAATCAAGTGGTTGCGGGTTATGTTGCGTTAAGTATTTCAAAGCAGATTCAAGCGATTGCATATGGAAGATTAGCATTTCCGTGCTTAAACCCGTGAATCCGCTTCGTCCTACTGGGCTTGAATCTCCGTAAACAAATACTGATTGAAAGAAGGCTTTTAGAAGACGCACTTCATCGCGTTGATTTTTGGTCAGATGTTCGTCCACAAATTTCGAGTGATGTGGTGTACGATCAACAGCGGTGATTGGACCATTGGTGAAGATATACTCTTGAGTTAAATCAAAACAAAATACGATATCGACCTTGTAATCACCGATTTGCGCTATAAGATAAGGATGCTCTGCGTATGCCACATGTAACTCTGTTGGATTTAATCGTTTCATTGCTGGAAGCGCAATGGTCTTAACCATTTTTTTCAAATATCGACGGATTACAGATTTCGAGTGACTATTTTTTTCTGTTAATTTCGATATATTCGAAACTGCTAATCCTACGAATATATCCAGTTCATTCCAATCTCTAAGTTGAGTTTGTTTTCGTCCGGATGACCCTTCTAGTTCAATATATTCAGCATCAACTTTCTTTGTTTTAATTTCTTGACCTAGAGCTCTACGCACTCGATTAAAAACCTCGTATGTCTTTTTCACTTCAGGCTCAGTTGGTCGGATTTTACGTAGACTTTCAATGCGAATTTTATCAAGAATAGACATCTATTGGTTTGTTGGCGACTAGGCTTTTAAGTCATAAAGCCTAAGCCCTATTTCGAGGGAGCCCCTCCATATGTTAGACGAAGTGGATTTACAGATTCTCCAGGTTCTCCAATCTAACTCTCGAATATCATTTTCTGAGCTTGGTCGTAGTGTTAGCCTCAGTGCAACTGCAGCACGCAATCGAATTAACAGTCTTGTTTCCCGAGGAATCATCACAAAGCTTGGAGCTGAACTAGATTGGGTGAAAATCGGGTGGCCAATCCAATCTCTCCTACTTATTCGAACCGAACATGGGAGAGCTGAAGCCGTTACAAAACAACTTCAAAAAATTCCCCAAATCCTATCTATAACAAAAACAGCTGGTAATGTTGATTTGGTTGTACGTTTATTAGCAAGCGGAGTTTCTGACTTTACCAATCTCTTACATAAATCACTATCAAAAATCTCTGATATCACGAGTATTAACACTCTCATGATATTAGACGAAGTCAATAATACTCCACCACTATTATCAGAGTCCAAATAATCTAGAATTTTCGTTCTATGATTTCACCATTAGGTGCAGTTTCAGCAAAAATCTGTGCTTGAAACTTGAAAATTTTAACATCTAAATCCAGAAAACAGGAAGATGGTAATCCTGCTTTCTGACAACAACCTTGTAAAAACTCTTCAGCATTCCAGTCTTGCTCAGGAGCTACTTGCGGAAGAAGAAGGCCTCGATGCCAACCTTTTCCATGAACGATTAGACCGTCCCTACCGATGATAACATGCTGTGAAAGTTTTGTTCTATCTTCAATTACGATTTCTTCAGGTTGTGTTAGAACACTAATTTCAATCAAGATCGAGTTAAATTCATTCTCGTGAACAGGAGGAAACCGCGGGTCATCAAAGGCGGAGCTTAATGCTGCTCTCCGAGTAGCCTCGATCAGAGATAATGGCTGTTGGTGACTACTTGGGCTGGGTTGTAGGTGACCGATACATCCTCTTAGATCCCACTCGGTTCTTTTAATGGATCCACGTTTTTTCAAGGTAACAAAAACGCCACGAGGTTCAAGCAAAGTGTCTGGCAGCCTTTCGGGAAGGTCTTCTAGTTGCTTTCCACGGAAAGAGCTTTCAATCACCTTTCGTGCATATTGAATCAGGGTGGTTCCTTCATCCAAACTGAGTAGTCGTGACAATTCATGAGCCTCCAAATGGCTCAGGTTTTTTTCTGAGGTATAAATCGATTGGCCACCAATTGGACGAGATTACGTCTTATCAAAATATTCTCCATCATTCCCTTTTTCATCACGGGTAAAAGATGCTGATGCTCTTTAAGAAGTAGATTAGCTGCTTTACTGACTTTCATGTTAGGTTTAGTTGTCAGTTCAGTTCGAGTAAGTATGTTGGAAACAAGAAAATCGCGCAATCTCGTACTTTGATATTTAGCGGGGGTTTCGCGCCGAAATGCCACGAAGCCCAAGGCTAAACGTTTCTTCGTAACCAATCCAACAACCTTTCCTTCGTCAAAAACAGGTAATCCTGGCAAATTCTCCGTTAATAATACTTGACGCGCGTGAACTACACGGTCAGTTAGAGCCACGCTAATTGGGTTTTCTAATTGGAGGTCACCCACACTTATGTTATCAACATCCAGACATTGCCGCACAAAATGTGTATTTGTAATGATTCCTATGATCTCCTCATCTTTCACAACTGGCAAGGCGCGTTCCTTACGTTTATAGAGCCTTTCAGCGGCATGAAACATGTCTGTTGTTGGTTCAACGAATTCGGGGTTTAGCTCCATAACTGAACTGATGTGGATACTTGCGGGTGATAATTTTCCAGCTCGCGCGGATCCTAATCGGTCAACAATATCCATTTCTGTAATCAATCCGATCAGACGATTTTCTTCGGTTACTGGAATCGCAGATATACCTAATTTTTCCATTACGTCCAATGCGACAGGTATTGTTTGATCCTTATCGATGGTCTTTACTGGGGCAGCCATAACTTTCTCTACTTGCACCAACCTCACCTTAGTATTTATTATAACTAATTCACTTCAAAATAGTTTGGCTCTTACATGGGATGAATAAAATCTGCTGTTTATTCGCTTACAAAGGCTACAGGACCAGGAGGTAAGACTGCGATAATTTCATCAATACTCAAAGCTTGGATTTGCACTCTCATCGACTCGGGGAATTGATTTGCAAACTGCGAGCGTAAATGTTTTGCAGCATCCGAGACTTTCATTCTTCCAGGAATCAGATTCACCAACACTTCTGTTTGCCCTTGAATTGGTGGCTTCGGGCCTGCAATAATAATCGGAAAACCTTCTTCAACAATAACTCCCACCGCAATTTCTACTGGTGCATTCCGCACATAGTTTCTCTCTCCACGCACCATAACTGAACCTTTTGGTAGAAACTCTCCAGATGGTGCACTTAAAGAAACTTGATCACTGTTAACCCAATAAGTATCAGCTGCACTCCATCCTGCTTTCCAAGCCCGAGAATAGCTGACTGCAAAGGTAGCAATCTCTTGCAACTCAGTCTCTGTAACCTTTTGTCCTTCAGTTTTTGCAATCACAACAGGAGCCCCAGCAAAATCTGCGTGAAAAAGCAAATCAGGCTCATCAAGATATTTGCGGATTAATTGCTGATTACTTCCAGCATCGCGTCCTCCAAGAACTAGTATACCTTTTGATGTTCTAAACCATCGAAACTTCTCATACCAACGTTTTTTACGCCGAAGAACCGGTTTCTCTGTCACCACTTGTTCTAAATCTTCTTCGTGTTTCTCTCGAAGTTTGGTGATTTTTGTTTCTGTGTCTTCAATGGCTATTGCTGCACCTTTGACTTTCTTCTCTAGTTGCTTGCTGCGTTGAAATAATTGGTTAGCGTTATCAGTAGCAGATAATCGAATATCTAATGTTATTGATTGCTCTCTGAACTGAATATGAACTCGTCCTGCATGCTGCTCGATTTTTCGAAAAATCATCGCTGCGGGGATTTCTTTGCGCTTTCCCTCTTCAAGTCGTTTAGAGATTTCATTCCATGAGAGATTCTGTTGACGTGCTTCTTGAATTGTGGATAGAAGTTCTTCTACAATTGGGAGGTTTTGGTAGATGGTATTAGCTGATTCGCGGCTTTGGACAGCCCGGGATTGCATAGTATTCAGGTGTTCTTGTTGCTGATTTCGTAACCGTTGAAGTTTTACCAGCTCCTGTTGATATTTTTGCTCTACGTGATCTACGGCAATGTCCTCAGTATGTGATGAATAGAACTCATCCAGGGCCTCATTGAAGTTGGCAAAATTCTTCCTCTTAGCTTTTGGATGCAAAGCACTTGTCAGAGGAACAACCCGAACCGGTTCCTCCTCCTCATTGAAAATAATTTGTGGACTTAAAGCTTCTTCAGCCAGCGTCTGGAAATATCTCTTCAATTCGGTATGGAGGGTTTTCCTTTTTTTCGCATCTAGACTAGACGCTATTGCTGTTGGTTCTAGTTTAGCAGTTGCCAGGATCTCCTCAACAGTTGTTCCACTCATATTCAAGTTCCGTGCTAATGTGCGAATTAGCTCATGATCAGATTGGTCCAGTATCTCATTCAAGTTTTTTAGTGAAATCTTTCGTGGGTCCATGGCTCTGAGTGGAGGAAACTGAAATGGGGCTCCACGTACTATATCCCGGTCTCTCATACGCCGAAAGGTCATCGCTGAAATAATTCGGTTCTGGGGATCGAGTAAAATGGCATTTCCACCACCAAAGAGCTCAATGACTAAAGTAAAACGTTTTTCTGGGGGTCCAGCTCGAAGATATACTACCCTATCAAAATCGTGTTGCTCGATTTCTGAAATTTTATGATCACGTAGTTGCTTTCGGAGTGCTTTGCAAAACGCGCGAAGTTTCGCCTCCCTCTCATAGGTTAAAGCTGTAAGGTGCATGCGCTTGCCAGGTTCAATTAATAACCAAATTTTATTAGGTGAATCAGAACTGAGCTTAAAAAGCAGCGTACCGTTAAGTTGATAAATATTCAGAATCCATCTCCCGACTACTATATCCTTGATTTCGCGCAACATGACGAAAACATCGGAAGCAGACATACTTGAATTCACGGAGGCTCACCATTGTCTAAAAAATATCTTCCCGACGAACCCTTACCTTGGAACCAATTTTGGCGTAATCGCATTACTCCTGAAGATTTGATTTATTATACCAGGCTAATTTTTGGTCTTATTGGAGCAGCAATTGCATCAGCCTTTAACTTTTCGGGTCTCTTAGGGCTGGTAGGCTTCTTTGTAGGTATCATCTTGGTTGTTGTATCATATTTAATTCCAATCTACATTCTAGGCGTGGATCCCCAAGAAATCGGTGGGCACGGAAAGGGACTCATGAAAGGTCTGGGAACAGGAGCATTGATTTTCCTCGTAGTTTGGTTCTTAGTATTTAATTTCATTTATTATTATTCAGCAATAACTCCTTGAACTTCATTAAGGATTTCGTCTAAAAAACTGGGGTCTTTTGAGGAAACCTTAATAGGTTACCTTTCCTAGTGGCGTTTTATACATTATATCCTTGAGGGAATTAAGTGAAACTGGATGACAAGGATTTACACATTCTCTCTCTACTCCAAAAAGATGGTCGTGCAAAGTACACGCAAATCGCTAGAACCTTATCCAAAGCGATGAATCAAAACATTCCAGATACTACCATTTTATTTCGTATTCGAAAACTCCAACAGGCTGGAGTGATAAAACGGTTTACTGTTAGCATAGACCCAGAGATGCTAGACTATACTGTCTCGGGTGTGATGTTCATTGAAATTGGTGGACATATTCTCCGAGATATTACAATAGAGCACACACAGAAAATTAAAGCTGAACTTGAAAGCCGATCAAATGTGATATTTCTTGCTCTCAATGAAACAGAAACCGGACTTTTTGCGATTATTCTCGGAAAACAGACAACGGATCTTGAAGAAATTTTTGATAAATTGAAAGACAACCCTGATGTTGTTGATGCAAAACTATGGTTCTTAAAACAACCAACAAAAGGTGACAGCCTAATTGGCACAGGCTTACCTATAATTGAATCGGAGGAAATAGATGATGTCTGAGACATCAGAAAGGGTGAAGACAGGAATTCCTGGGTTAGACGGAATCCTACATGGAGGGTTCATTCCTGGAAGTAACGTGCTTGTCTCTGGAGGGGCCGGCACTGGAAAGACGATCTTCTGTATGCAGTTTCTGTATTCGGGAGCGATGAAATATGGTGACAACGGTGTGTTTGTCACCTTAGAAGAGCGACCAAAAGAGTTGCGCCATGAAGCAACGCGTTTTGGATGGAACTTTGAGAAATTGCAGGAAGAGGAAAAACTCATCATCGTGGATGCGGCTTCAAGCAAAGCGGGACTACCAACCACAGAACCACACGCAATTCGAACGGGACTTGACATCAATGCGCTTGCACAAGAAATCTATCGAGTAACAAAGCGAATCAATGCACGACGTATCGTCATCGATTCAGTGTCTGGTCTTGGTATCCGCTTTGAAGGAATAGCCGCGGTACGAAATGCGATTTTCAAGTTATCTAGTTTGTTACGAGAGCTTGGAGCAACATCAATCATGACTTCTGAGGTTGCAGAAGGCTCAACTGGATTTAGCAGGTATGGCGTTGAAGAATTCATTGCCCAAGGCCTTATCATTCTCTCACTTACAGAGCAAGATAGGGAATTACGTCGCAGTCTTGTTGTTCGAAAAATGCGACAAACTGGACATAGCCTTAAGCGGTTTCCTTTCGAAATTAGTAGTTCTGGGCTTGTCGTAATGCCCGGTGGCGAATTATAAACCCTAGAAGGCCTCTCACAATAAAGTAGTCAGAATCAGCAAAGTAGTGAATACTATGCAAAAATAGACTATCAACGGAACTTCAACCACTTGCCATTGTTCGTTTTGTGAATGCGCTTTAGAAAGGGATCGTGTCAGCCAATATGTTTTCTTTTTTGGTTTGTGGACGATGTCTATAGTCTTCGATAACTGGTTCCATTTCACTATGTTTCGAATTAAAAGCCATAGGCTATGAGCTCCAAGTAAAATGTATCCTCCGATTAGAATGCTGAAAGGCGCTACTATGATCCAAAAGGAGTCAAGAATTATCCATGGGTATAGTACTGAAACTATCAGTATTACTTTCCCATCTGCGCCTCCTAGTAATCCAACTTGGAAAGCAACTATTACTATTATGAATACAACCAAAATCTGAATTAAATACACAAACCATAATCCGGTGAATGATATACGAATAATCGTGATTGGTGAAGCTAAAAGTCCTACGAGCCACACCCAATTGGAAACTTCTTTTGTTTGATAGTCCTGAATTGATGCAATCACTAGAAGAAGAAAGACGAAAGTAGCTGTAGCGATTCCGAGGTAAAGGTCCAATGACTACCCTCAAGCATATTGTGTACTCGATACTTAAAGCACTAACAAATATTGAAAACTATTCTGCTATGATTCCACTTCGTAAAAATCGTATATAGATGTATATTCCAAGAATTATGAAGGCAATTATTTGGACTGCAAGCCCAACGGAGAGAAGGGCTATTCCAGCTTCAAGAAAACCCGTGATTTTTCCAATAAAGATAACGCTAATACCACTAAGTAACAAGATGAAGATAAAGATCGATTCTAACAACGTTCCAAACCGACTAAGTAAGGTTCGAAAACGAGAGTTAACAGTTGACACGCTTCTATCACCAGCTATTAGGTTACCAAATTATTCACGGGGAGGATTTGAGCAGTATTCAGATTAGAATATAAATGTACGCCCAGCGGCTAGAAAATTAATGGTTTAAAATTGATGTGAGGTAGTAACTCTAGATTGCGTTAATAATGACCTGCTTAACAGCAGGTTCGCAAACCTTCCGGACTCCGTGTTCGCCTGGTTCATAGTGGCTCTTAATCAGTCCTGCTTGTTCAAGAATTTTAACCTGAGCTGAAATATTCGCCTCAGTTTGTTTTAGTGCCTTTGCGATACGACTTACATCCATACTCTTTTCACGAAGAAGAGAAATGATGTCCCACCTTGTTTTACTGGAAAGCGCCTTAGCCACACGTGGCACCTCTTCATCAGGTACTTCGAATCGTTCATTCAATTTATTGGGCTCCCACCGCAGCAATATGATGAAACAGTAGGCAATTCATAGGCTCTCCCTAATATACGTTTCCCAATTTAATTAAGCGGAGAGTTATCTAAACATTTAATCACCTTAACGAAGATTTCTCCCTTAGATTCGGATGCGAATTATCAGGACTCGTTAAAGTCGCTTGAAAATAAACGCCAGCCACATCAGAATGTGCCAATAGTTTTTTTCGTGGTGGTAAAGAACTTCATGTGATTAATGTGCATCGTCTAGCTAAGATTCTCCCCAAGATTCAATTGGATGAAATTCAGGTTCTTCAAACACTTGAAGAAATAACTCACCGTTTTGAATATGTTCCACCCGAGGAGATTCAGAAACGAATAGCAATTGATGCTGAAGAAGTTCTGTTCATTCTTAGCAAACTGAATAAACGAGGTTTGATTCAAAGAACAAAGAAACGGTATCTTGGTTATCGACTCTCTCAAATGGGATTCGACGCTCTAGCGCTTTATGAATTGGCCCAAAAAGATGTCATCCTCTCTATAGGACAACCTTATGGAGAAGGCAAAGAGGCAACGGTCTATCGCGCACTTGATGCAATGGAAAAGGAAGTCGCTGTGAAGTTTCTCCGATGGGGTCGATCAAGCTTTCGAAGTGTTCGTCGATTAAGAACCCTAAAAGACGAGGGAACCTTTTCATGGATGGATTTGAGTAAACGAGCCGCAAACCGAGAATTTCGCGCTCTTAGGAAACTTCAGAAGGTAGGAGCACAGGTTCCCCACCCTATCGCGGTTAACCGCCATGTAATTGTGATGTCAAAAATATCAGGTCAACTTCTTCTAGATATTATGGATTTTAAAAAACCACAAAATGTCTTCGAAAGAATAATCCAACAAGTAAAACTTGCATATGAAAAAGCTGAAATCGTTCATGGCGATTTAAGCGAGTATAATATCTTTGTAGATGAAGAAGACCAAATAATTCTCTTTGATTGGCCACAATGGCAGCCTTTAACACATCCCAATGCTTTATGGTTGCTCAAGCGAGACATCACAAATGTAGCTACCTTCTTCAGACGCAGATTTCGTCTTCAATATGACGTTAATGAAATTCTTGAGACAATAATTGCTAGTTCCGAAAGGAAGAGAAAGAATGACTAAAACAAATCAGCCAGTAATAATAGGATTCGACATTCTTCCAAAAAGCTCCCCTTCCGCACGAAGATCACCTCGCTATGCTTTGGCTACAATAAATGAGGAGGGGCAATTAGTGGTTAACAGCCCAATAACACGCACAGAAATGCTAAAGCAAATTCGTCGAACCAAACCGGAAATACTTGCTACTGATAATCTCTTTGAGCTAGCTTCCACTGAGAAAGAGGTTATCGATTTTCTCTCGAAAATTCCTTCAAAAACCCGAATTATGCAGGTAACAGGATCCCCGATACATGGCCTGACATCACTAACAAAGCTAGCAAAAAGACAGGGACTCAAAGTACACAGTCACCCAGAACCCGTAGAATCTGCAAAACTAATTGTACAACTTGCTGCATTAGGGATTGGAACCGAAGTTTCAGTCTTAGCACGAGAAACTCGTGTTATTGTTTCACGAGCTCGTAATATTGGTCCTGGTGGTTTTTCTCAGGCGCGTTTTCAAAGACGAATGCATGGAGCAATTCAACAAGTTTCACGAAGTATAATTGAAAAAATCGGGAAAGCCCAGATCGATTATGATCAATTCGAGACACGAACAACCCATGGGCTATCTCGTTGTTTAATTCATGTTTATGAGTCCTATGACAATGTGAGTAAAATTATTCAATCGGAAATTAATCGAATTGCAGGTGTTGCCGTTCGAATTTCTCCCGTTAAACATCGTACAATTTTGTATCAACAAAAGAAAGATATCAATGGCCATTATGATGCTCGTCGTTTACTTGTAATCGGTGTGGATGCTGGAACCACAGTTGGAATTGCGATTGCTGATATTAATGGGCGATTACTAGCACTCAATAGTGGTCGCGGGTTATCTCGGGGAGATGTTATTCGATATCTGGTCGAGTATGGAAAGCCAGTACTAATAGCTGCTGATGTGTCTCCCGCACCCAGCTTTGTTGAGAAACTTACTACAACTCTGCAAACTCATCTGTTTGTTCCCGAACGACTATTATCAGTGGCAGAAAAACGAAAGCTCGCAAAATCCTTTGGTAAAGACTCGGATATTCAACCACGTAACGCTCATCAGCGTGATGCTTTAGCAGCTATAGCTAGTGCTTTCCAAGTTTATGGGCAAAGAATTGACTTGTTAAAAGCTAGAATTGCTAGCCTAGAACAAAAACACGATTTAACAGAAGCGGTGAAGATAGTGATACAGAACGGGTCAATTCAGGAGGCCCTAGAAAAATCAGTTATTTCAGAAAAAGAAACAGTAACTGAAAAGGCAACAATACCACCTCCTTCAGACAGAATTACAGAACCAACACTAGAACGTCTTCAGACCACAATTTCTCAATTACGCCGCCAAATCGAATCTCTTCAGCGTCAGCTCGGGTTTGAAAAATCAAAGTTTCTTCAATCTCAAGAAGCATTAGAAGAGCTTAAGAAAGAATACCAACAAGCCAAACGCCAGTTGAATCGAATACTCACCGTTGAAAGACGAGAACAACGACGAGACGAATTGATTCAAAGAAGAAATGCAGAGATCACACGATTACAGACATCAATGCAGAAAACAAATGCAAGATTACAAGTTGCAGAACAAATAATCTCAAACCTGAAACTAATGCGACAGCTTGAAAATCGGGGAGAAGTTCAACCACTCCTAGTTCTACAACATTTCTCTCAAGTAGAGATTAGACAATTAAAGACCCGGTATACAAGAAAGAGAAGAAAACTTGTCTTAATACATGATCCAAGTGGAGGTGGGAGCTCAACAGCTGATCAATTAATCCAGTTCGGTGTTCAAGTTATCATCTCAAAAGGCATCATGTCGCATCTAGCCCTCGAGAAATTTACATCTGCTCAAATTCCGGTTCTTGATGCATCAAAACTTCGAATCACGATGGTAGATGAGTTTGCAGTAGTAAATATTGAGGAATTGGAAAAGGAAATTAGTCGTTGGCAAAAACTTCACAAGATTTCAGAACACGAAGAAGCTGCAGACTCTTTAGAACGTCTTATTGACGAATACCGAGAAGAAAGACGGAATCAGGAATCTAAAAGAAAATAGAAGTTCTATTCTTTGTTTTCCCAGATGATTTGTGTGAGATCTGGTTTTATGTATAGGATGTTATTCCCTCGGATTAAAACCTCACCAAATTTAGCAGTTGGATTGCCATCCATTAGTTCCTCAGCCCCTTCCAATACGAGATTCATGTACATGTCAATTTCTTTAAGGCGTCCTCGGTATTCTTTCCCGTCTTTAAGTTTGATTAGAACTAGGTTACTAGCTGCTTTTTGTAAAATCTTGATGGGCTGGTTCTCCACGGTTTTCAACCTCGAGAGTAGTTCTGCTAATTGTTGAATGCCACTTAAAGCTAACGGTCGAATAGACAGTTACATAGAGCTGAATAGATTTAACTCACGAGAGCTGTACAAGCACCCCATCATCTTCCTCGGCGAGGCCTTCAAACCTTCTAATTATGGTATAATTCATCTTAAGAAGGGCTTCAATTTCTTGGACAGGAAGAATTCTCGATAGGCTGGTCACTGCAAGCGTTCCGTCTTTTTGGAGGACTCGGGTGAGTTCTTCAATGCCCAAACGCACATCTAGTAGGTTTTGAAGCATTGTTATACTAATCACAGTAGGCATACAATGTGCCCTAAAAGGTAAAGCTTCGGCAACAGCACACACAAAACATACCAAAGACGAACGATGTTTCCACTCCTCGTTTCGTCTCATGGCTTCTCCAAGCATTTCAATCGATCCATCGACACCTACAACAGGAGAAAGTCCTATCAATGAGGGCAATCCGATTCCGGTTCCCACACCAACATCAAGAATGGGTCCTTGTTGTAGAAATGGCATAATTGCTTGATATTTTTGCTTTTGAATCTTCAGATACCGCTTATGGTATGTAAGCGCCGATTCGTTATACAATCGAACTTTTCGCACAATCTCTATCTTCGAGTGAATACTTATTTAGAATTATGGAATGACTTCGACGGGAAAGACTTTGTCAAAACCACGATTCTCTATTGATGATAAGATATGGCTCCGCCAATCCCCTTCTCTCGAAGAGGCCAGTGTATTAATTCAAAATGCAATTTCACAAAAACGTTTCATCCTAATTATTGGAGTTTGTTTTGTTGAGTACCAGGGGCGAGCCCGTTCAATTCTAACTGAAGGGGAACGCCTTGTTCTCATAAAACGGGATGGCACGATACTTGTGCATAAGGAAAGTGGGGTTGAACCATTAAATTGGCAACCGCCTGGTGCAACAATGAAAGTCACATACGAGGAGGATACTCTCATTCTTTATGCTAATCGTGCTAAACCCCGTGAAACTGTTCGTATTGAATTTTCCTCCCTCACAATGCTAAGTGCTAGCCTGTTAGATGATCCAGGTGAATTCAGTATGTATCTAACTGAAGATGAAATGCAACAGGTTCTTAGCACCCACCCCGAACTTATTGAGCCTGGTCTCCGGACCATTGGTCGAGAGCGTCAAGTCGCTCCCGGGTTCATTGATATATTTGCTCGCGATAGTGACGGACGTTTAGTGATTATTGAGGTGAAGCGCCGTCGAGCTGACAGCGAAGCAGTGCACCAACTTCATGGCTATCTCAAAAGCTTTCAGAGTGAAGAGGGTACAGATATCCGAGGAATACTTGTTGCTCCAAGTCTTACTAAAGGTACTTTCACACTCTTAGAACAACTTGGTTTGGAATATCGCAAAATTGAACCACAACAATGTGCAGCATATCTGCTTCAGAATAGTTCACATAAACTAACCGATTTCATTGCAAATTCGGAACCAGACGAAGGCTAGCTAATACATGACCAGGCGATTTGTCTAAAGGCATCAGTAACACCCTGCCCTTCCTTCGCACTAGTCTCAAAATATCCCCAACCAAGCTGTTGTGCGTACGCCATTCCTTCATCAGTTGTAATCTGGCGTTCAACAGTTAAATCCACTTTGTTAGCCAACAACACAGTTGGTACAGCACCGGTAACCTGAGACACTTCGGTATACCACGCGGGGAGAGCATCAAATGTCTGACGGCGAGTCACATCATATACTAAAATCACACCTGCTGCTCCCCGATAAAATACCGGACGAACCGAACTAAAATGTGGTTGTCCAGCAAGATCCCATAACTGTAATCTGACTAGCGTATCTCCAAAATCGAGTTCTTTGACCGCGAAACTCGTACCAACTTTCATGTCCCATCTGAATTACAGATGGAATGTCATGATGTACGATTCGCGGAAATGTCCTTCAGTGTAACGGATGATAAGGCTGGTTTTTCCAACAGCCCCATCACCGACAACACAGACTTTGAGAACATACTGGCGTTGTTGTACACTCATGTAGCCTTGCTCCTAGCGAGGGCTCAGTTTGTTTGACTTTCGTTTGTAAGCATATATTGGTTTCGTTCATCATGGGCATTTAGGGGTAGGTAATTAATTTCGCCCAATGATTTTTATGCTGTTGAAGATTCGTAGCCTTACGATAGGAATTTATGGAGTAGCGTTTTACAATGCCGGTTTCAGAGCTCCCAAAGAAATTCGATATTCCTTCCTTAGAACAGGAGATACTGCAGTTCTGGAAGAAACACCAAGTGTATGAAAAAGTCACTGAACTACTTCGTGATCGTCCTATCTTCCAATTCCTGGATGGTCCACCCTATACAACTGGTGCCATTCACCTTGGAACAGCTTGGAACAAGATCATGAAAGATTTAATTCTAAGGTATCACCGAATGCGAGGTTTTCGAGTTATCGATACACCGGGATATGACATGCATGGATTACCCATAGAGGTTCATGTTGAGAAAGAGCTGGGAGTTAAATCGAAACTTGATATTGAAAAGACAATTGGAGTTGACAAATTCATCCAAAGGTGTCAAGAATTTGCGCTCTCAAATTTAGATACTATGACGAAGCAATTTCAGCGATTAGGAGTTTGGATGGATTGGAATCGTCCTTACCGAACAATAGATAATCCCTACATTGAAGGAACTTGGTACTTGATGAAAAAGGCCCATGAACGCGGTTTCCTGTACCGGGGGTTGCGTTCTATTGATTGTTGTGTTCGGTGTGAAACAGCCATTGCGAAACGAGAACATGAGTATCATACCATTGAAGATTATTCAATTTGGGTTAAGTTCCCGATTGTTGATCGACCAAACGAATTCATAGTCATTTGGACCACAACGCCTTGGACGTTACCGGCTAATATGGGCGTAATGGTCAATCCCGACTTCGAATATGTCAGAATTCGTGTGGATGATGAAGTATGGATTCTCGCAAAAGGACTTGCAAATGTTATTCTCCAAGCACTCTTAGACAAATCTTACGAAGTTCTTGAAGTAGTAAAAGGCTCAGATCTTCTCGGTCTCCGCTATAAACATCCCTTGACAGAGGAAGTTCCTCGTCAAGCAGAATTCCATCAAGAATATACTAAAGTGCATTCTATTGTTCTAAGCGATGAATATGTTACTCTAGAACAAGGAACAGGTCTAGTTCACATGGCGCCTGGACATGGTCCCCAAGACTTTGAAGTGGGTGAACGGGAAGAAATTCCTATTTTCTGTCCAGTTACGCTTTCTGGTGTTTTTTCAAAGGATGGTGGAAAATACGCAGGGATGAAGGTTCAAGAAGCCAATGAAGTAATTCTTACTGATCTACGAAAGAAAGGCCTGCTAGTTCACCAAGATACCATTGAGCACGAATACGCTCACTGCTGGCGATGTGGTAGCCCATTAGTCTATCTCGCTACAGATCAATGGTTCTTACGGGTGAGCGACCTTCGTAACGAGATAATCAAAAAGAATGAGGGTGTCCGATGGATACCTGATTGGGCAGGGCATACATGGTTTCGAAACTGGGTGCAAAATCTTCGGGATTGGTGTATATCACGACAACGTTATTGGGGCTCACCTCTACCCATTTGGACCTGCGATAAATGCGATCATATCGAAGTTATCGGTAGTGCAGACGAATTAGCTGAAAAAAGTGGAAAGGTTGTTGAAAACCTTCATAAACCCTGGATTGATGAACCAACCTGGGGCTGTCCAAAATGTAAGGGTACAATGTCCCGGGTTCGCGATGTTTTAGATGTGTGGTTAGAAAGTGGATCTGCACCTTGGGCCACACGGTGGGCAACATATGGCACGAAAGATTTTGACAATTGGGAAACAGCGGAATTTATCATTGAAGGCAAGGATCAAGTTAGCAGTTGGTTCAACACGCTCTTCAACTCAACTATGCTAGTTTCAGATCGAGAACCTTACAGAAACGTGTATATGCATGGATTCACCACCGATGAACATGGGCGACCGATGTCAAAATCAAAGGGTGTTGGAGTATTACCCGATGAAATAGTAGAGAAAGTAGGCGCAGAGACTCTCCGAATCTACAGCATCAAAAGTACCAGTCCCGGTGAAGACATGCATTTTCTATGGAAAGATGTTGAGGATACACGACGAAGCCTATCGATTTTATGGAACGTCTACGTTTTTGCTACTACTTTCATGAAAGCTGCGAACTACGATCCCAAGAAGCACAAATTTGAACCTAATAAGTTCCAGGATGAGGATCGTTGGATTCTTTCTCAGCTAAATCACCTCATCGAACAAGTAAGTGAGCGATTGGATAATTACGAATTACCATATGTCCCTCGGTTGATGGAAGACTTCATAGTCCGTGATCTTAGTCGATGGTATATCAAACTCATTCGTCCGAGAACTTGGATAAGCTCTAAAGATGAAACCAAAACTGCTGCATTCACAACGTTATACCATGTATTACGTACGCTTCTGAGAGTTCTTGCTCCAGTTTTACCGTTTTTAACAGAGAAGATGTATCAGACACTTGTTCGTTCTGTCGAACCTGATGCACCAATTAGTGTTCATATGCTCTCTTGGCCGTCTTCGGATTCGAAATTAATTGATCCCGAATTAAGCCAAGAAATGGAGTGGGTATCTGAAATCGTTGAAACCACACAGTATATTCGCCAAGAAGAAGGGATAAAACTGCGGTGGCCTTGTCAACGCCTAATAATAGTACCATCAAAGAAGGAATTTCAATTAGACCACTTTAGCGAAGTTGTCGCCAATCAAACTAATGTTAAAACCGTAGATATTCAGAAAAGCGCAAAGGGGAAATCATTGAAAGAGAAGGAACTTTCCTTTGCTACATTATATCTTGATATATCAGAATCTCCTGAACTCCGCGCCGAACGCCTTTCCCGAGATTTAATCCGTCAAATCCAAGCCACTAGAAAAAGGGAAGGTCTTCACGTGACACAAAACATCGAGCTCTATGTAGCATCTCCTTCAGAGGATATTAGACAGGCGATAAAGGATATGAGTGAAGCCATCTCAACGAAAGTAGGAGCAATTAAGTTGAGTATTAATGAAAGTATACCTGAGATAGCAAAAGCTGCTAAAGGAAAACTAACATTCAATGACCTTGAAATTAGCTTCACCTTTATCGTACAAAAGGAATAGGTGTGCCAATACATTTAAGCTAAGGGAAATTATCTCAACTTCCATAAGGGCACGTGGCTTAGCCTGATGGAGCGCCGAACTACCGCGCTTAACGCGTGGAGTGTGTATGCCTTATATGGAGTCGCTCCGAACATTCGTTTGCGAAACCTAGGTAAGCCGGAGGTCGCGGGTTTGAATCCCGCCGTGCCCACCACTCTTATTTGGATTTTCCTTTTCTTCTCTGTTCAAATTTCTTAGCCACTGTTTCGAAGTCTTCACCGAAAGCAGTTTCTTTGGTTTTCCGTTCACGCACTTGAATAAAGACAGGGTATCGCGTAGCTTGCCCTACTACTAATGCTTCTCCTACACTGAGGCTTGAAATCGATGTTAAGGTTGCTTTAGTGATTTTTTCAGAAGTAGCTCTTATGTGATCTAAGTCATATGGATTAGTAATTCGAAGAAAAATATTCGAACCACATTGTGAAAGAACCGTTGTTGAGAGTCGAACAGGTCGTTGGGAAATTACACACAAGGAGAGGCTGTATTTTCGACCCTCCCGAGCAATGGTTTCAAGAATACCCTTTGAAAAAGCAAGAGCCCGTCGAGCCTCTGGGCAGAATTGATGGCTTTCTTCAAGAAATACAATTGTAGGGGGAATTTCTTCATCTCGTCGTAAGTCAAAAAGATGACGAAGAATAGCATCCACGATAATCTGCTTCTTTTGCAAACTCACTGTCTCGCTCATATCGAGAATCACCCCATGACCAGGCTTCATGAGCTTCTTCCATTCCGGGGTTGAAGTCTTTCCGAATAGATTGAGACTTTGCAGATTGTCTAACCATCCAAGAAGCGCTTCCCTTGTACGGGTATTAATTGAAGGATCTTTTTCTAAGGCTGATATCAAATCGCTTAAATCATAAGGTTGTCCTTTTCGGACAGACCGTAGAGTTCTAATTACTCTAGTTAACTCACGAACTTGGATAGTACCCATTTCAGGTGAATAGGTAGCAAAGGCTTTTGCGTTCATCGCTGGTGTGGCAAGTTCAATTAATGGACTCCGAATTACTACTAACCGTTCCTCAGCATCTTTTCCCCTTATCTCTTGAGATTCTGTTAAACCGGTATATTCACCATGAACATCAATTACTAAAACTGCTGGACGTCCTTGGCTGGCTTTCCTGGAAAAGAGCTCTTCTAGCATAACAGCAGCAGCATAACTTTTACCTGCTCCACTCATGGCTAAGAGGGCAACGTGTTTCTGATATAACTTAGTTAAATTGAACAAAGCGGGAACATTATGAAAAAGTAACTGACCAAGATGAAGGCCATCCTTTTCAAATCCCAGGAAATCAGATAGCAGTTTTGAGTCTGGTGTAGAAACAACTGCACCGGGTGAGGGTGGGTAAGTAATACGTTGAATACGCCCTTTCTCAAAAATCCCCAACGGTTTAGCTTGTGCTAAGACATATTCCCACCGATCGATAGGAAAAATTGCTCCAAAGGGTTTTCCTTGGCGCGTAAACTCGTGCACGGCATCAACTTGCGAGAAATAACGATTTGTCTTGAAAACCTGTTCGACATGGGCAATTACCACTCCCTCTTCAGTTTCAACTGAAACGTACTGTCCAACATGAACGGGTATCTTTCTATCATTATTTAGTTCATCACGTTTTCCGATGACAAAGGATATCTTCTCTGTCGACGGGCCATCTTCTGTGCATACAACAGTTCCAAGTGTTTCCTGGGTCATTTGATGTTCACCTTCTCTTAATGAAACGGCATTCTTTCCCGACGGAGTTTCAACAGACTCTGAGGATAACCTATTCGATTTGCTAATTGCGTAAATAGAAAGTCAAGATCACGTTCAATTAACCGCGCCTGAGAATCTGCGTCAATGAGCACAGTGGGAAGAGCAAATCCTTCATTCTCAGAGGACATTGGAAGTAGTATCGAACTTACTTTTTCTACAATCCGCGCTGGATCAAAGGAACCTGTAAAAATCTCAATTCTTAGAGGATAATCAAATTGCGCGGTTCGCAGATAAATACAGACAAGATTTCTATTGTTTAAGACATCCTCAGCATCCACCTCAAGTGAGTCATCGAATTTTTCTCCATTTAATCGCATTATTGGTGATCGTTCACCAACATCAAGTGTTCTGAAAAAGAAATCAGTATCGTAACTGGTTCGTAATATTGTTCGATAATCCATCTGTAACAAGGATTTCAAACCTGCATGTTGTTTTATCAGATGTGGTAGAATCTCGCCAAATATCTTAATGAATAGTTGGCTTCGACTATCTTTCACAACTCCAGCTAGCAACGTTCCTGTTTCACGAGTTTTTTCATAAAGTTCATCAAAGAGTGCTGTAATCCGTTCATATTTTGCCGAGAATACTGATTGATTGGAAGGCCGATCACTGATATGTGGCCTTAGTGACCCATCTAGTAAAAGCAGTTCTACAGGATGATGATCTTGAACGCGGATTGCCAATTCAAGTTCAGCCCTGAGTCTTTCGAGAGAAGCACTCACCTCTGCTTCACGCCAAGATATGGGATTTAATTCTGCTTTCACCGTCGGGGGCGTCGATTTTTCAGGAAAATAGATTGCTGATACCCGATTTGATGGTGTAAACTCAAAAATTGTAGCACAAGCACGGGTAATTACAAGTTCGATACCTCGCAGGGTCTTCTTAAGGAGTCCTCCATCAACACCACCCACGCGCAGTCCAGTAAGATCAATTGGTTTCACGGTTTGTGCAAGTTGAGCATCACATAGATACTGTTGGGCTAACGGAATGTTTTCATGTAAATTCAGCCTTTGACGTTCACCTCGAATTATCGATGCAAACGAATTTCTTTTTTCTTCAATGACCTGAATTTTATCTGCAATCTTCTGTATCGTCTCATCGAGCGCCCAAAGCTCCCTAATTGTTTTCATTTAGGCTAGCCCCTTCTACATTTTCACAGTTTAACTAGTCAATGTCTAAAATTAAATCGTGGTAACACTCTATAAACGCAACCAATGTCATCCCTTATCCCCCCTCTAGAAGATGCCCGGAAGCTGCTTTATGAAATCATTTCCGATCCTCAGATACGACGGCATTGTGAAGCAACTCGGATTAAGGCAGTACAAATTGCAAATATGATAGCAACAAAGGTCCAATGTGATATAGATTTAGTAGAAATTGGTGGGCTGCTGCATGATATCGGTCGAGCTAAGAAACATGATGTGACACACGGGTATGTTGGGGGACAGTTATTACTCAAACATCAATATCCCAAAGGCATTAGAAAGATAGTTGAAAAACACGTTTTGGGCGGATTTACAAAATTTGAAGCAGAAACCTTGGGATTGCCAAACCGGGACTTTATTCCCGAAACCTGGGAAGAAAAAATTGTATGTGTTGCTGATAAACTAAGAATATATGAGTGGGATGGAATATCTCAACCCCAAGATTGGCTAACTGAGGTCAATAAACGTTTTTCAAAACTAACTCAACATTTTGGCTCAGGAGAACCTTATCATTCATCGATGGAACGGGCTAGGCAGTTCACACAGGAATTGGCAGTTCAAGCTGGGTCTAGCTTAAACATTAAGGAACCAAAATAATGGAAAAAAGTGGTGGATAAATCACCAATGCCAAAACAAAGACGATTACTGTGGTCAGAAGTGGAACCGTAAGATTATCAGCACCAGCGGGGCTAAAAGCTTCGATTATAGTTGCAGACAAAGCACAGATGAAGCTGAGAATGAGTATTTGTAATATATTGAAAATTGGGAAACCACCTGTGGCAAAATAATCCAGAAACAACCAACAAATCCAGCTGCCAAAGAAGGATCCGAAAAATACAGCTATGGATCCCTCAACACTTCGAGTTGCTTTCCAGATTGTATACTTATGTTTGCCGAACTTCATTCCCACTATGGGGGCGATTCCGTCTCCAAGATACATGGCCGTTAGAGCCATTGCCGCAAGCACATAAACGGGAGTCAATGGGGGAATAAGTGTGAAAATTGATACTAGAATCGTTATTGAAATTGCATATAGAAAAGGTCCCCAAATATGTCCTGAGAGATAATCTTCTTCGCGCGCCATTACCTCGAACATGGTTTTGAGACTCTTAATAGGGCTTTTGGGGGATGCAAGGAAAATCAGAATGACAAAAGAAACGGCCACGATAATTGCTGCCCAAGCATGTGTGTAAAATGGGATTGTGAAAACAGAGAACCCAGCAAATAGGTGAATAAATTTTCGAGTCATTGCAGGAGGGTAATTACGCCATCTTCGCAAGCCTTCCCCGATAACCAGAACACCAATAACCCAAATGAATGCAATAGCCAGAACGATTAAATCAGTTGAAGTGGGGAACGCTGGTTGCATCATACACCACCTACTTCATTCGTTTCGCGTCTTATACTTTCAACTATTTATACTGGGTGGGAGCCATCAAAGATTCTTTAAGGTGAGAAGTATTTCTATGGATAGAATGGACCAAGGTGCACGCGACAATCTACTCCGCAGTATAGCTGGTGAAATTACTTTAGCTGAGAATCCTGGGCGAATCATGCGCAAATGGCGGGAACAATTTGGCGTCGCCCAGCATGAATTAGCCGATCACCTTGGGATTTCTCCTTCAGTGATAAGTGATTATGAAAGTGGTCGGAGAAAATCACCACGAGTTGAAACAATTCGAAAATTTGCTGAAAGTCTTATATCAATTGATGAAAGCCGGGGAAGCCAAATTGTAAAGGCTTTCATCCGGCTACTTGGCCAGGAGATTCCTTCGGATATTTTATTAGACATACGAGAGTTTCCTGCTGCAATTCCTGTAAAACTGCTTACCGATCACTTAGAGTGCAAAACGGTTGTTGAAGATATTATTCAAGATCGTGAAATTTTTGGTTACACGACTATTGATAGTCTCCGAGCCATTCTCCAACTCTCTCCTGAGCAAATGTTGAAACTATATGGAGCGACTCCACACCGTGCCGCAATCTTTACTCGCGTTAGTACAGGTCGGTCGCCAATGGTTGCTATTCGAACATCACAAATGGGATTGGGACCTGCAGTACGCCCCTCAGTTGTCATTCTTCATGGACCTAAAAAAGTAGATTCTGTTGCCTGTAAAATTGCGGAAGTTGAAAAGATTCCTCTATACCTTTCTTCTATCAAAGAAACCGAAGACCTAGTAAAAAGGCTGCGAAACTTTAAGCCCGGGGTGTAAACCAAGAAGTGCATGCCATTTATTTTGTTGGTACAGCAGGATCAGGAAAATCAACTCTAACGGATCAGTTCGCTCGTTGGTTACGGGATTCTAAAATCAGTGTAGGTACCGTAAATCTAGACCCGGGTGTCTTACAACTTCCTTATGGGCCGGATATCGACGTTAGAGATTTTGTCTCACTTCAAGGAACTATGGAAAAATACAACTTGGGTCCTAATGGTGGGCTAATCGCTTCTATCGATTTAATAAGCTCCCACTTAGAAACTCTTCAAGATGAAATCAAAGACCTTGGCGTCGATTTCTTATTATTTGATACTCCAGGGCAAATTGAATTGTTTGCATTTCGAGAGACCGGACCAATTATTGTATCGAGTCTTGGTGAAAAAAGCAAAATGCTCATTTATCTAGTCGATGCCGCATTAGGGAAAACCCCTGCCGGAATGATTTCATCGCTTTTGCTTTCCGCTTCTGTACTAGTTCGTTTTAATTTACCTCAACTGAATGTATTATCTAGAGCTGACCTTCTTAGTGAGGAGCAATTAGAGCAATTAACAAGCTGGCTTGATGATAGTGCTCAGCTAATTTTCGCGCTTCAGGAAACAAGAAACGAATTACAAATTGAGCTTTCGAGCGACCTAGTCAATGCCATTCAGCGTATCTTTTCTGGGTTAGATGTAGTCCCTGTGTCTGCCTTGAATCTGGAAAATTTAGATCTTCTATTTTCTCACGTCTCGAATGTCTTAACTGGCGGAGAAGGATTTGAAGTCTTTAGATAATGTTATTCGACTAAAAGGTTTTAATTTGGCATCGCTTGATGTATGAGCTACCCGGTGAAGTGTATGTCGAAAGTCGATGATATCATCTCAACTGCTCGTTCAGAAAATCGTACTTATCTCCTCGAACATGAATCAAAGAAAATATTGCAAATCTACAAATTACCTGTAACTACCTTTCAAATCGCCGAAACTCAGGAGGCTGCGGTCAAAGCCGCGGACACAATTGGTTATCCTGTGGTTCTTAAAATTCTAAGCCCAGATGTCATTCACAAAAGTGACGTTGGCGGAGTTCTAATTAATCTTAAAGATGCCGATGCAGTCCGCGACGGTTATCAGAAGATAATCTCTAGTGTTAAGAAGCACAAAAAAGATGCAAGAATCCGGGGCATATTTGTTGAAGAATTTGCAGCCAAGGGCGTTGAAGTTATTATAGGCGCAATAAAAGATCCCCAATTTGGACCTGCTCTTATGTTTGGTTTAGGGGGAATTTTTGTCGAGGTTCTTAAGGATGTAAGCTTTCGAGTTGCACCAATCACCAAGTATGATGCTCAAGAAATGATCCAAGACATCAAGGGCTATCCTATACTTACTGGTATTCGTGGACAGGAACCTCGTGACATTAACGCTTTGATGAATATCTTGTTACAGGTCTCAAAATTAGTCATAGACTACCCAGTTATCAATCAGCTTGATCTAAATCCCGTCTTTTCATATGCTAAAGGCGCGAAGTGTGTGGATGCACGGATAATCTTAGAAGACCTCGACCAATCTCAATAGATTCTTTCCTTTTTGTTGACGTATTACCAATCTTGGTGTAAAGCTCCGTTAGTTGTGAACTGCCCCTACATCACTGTAGAGGCTTCCATCGAGTCCACTCCCAAGTGTAAGCGTGGGAAAGCTGTGTGTCGATGCAAACCACGCAAGAATGCTTGTAATGGCTCCCCGTTCACAGGGGGTTGCTGCAATAGGAACCGCACCATGATATTAACTGCCGCGTTCTGGTCTCGGTCTAGGACGGTTCCACAATTGCATTGAATGGTGCGCTCCGATAGTCGCCGCGGTCGTACCTTGCCACAAACACAACATTTCTGAGTAGTTCCGGCTTCGTCAATTCTTATTAGACTTTTCCCTACTTTCTTGGTTTTGTAGGTTAGTTTTCCAATGGTATAGTCTTTCAGCAAGGGCAAAGTTGTAGAGAAGACGACATTTTTCAGAGAGAGCCCATAAGATGCGGGCTTGAGCTTTCGTGGGTTTGATGGGGATTTTGTAAGTAAGCAACATCGAAGGCATATTAAGGAAATATGGGTTTACGGTGAATTTTCAGTCTCTAGGGGAGAGGGGTGCGGATAGCTATTCAGATAATTACTCCCCACGTTGAAAAAAGGGAAAAGTTTAACAAAAAGATTAAAAATCCCTTTTCTATACACCCTCCCCCTCCAAAATCCCATGATATGTTTTCTTAAATAAGGTGGTCTAGTGTCGGAGGACGCTGTTCTTCAGCTAGCCGAAATAAATCGGCTTGCAGCAACATTGCGAGAGAAACGAGATGAGCTGAATAACGAAGCTCAAAAACTAGTTAAAGAAAGGGATAAGCTCAATGCCCAAGTTGCAGAGTGGCTATCTAAGGCTCGCGACCACCGCGAAAAGCGTGATGAGTATAACCAAAAGGTAGCTGAGTTCAAAGTCAAACGGGATGAAATCTATACGAAACTCAAAGAAAAGGTTGATGAGAGACAAGGAAATGAAGATGACGCTGAAGAAATTCAGAAAAAAACTTCTGCTCCTTCTCATGTTATCCGGCGAAAAATCCGTGAACTAGATTGGTCCTTACAGACACAGGTTTTAGACTTGAAAAGAGAACGCGAAATCATCGAACAAATTGCTGAGCTCGAAGCTGAGTTGAAAGTCGCTGAAGACGCAGCAGCAAAACGCAAAGAAAGTGCAAAGGCTCGAACAGAAATTGAGGATTTAAGACTACTAATGAATGCTCATCATAATTCAGTTCTCGAATTTGCACGCCTTTCGCAAGAAGAAAATCAACTTATGATAGAAGCTTATGCAGAAGTAGATGCTCTTAGAAAGAGAGCTGACGAATCCCATCGTCGGTATTTAGAGACTCGCCGTGAGGCGGATGAGACGCATCGACGCTATATTGAAGCCAGACAGGAGAATAGTCGACTCAGAAAGGAATTGGGTGAGTTTCGCGTCCGACAACGTGTAGAGAAGATTCAAGCCATGGAAGAGCGCCTCGAGGAGAAAACTACGGTTGCTCTTGAAAAACATAAGCGTGGAGAACGGCTTACCATGGAAGAATTTTCTTTGCTTATGAAACGTGGGCTTTTATAGGAACTTCAATTGGCGATTGGAAGCACGACATCTGCAGCATTCTGTAATCCTGTGTTTAGCTTTTCTGCGGTATAGAGTAGAATCACTTCTTTACCGAGTTCTCGGGCACGGCTAAATAGGGGTAGAAGTTTTTCATTTTCCGTTGCAAAAGCGATGGTTTGAATTTTTTCGTTATAAATAAACTCCATCGCTTCTAAGGCAAAATGAATATCGAGATCATCATGAACTATAACAGGGATGAAGCCTTCCTGTGAAATAAGCTTAGAATATTCAGTAGCTTGTTTTTGAAGAATAACAACTTTGCCTACTTTTATGTCGCCAAGTTCGTCTAATAATGGTCGAAGCTTAAGTAATATCTCTGAAAGGTCTGATGAAAAACTGCTATCGACTAACAAAGCTACTGCATTTTTCTTTTTTCGTCTCATTTGGCTCTCTCCTAGTTACCGAACCTTCGATCTCTTCGTTGGTAAGTACGTAAGGCACGCCAAAAATCGATTTTCCTTATATCTGGCCAATACACATCTGCAAAATAGAGTTCAGAATATGCTGACTGCCATAATAAGAACCCTGACAGTCTCTCCTCTCCAGAGGTCCGAATGATTAACTCTGGATCAGCAATTCCTGCCGTGTAGAGGTGTTTTTCTATAGTGGAATCTGAAATTTCTGAGGGATCCAAAGTTCCATTTTGAACCTTTTTTGCTATACTTTTTACTGCATCAACAATCTCCATTCGTCCGCCATACCCTATTGCCACATTCAACTGAAATTTATCATAGTTAGTAGTCACTGATTCTGCTTCTTGAATGGCATCAAGTACAGAAGGAGGAAGAAGCGCTAATTGACCTATTGCACGAACTCGAACCTTGTGACGATGGACAACCTCTGAGCGCGCAACAGTCTCGAATCTTTGTTGGGCTAAATCCATAATATGTTGAACTTCTTCTTCCTTTCGTGAAAAATTCTCAGTTGAAAACACATAAATGGTTACGACTTTGACCCCAGCTTCAAAACACCAGTCAAGGACCTCATCAATTCGTTGAGCTCCTATGGTGTGCCCAAAGCTGCTATCCTGATTTTGCTGTTTTGCAAATCGCCTATTCCCATCTAATATTATCCCGACATGGGTTGGCATCGGATTATCTTTGATTTGGCGCCAAAGATACCATGAATAAAGGTGATAGATAGGTCCAATAAGATTTGTCAAAGTCAGTTCTCCGGTTAAAGGCAAAAGCCCAGGATATTTAATCTTTCTTTTTAGAAACTATCTAAGCAATTATCGGTCTAATTTCTTTGCAATTTTCTTAGCAGCTCGTTCCATATTGATAAAAACCAAGCCAAGACCCGCAAGAGATTCGGTTTTTGTACTAACCATTAGAACCGAATCAGATCCCGCGGCAACCATGATCACTGCTCCTGTTCCCCCTTGCGCAAATACCTGATGTAATGCTCCTTTCCCCAAATCGGAGGCTGCCCTTTCGCCAACCGTCAGTAAAGCCGCGCTCATTGCAGCTAATAACGTTTCGTCGTATCCTTCTGGCAGTTTCGCCGCAATTGGTAAACCATCAACACCTACAACTACCGCTGCTTCAATTTCCTCAACCGTATCAGTTAGACTCTCTAAAATTTTCTCAATTTCGGGTGAACTCGGAATCATCAACGTTCTTCTAACTCGCGGATGCTTTTGCAGACGTCTTAGGGTACAAATGGTACATCAAGATATCGCGAGTTACTTGGCGAAACGCGCGTTTAACATTTTCACCTGTTAAGGCGCAAGTGGTAAAGTTTGGCGCGTTTCCCAATCCCAGCTTCGCAAGCATGACATTCTTTTTCATTGCACTGGGTAAATCCTGCTTATTCAACATAACTACAAGACTTATGGAGTGCCCAAGATCTTCACTAACGAAGGAACGCAACTCTGCCATACTTTCGATGTTTGCTTCCATCTGATCCGGAGATGAATCTGCAACAAAAATAATGCCATCAACACCGCTTAAGATGACCTTTCGCTGTCCCCGATGACGTCGCTGTCCAGCAACTGTGTAAACATCAAAAACTACCTGCGCTGTTGCCTGCATTGGTGTATAATCAAAAAAGAGAGTTCTTCCTGTATGATCTGCAACCGACGTGAAGCCACCTTTATTTAACCCTTCAATGTTATCATATATCCATCGAAGCGCTGTTGTCTTGCCCGATAACGAGGGTCCCCAGAAGACGATTTTAAAATGTATTCTTCCCTGTGTGTCTTTCTTCAAAGTAGGACGGCTCCTTCTATGTTCGCGTTGCTCTTATCCCGTCCCCACTAACCCTTCTCGAGTTCTCCTAAGGCGGCTTTAAGCTCTTCCCGCTCGGCGTCTGTCTTTCCAGCTGCCACTGCGGGTTTTTCGGCCATAAACTCGTCAAGTACCTTTGCAAGTTCAGCTGCTGCTTTCATCATTGTTAGGCGTATCATACCGATATTAACTTCCTTATCGGTAATCACACACAAAACACCTTTTCCTGCACCAGCTGCAAAGATCTTACCATCACCAAACTCCGATGTCACGATTGTCAAATCACCTACATCCAAGCTCTTTCCCTGTTCTTCACTTGCACAAAAAACAGCACTAGCAATTGCACCAATGCCGTCCACGTCAACAGGGTAGTATGAGAATTTGGAAACGTGGGCTATAGTTAATCCTGTTCGGTCGACCAGAATTGTTTTTTTGATTCCTGGTTCAGATTTGATGACATCAGAGAGGATTTCATCAAATTGTCGTACGGTTATGGACACGGTTCATCCCTTTCCATGGGGCTAGCCGAGCTTATCTTAGGGAGATGACTTTTAATTCTTGTGTGGAGAACGTGGGGTCCTCATCCTCGCATGACGATGAGAATGTAGTCTTCTTCGGGGGCGACCATGACTTCTCCTCGAGGTGTTGAGATGGTGAGAAAATTCATACCGCCCTCTCCTAGTTCATCTACAACACGTTTGGCTTTGCCTACAAGTGAAGTAACCAGTGCTGCGATGACTTCAGTTTTTTCTGCGTTCAAATTGGAGCTGATTGGTAGACCTTCCATATTTGTGATGATCACACCCCGAACACCTTCATGAGCGCCGAGGCGTTTGAGTGAGTCTTTTAGTGCTTTTCCGCCAATCATTGTACTCCACACTCTCTAGCCACTGACTAGTGGTCTCTTATTGAAGTTATAAAAGTTCCCTCTTGTTCGGAGATAATGGCGAAGTTTTGAAAAAATCTACTCTTTCTGTCTTTCTGACGGACAGTTTTTAAACCAAGGAAACCCAATTCTTTTTATCGCAACCATATTGCCAAGATTCTCTGGCGATGGGTGTGGCTTTCATGCTCGGAAAGAAAGAAGTTGAACAGATTCTTGCAGAAATAATGGACACTATACCCGAACTTGAAGGGCTTATTGCAGCCTCTCAAACAGGTAAGGTAATTGCTGGACAAACTCTGCGAGATATGGACCATAGTGCAATTACTTCAAGCGTCACTACTCTCTTGAAGGAAACAAAAACTGTAAGCAAAGCTGTCGATCAAGGTCCAGTACAATCGATGTATCTGGAAACAGACAAAGGTTATACCGTGGCCGTCACCGCTTCGAAAACTCTTGTCATCGCCATCGCCGGAAAAGATGCAGCTCCTAGCCTAGGTCTAATTATTCGAAGCCTTCGTTCTGCTGTTGAAAAGATTGGCACTAGCTAACCTGTTTCCAATGAAATCCAAGCCAATCTTTTACTCCTTTCTAATTCAGGAGTAGATTCGAGACCTTTTTGTATGAGAAATGTCTCTCTCAGGGGCGTTTGACCAAACTATAAAAGTAAGAGTGTAGGCGTTTTTCACGTGGCTTACTTACAACAAATCGTAATTCAAGGGTTCAAGAGTTTCAGTTCAAGAAAAATCGCAATTGATCTCAGTAGGGGATTTACCGCAATTGTTGGTGAAAATGGTTGTGGCAAAAGCAATATCTTGGATGCAGTCTGTTTCGTACTTGGACGTCTAAGTAGTAAATCTTTACGTGCAGAAAATTTTGCTTCTTTACTTTTCAATGGTGGAGCAAATAATTCCCCTGCCAAATTAACTCGAGTCAGTTTGGTTTTCAATAATGTTGATAGACATTTTCCTATTGATTCTGATGAAATAACCATTAGCCGAGAGGTAGATGAAACGGGAATCAGTGCCTACCGAATCGGAGGTAAACGGGTTACACGAACTGAAATGATTGATACAATTGCCGTTGCTGGACTACACCCAGAAGGTCACAACATAGTAATGCAAAACGAGTTGGCCAACGTCATCACAATGACCCCAACTGAAATCCGTCAAATAGTTGAAGGAGTGGCAGGAATTTCAGTTTTTGATGAAAAGAAGCAACAAATTGAAAGCGAATTGGTGAAGGTTGATCAAAATCTGCACATGGTACAACTCCGTACTGAAGAAATCCGCTTGGAATATTCTCGATTAGAAAGAGATCGAAAGGATGCGCTCCGATGGCGAGAAATCACAGACAAGCTAACCAAACTCGAAAGAGATTTGGTTTTTGCCGAATTAGCCCGGATTGAAGAACGCTTGAATGCTATGAAAGAAGAATTTGAAACATATTCCTCAAATATCAAGGAACTAGAAAAGCGACGTAAAGAAGCAAAAGATCGGAAACTTGAATTAGAACAAAATGTGCTCGCTGATGAAAAGCACATCAAGGACTTGGATCAAAAGCAACGAAAAAATGAGCTTGAAGAAATACGTGCACGTGAAATTCTAAATAATCTCCAGCATACCTCTGACAAACTCACTCAAGAAAATGCACTCCTCTCAGCAAGCGTCAACCATCTTTCCTCTAAGGAATTAGAAGAACAGACTCGTTACTCAGAATTGAATGAAGAAATTAAGACACTTAAAGCAGACGAAGATGCGTTGAAAGCTCAAATTGTGCCTATTCGTACCCGCCTCTCAGAGCTCTCGAAAGACACTGTTTCTCCAGACGCGGAGTATCTCTCACTGAGAGAAAAGATACTTGAACTAACTCAAGTCATCGAAACTAAAAAAAGTCAACTTGGAGAAACATCTGCTCTGATTCAAGTTACCGAAAAGAGTGTCTCGGATCTGAAAACACAAATTGAAAAAAGTTATGCACTTCTTCCTGAGCAAGAATACGCAAGGGATGAAGCACAAACTGAATGCCAAAATCTCGAAACCCAGCTTAAGAATCAAGAATCAGAAGTAGCAGAGTTATTTGATCAGAAAGCTGCTTTCCAAAAATCGATGCAAGAAAAATTGGACAAACAGGAAGAACTCAATAATCTAATTCAAAACTCAAAAGAGGAACTCCTTGAAGTACAAACACGGTTGAAAACAATTCGTGAATTCAAGAAGTATGGATTAACAAGGAAAGCAGCAACTGAAGCGACGTTGAAATTTGCAAAGGAGAACAAAATCCCTGGTATATATGGGACACTTGGCAGCCTAGGAAAGACTTCGACAAAACATGCCACTGCACTTGAGGTCGCAGGTGGTGGTCGACTTGATTTTATCGTTGTAGATACTGAAGAAACGGCAACAAAATGCATTGAACACCTGAAAAAGAGTCGAATAGGACGTGCGACCTTCATTCCGCTTGATACAATTAAAACAAATCCATATTCATACAAAGGTGATCAGAAAGGAGTTGTCGGAAATGCGATTGATTTACTGACCTTTGATGAGAAATATCGTCCTGCATTTGACTATGTTTTTGGTCGCACACTCATTGTCAAGGATTTGAAAGTTGCACGAAATATCAAAGCTTCAGGTGTCCGAAAAATCACTATTGATGGAGATGTTGTCGAACCTAATCGGACTCTAACAGGCGGATTCTATAAAGGGCTCTCGTCTTTGTCTCTCGAAGAAGAGACACGTATCCCGGAATTACAGAAAAAGCTCAAAGAATTACGTGCACTTCAAACCAAAGCCGCTGCTGAATACAAGGAATGGGTTGACAAAAATAACGAATTAGATGGTCAGGTTAGCCAGAAACAACAACAGCTTGAAGAATTGAAAAGTAAAGTTACCAAAGCAAATGAACTTGCAACCGTTCAAGAAGAAGCACTTATTGATTTTAAAGAAAGCATTTCAAAAATACGTGAATCATTAAAAGACAAACAAGAAACTCAACAAACATTAATCAATAAATTCCAAAAAGAAGAAGTCGTAATTGATGAGCTCATTAACAATCGAAAAGAACTACAAGATCACTTATCGTTACTAGAAAGAAGCAGTTTAGATCCGAATCTCACTGGGCTCCGCAAACAGCTAGACGACTATGAATCGCAACTTCAGCAAACACAACTCAGCTTAACCGAAAAAAATAGCGAGGCTCGCTTCTCACAAAGTGAAATTAAAAGATTATCTACTGAATCATCTAATGCGAAAGCGGAATTGAAACAGAAAGAAAAAGAATTAGCGACTACCACTGAACAAATCCAGCAACACCAGAGCAAAATAGATGCCCTTGAAGCTGAAATAAATAAGCTGAACGAGCAAATTAGCACAATAGAAGAAAGAATTCTAGAAAGCGGAAAAGAATCGCGGCAATTAGAAACAACAATTGACGAAGTTTTTGATAAAATCAATGAAGTACAATTGAACCAATCAAAAATCGAAGGACGAATAGAACACTGGCAAGAACGCTATGATGCCCAAATGGAAAAAACCCAGGGCTTAGAACCTCCATTGCTTCCGCTAGAACCCAGTCAGGTACATAGCTTCCGCCGACAAATTTCAGAACTCCAACAGGAGAGAGATCAGTTAGGTCTTATTAATCAAAAAGCCGTTGAACGCTTTGAAGAAATCCGCCATGCCTATGATGAGATATTAGAAAAAGAAACCCGAATACGTGATGAACGTGAAGCAATTCTGGATGCAATGCGGAAGGCAGAAGAAGAGAAGTTTCGCGTGTTTATGGCGGCGTTTAATAGTATTTCACAGAATTTTACTGACGTTTATCAACAACTCACTCAGGGAGAGGGACAGCTCGAATTAGAGAATCCTGAGAATCCGTTCTTAGGTGGAATACGAATGAAGATCCGTCCTGCAGGTAAACGTGTTCAATACCTCGACGCCCTTTCCGGAGGAGAAAAGGCACTTACAGCATTAACCTTTATGTTCGCTCTGCAACTCCACCAGCCGGCTCCTTTCTACTTCCTTGATGAGATCGACGAAGCATTAGACCCAAATAATACCGATCGAGTTGCTCGACTAATCGCTAGTCTTTCAGAAAATTCACAATTTTTCATCATTTCACACAATGAGATTACCATCCGATTGGCTAATACAATACTCGGTGTTGCACTAGTTGATGGCGTATCCCAGGTATTTTCGGTTCAATTCGAAGAAGGCCTTCTTATGATTGAAGGAACAAGTAAAACCTAGTGAAAAGCTGATAATACATCAGGTTATATAGGATGCATTTATCAAGTACTACAAAATTGCAAAGAAATTGGAGAACGATAAACCATTGACAGAAAGTAGCCCTGAACCATTCTGGTTTCATCAACCATGGCGAGTTTTAACTGATATCTTAGAACTCCAAAGGATCAGTCCATGGGAACTCGACTTGGCTGAGCTAGTCAATGGTTTTATTGGTCGGTTACTAACAGCTGAATATATTGACTTTCGTATTTGTGGCCGTGCACTTCTTTCTGCAGCAATCCTTCTCCGATTAAAGACAGAATATCTACTTGAGTTTGGTCGCGAAGAAGAAGAAATCATCAAGGTTATCGAAGATGATATTTTTCTACCTCCGATTCGTCCACCTTTTCGACAAAATATTCGTCCCACATCATCAGCAGAATTCATCGAGGCATTACGTGAACTTGTCTTTCCACCTAAGACGCGGCTCCGAAAACAGACAAAGATTCTTGATTCTTCACCCACGATTCCCCAATTTGATGGATCTCAAGTTGAACTGGCCAAATCCTTGAAACGATTATATACCAAGCTGCTTGAAACAAGCCTTGAAAGTAACCCAATCTCTTTTGTTGACTTTGTTCACGGAATGTCACATATTGATATTATTCGTGTTTTTCTTACTCTCCTCTACTTATTAGGCGAAGGCAAAATTCACATTTCGCAGAATCTCCAATATGGAGACATCATGATTTCAGTGCAAGAGCCAAGCGGTGAGGAGGGAATTAATAGTGGATGAGGCAACTCGATTAGTTGAAGCAGCCCTCTACATCTCTGGACGTCCTCTCACCATCCATGAAATCCAACAAGTGACACAAATACCTACTTTGAAGCAAGTCCGAGAGTGTGTCCAAGAGCTAATAGATGAATATGATAATCGATCAGGGGCTTTAGAGATTGTTAGGCTTCCTCGTCAACGTTTTGTTCTCCAATTAGACCCTGAACTCAGTGAACATGTAGGTGAATTAGCTCCCCAAGGATTACTCTCCCTGGGTGAACTGAAAACTCTGATTTATATCGCACTCTCCCAACCCATACTTCAATCAGATGTTGTAGTATATCGTGGTTCTCATTGTTATAAACACATCAAAGCGCTCGAATCACATGGTTTCATCGAATCTAAACCAGCTGGACGAACAAAAGAACTCACAACCACTGAAATGTTTGCAGATTATTTCGGTTTTGATTACGATACTGACAAACTCAAAGGTCAACTACGAAGAATGATTAAACAAATCCGAATAGAACAATCGGAGCTAGCGTCAGCAGCAGAACAATAGCAAACTCTACTTATTCAGATGCGAAGCATAGCCCTAACTTTGTTAGTTTATATCTACTTCTACATACTCAAGGAAAGCTAATTATCTCGAGGCTCCAAGTGTGGCAAGAATCCCTCAAGAATCTGTAACTTCTCAGTCATATAATAAGACTTCACGCATCAAACCTCCTGAAGGACTCTATTCCCTATTTATTCTGAAAGAATCGGGGTGTCCATTTTATTATCAGATTTTTACTTCAGACGAAAATCATCCTGATCCAGCAATTCTTGGAGGCTTTTTCATTGCCTTATCTCTATTTGCGAAAGAGGTTACATCTGGTCACATTGAGACGGTGACAACTGAACCTTGTAGGTATACCTTTCATCCACTGCAAAATGGACTCTTAGTCATCAGTAGTTCAAAAACATCTAATCCCATTATTATCGAAACAATCGCAAAACGAATTGTGAAATTATTTCTCACAAAATATCGTGATCGACTTATCACGCCTCAATCTGCAGCCGTCTGCGCACCTGAGCTAAACGAACAAATTGCTCAGATACTTGATGAAACCAATCTCAGAATAACACAGGAGTCTGCAATATAAAACTAAACTAGCACACACGTGGAATAGCCTCTGCCCAGGGATGTTGGATTACCCGAGAACCACCAACCTCTGTTTTCATGACAACTAAACCCGTGCGCTCATTCGTAGCCTCTCCAATAATTTGAGCCTGCCTTCCATATTTTGTGCTACGAATTGCCTGTAGAACTGCTTCTGCTTTACTAGCTTCTACAGAAATCAGGGCCTTTCCTTCACATGTTACTTGAAGCGGATCAAGTCCAAGCATCTGGCTGGCAGCAAGCACTTCACGCTGGAATGGAAGATCGGACTCATTGATTACCAAGCTAACACTTGCCTTCTTAGCAAACTCATTCAATGTGGCTGAAAGTCCCCCGCGTGTAGGGTCTTTCATTGCGTGAATTCCGCCAACCTGCAAAGCCTCTTGAATTAAGGACCATAAAGGAGCCACATCAGATACTAAATCGGTTTCAAAAGTAAGCCCTTCACGACTAGCTAACAAAGCGATACCATGATCACCAATTGTACCGGTAATTATTAGCTTATCACCTGCTTTTACCCCATCATCTGTAATTGCCTGTCCCTTTTCAACAATACCAAATCCAGTTGTGCAGATAATCATCTGATCAACTCCTCCTCTTGGCATAACTTTGGTGTCCCCTGCAATAATTGCCACTTGATCTTCTGCGGCTGTCGTTGCCATCGACTCTAAAATCGTATCAAGGGATTCAATTGCAAAGCCTTCTTCAATCACAAGTGCACTGGTGAGTGCTAATGGTTGTGCTCCCATCATCGCTACATCATTTATTGTTCCTGCTACCGCAAGTCTTCCAATGTCACCTCCAGGGAAAAACAACGGGGATACCGTATGACTATCGGTTGAAACCACTACC
The DNA here is from genome assembly GCA_048939625.1 of Promethearchaeota archaeon. Classification (GTDB taxonomy): domain Archaea; phylum Asgardarchaeota; class Hermodarchaeia; order Hermodarchaeales; family Hermodarchaeaceae; genus Hermodarchaeum. The sequence goes on from JBHLPH010000009.1 coordinate 63,206, forward strand.
TCACGTTTTCCAATCGGAATCGTTGCTCCGTCGTCTGCTTCAGGTAATCCGATTCCCGTTTTATATCGATTAAGCTTAAAATGAGGAAAAACCACCTCAGACAGAAATTGAGTCATAGCCTGTCCACCTGCACCATGAGCCAGCTCGACAAATGATTTGTCTTCAACCATAAAAATCACAACCGACTTGACCTATGAAGCTCAAAGCCCACGAACCTAAAGTTCTTTGCCATTATCGGGTTGGCGAAATGTTTATAGCTCTTTGTCTGTGTCTCGTGTCAAATCCGAGGTTACTGAAATGCCCCTATGGCAAGGAAAATCAAAACGCTATCATAGTGGTGCCAGACGTCACTCCTCTCGTAAGCATCGGAAATTCGAACGAGGGAGCCAAGCAACAGAAACAATCATGGGTGAGAAGAAGCTACGCATAAAACGAGTCCTCGGTGGAAATATTAAGCATCGTTTACTTGCAGTTTCTTACGCCAATGTAACTGATAAAGCCGCAGGGACATCCGAGAAAGCCAAGATAATCCAAGTCCTTCAGAATCCTGCGAATGTTGATTTTGATCGACGGGGAATTATAACCAAAGGCAGCATAATTGAAACAGAGAAAGGCAAGGCTGTCGTAACAAGTCGTCCTGGCCAAACAGGCGTTGTTAACGCGATAAAAATTGAATAATGCTTTTCGCTATTCTTGTTCTACCTCTGCTTGAATATCCTTAATGATGCATTCTCTTCCCTGGATTACTTCAACATCTTTCGTATTACAATTAGAACACGCTAGAGAAGATAGAATCTCATATAATGGCCCCTCTCGAGTAACATCAGATTCGGTGCTACATTGTCTACAACGAATACGAGTGGTAAGTGGCTCAATAGTAATCTCTGCCCCTTCTACTATTGTATCCTTGGAAGCCATCTCAATACCAAAAACAAGCTGATCATGATTGAGCATCGACAACTGACCTATCTGAAGAGTGATTTTCACTACTTTCGTTGCACCATAACTTTTCGCAGCTCGTTTTACTGCTTCTACGATACTGACAGCGGTCGAAAACTCGTGCATAGCATTTCACTCCCATTACTCAAAACTTTTCAACCTTGCTCCCTTACAAGAAAAGCAAAGCTTTTGTGCTCTGAATGGGGGCTATGAAGGCGGTCTAGAATGCGAAAATCAGGAAACTACTATATTTACCCAGCTTATTTCGAAGCCAATCGCAGTCGCCATTCAGGGCGCCGAATCCCCAAAAAACTCGCCTTGACGGTAGTAACAACCTCAATGATTGCGGCTGCAGCCCAAAGGCTGGGACTTCAATATACTGTCGAATCAAAAGCCCGATACCCTTCCAGTTGGTGGGCAACATCAGGTGTAGTGTTGATAAAGAAACCCGAAAAACAAAACAAAACCCAACTCCTAAAGGAACTTGCCAAGATAATGAAAACCTTGAAAGAAGTTGGTAAAAAATAAAATGTAACACCCAAATCTGGGAAAACCGATAAAAACCTTCAGCTAAAATTCCATTTTTCGAATTTTTTTACAGGCATTACAAACGTCAACTTTTTTACACAGAAAAGCAGGCAAACGTTTTTAAGTGACGGTCTGTTTCTCACCTTCTATTCCCCCCACGACGCAATTCTGGCCTTCCCAGGAGTCGATCTGCTGCAAGGAATTGGTCACGTTCTACACATTTCCGCGCAAGGAAATGTCATTGCGCGTCTAAATCATGCTATACGACTAGGGACACGCGTTTTTTCAACCCACTCTCAACCAATTGGAAGAGTGATTGATATCTTTGGACCAACTATTCAACCGTTTGCTGCATTAAAACCTGAAGCGAGGATTACAGACGCCATGGTGCCTCCTGGGACAACTCTCTATCTGAAGAAGGCTCCAAAAGGAGGCGTAGCGAAACGACGAAAGAAGTAAGTGCATCTGCACTCGCTCATTGTCCTGATTGTGGAACTACCCGGTTAGTGAAGGACTATTCAAGAGCAGAAATTATTTGCATGAACTGCGGACTCGTACTCACAGATCGAATTATCGATGAAGGCCCCGAATGGAGGGCTTTTGATCAAGAACAACGTGATAAACGTGCACGTGTTGGAGCGCCTCTCACATTCACTATTCACGATAAAGGGCTTTCAACAATGATTGATTGGCGAAATCGTGATAGTTATGGAAAAGACTTAGCTCCAAAACGTAGGGCGCAAATCTATCGACTACGGAAATGGCAACGAAGAATTCGTGTGTCCGATGCCACAGAACGCAATCTCGCTTATGCTCTTTCTGAACTGGATCGAATGGCATCGAGTCTAGGTCTTCCACGCAATGTTCGTGAAATCGCTGCAATGCTTTATCGCAGGGCTGTCGAACAACGCTTGATTCGAGGTCGGTCAATCGAAGGAGTTGCCGCAGCAGCCCTTTACGCGGCCTGTCGACAATCGCGTATTCCTAGAACGCTCGATGAAGTTGCTGAGGTTTCAAGAGTTGGCAAGAAGGAAATCGGACGGAGCTATCGGTTTATAGCACGTGAACTTCGTCTGTCCATCCCCCCAACCTCTCCCATAGACTATGTTCCTCGATTTATCAGTGAACTGAAATTACTTGGTGAAGTTCAAGCGCAAGCGATTCAGATTCTGAAAATGGCTGCTAACAAAGGGCTAACCAGTGGTCGAGGACCAACTGGGGTAGCCGCTGCAGCCATCTATGTTGCTAGCGTTCTTGCAAATTCAAGACGTACCCAACGCGAAGTTGCTGCCGTTGCCCGGGTAACAGAAGTAACAGTGCGCAACCGTTACAAAGAGCTTGTTGAAAAACTGGATCTCGAAGTTCCCCTCTAACGGGTATTCATAGGGCGAAAATCTTCGCCCTTCTTCCTTTCTTTTCATTGGCGTTTGAAAGGTTTTTTATCCATCGAACCAGTTTCCTAGATGATGTCATGGAATCTGGTACCATTGAGGTCCTTAAGGACGCAGGAAAGCAGGGCATTCTTCTTGCAGAGCTAGTTAAAAAAACAGAACAATCTGAATCAAAGATCCTCCAAATCATTGATTCATTGACAGAAAATGGACAAGTCAAAAAAGTTGAAGAAAGCCATGATGGAAAAGCCACCCTCCGAATTTTCTGGCAGGGTGAAGAAGAATCAGAATGGGATACACTAGAAGGATGTCCATGCTTTATATGCCCAGATATTGATCAATGTGGTGCTGGTCAACCGACAAGTCCCTGGGTCTGTGATAAACTGAACAACTGGATTAAAGAACGTCTTGACTAGGAGGCTTTTCGCAACCACGATATCCCTTTGCAATTAAGTACATCTCGGGACTTCGTTTAAACGATGATTGTGGCTTGTAAGTTTTCACCAAATTAAAGCACTCTTTGACTTGCTTGGTGAAATCGCGAAATGCCTCAGATTGAAAGACTTTAGTTACAAAGCTTCCCTTTCTCTCTAGCAACTCTGTGGCAAGTTGAAAACTAAGCTTTGCTAGCCATACTTGGCGCTCTCGATCCAGAGATTTATTTCCTGTGAGTCTAGGTGCACAGTCACTGAGGACAGCATCAGCTGGTTTCTGTAAAATATCACGTAGCTGTTGAATTAGGTCTGGTGATTCAATAGACTCCTGAATAATATATACACCCTGAATCGGCTGCACATACGTTTGGTCTACACCAACGATGATTGATTCAGGAGCAACACACCGCTCACGGATCACCTGTAACCAAGACCCAGGGGCGCAACATAAATCAACGACTCGATGGGCGTCTTTTAAAATCTCAAACCGCTTATCGATTTCAAGAATTTTAAATCCAGCACGAGAACGATAACCTACTTCTTTGGCTCGTTTCCGGTAAGTTTCATCCCTTTTCCATCGGCTCATATCGTTATTTCTCCCCGGTTAATGATACAAGTAACTCACTCAAGAGTTCCTCACTTGCTGAAGTTCGAATTGCATGTGGGGAAAAATGTGTACGAACACAAAATAGTCCTTTTTTCTGTAATCTATTAATCACTTCGCGAAAGGGTGGAATAGGAACATTCAATTTATCAGCTAGACGATGTAGGTCATAATAAGTGGGAGGACCTCTCAGCTCTTCTCTGATTTTTGTCAACATTGTCAAAGCTCTTTGTTTTTGCCCCAATTGAAAGCTATCAAGCTCCTGCAGCATTCTTTTAACAAATGCTTCTTCTCCCATTTTTCCAATCCAAAGGGGCCCTGCCTGCTCAACCTTTTCAGAACCACATTGAACACAAGTTATCGACTTCGGAACTAGTCCCTTCGAAGCAGATCGATACCCACACTGACTGCAATGAAGGATGAACCCAAGCTGCGAAATTGCCTTCCACGTTTTAGCATCCCCCTCATTTGCCAAACAATAAACCCGAATATAATGATCAACCGAAAAAGAAAGCAATGGATTTAATCCTATATTCAATGCAGCTGCCTCTCGAACGATTGATCCGATCAGAATTCGAACTGCCAATTCGTGAGCATATTCGACTTTCAAAGGGACTGCTGCATACCGTTTGATACACGTCCGTCGACGAATGCCTACTAATACTGGCATATCAGTTGCTGTAAGACAAAGGAGGGCAGGAGGCTTTAGGGCTCTAATTGCGGAGGTGAAAAATTCACGGGGAGACCCAAAAGGATCAATGTCAATAATATCGAATTTATTCTCAAATGCCACAAACTCGGTTAAAAGGCGATTTGCTTCTTTATGGTAAACCTCAAGGATGTCTTCAACACCATTCATTTTACAGTTTTTTTGAATGAGCTCGATTGCCTGAGGATTTGCATCCCCAACAATCACTTTCCCGATTCCGTTCAACTCCTTTGCTATTCTGATAGGACGAACTCCGGTTCCTGCTAATGGTGTGCAAATCCGAGTTTTCGTTTTCTTTTGTTCAGAAATGAAGACTTGTAAAGCTACTATTGTGATATCACGATTAAGTTCAGACTTTGGATTGTAAAACACAGTCATACTAGTTGTCGGAATTTTTTGCAGAGGTGGCCGTAGAAAGGTTATCGCGCCTTCCTTGTGTTCCTCGTACAAGTTAAGCTCCCCGACGGCTGTGAATTAACATGATAAAATCACTGGGATTCTCAAGTGAAATGAGTTCTTTAAGATAAATCACTGGAATTCCACTAATTGCTTCCACAGTGGGAGAATCAGAGGCGATTATTGCTGGCTCCTCCTTGAGTACCTGTGCCAGTTCAGCTAAAAATTCAAGTCGATCTTCATCAAGTCGCTCAAGGCGCTGTTCTAAATAGCTGAGTACAACATGCTGGCGAAGGGAGGTCAATAGATCAAATGGAGCATCATGTGCAATGGTCGAATTGAAGCCCAAACGGGACAAAATTTCTAATGTTTGTTTCGTAAGGCGTGTTTGTTTAGCAAAGAGCTCTTCACCTTGTTGAGAACTGCTTGAGGATGATATGGTTCCAAAGAGGTTCATAGGTTCAATGAGTGAAGTATTAAGGAGTTCCTCTAATCGAAGAGCAATATCAACTTTGGGACTAATTGACCCCCTCTCGTACTCATATATTGCACGTCGGGAAAGTCCCATTTCATCGGCAATATCTCCCCGAGAAAGGTTCAACGCCTCACGTGCTATCTTTAGTTTTTCGCCATCCATAATGACGTAAATTCCACCCTTTTTAGCCAGAAGGAATGGGTATACCTTCTCTTCCAGCATACGGCGAAATGTTTCAAGGCTAATTGCTGGAATCGAACCACGCAAGTGCACTACACCATCCTGCAAGGGGCGTTTCCTAGTTCGTTCTCCAACGATTAATGGAGTGCAACGAAGAATTGAACAGATTTTCATTAATTCTTCTCTAATATGAGACTCAACATTGTCAATAGTAATACTTGCCTTGACCGCAATCCGTACATCTCCTTCATCGATAATACTATCAAAACAGTATTCCGGATTAAAGGTAGTAGCATGGACTCGAGCCGATGTATCTAGGACCTCACGAACATCATCTAGATACTTTTGTTTTGCTTGCATGTTATTTGCCAAATCCTATTGTCAAAGTAGTCGGCAATTTCTGTCTTAAGAGACCCACTTCTGGCGAATAAATAATTCGGGGAAGTTCGACCAAACGCCAAGCTTCGAAGGGGCTGTTAATTTTTCCGAGAATGCGTAAGATCGTAAACTGCTCAAGCTTGGATCCCCCGATAGTGTGAGCTCCTGCACCCAAGGAGGTTCTTCTCAAGAGGATGAAGGGAAGCATAATTTGACTATGAAATTCGGGGGGAATAATCTCCGCTAATTTCTTTAATTCCTCTAAGCGAACAGCACTCCTTTGCCCGTCACGAGTAGTGAAACTTGGAGAACTTTCTTTTAGTAATTCAGAAAGGGCTTTCTTAGTTTTAGGCATATGGTCATTTAACTGGGCAATTTCGCGTTCAAGACCAGAGAGAAATCCCGAATACTTCTTCATCCCTAAAGTTCACCATAAACCGCACTTAGAAATATATGGTCGGCAGAAAAGGGATCTAACGATACGCGATCAACTATAGTAAACCCAGATTGGGATAATATCTTTTCCTCGCGTTCAAATACTCGTGATGGCTTAGCGGCAACATCAATACTACGAGCCTTGATAGCAACATAAGCAGTACCACCCGCTCGAAGAAATCGTTTAGCATTTTGAACAAGGATTTTCGCTTGATGCGGTTGCGCAACATCTTGGTATATCACATCTACCAACTCTGGGATTTGCACATATGATTCAGGATGTCTTGCATCTGCCATTATCGGTATCATGTTCTTTCGTGTGGCACTAATTTGAACGAGATCACGCATGACACGAGGTGCGAATTCAACGCAATAAACACGACCATCAGCGCCAATGAGATCCGAAACATGGCTAGCAGTTGTTCCTGAGGATGCACCGAGATATAGGACAGAGAGCTTGGGTGAAAAAGCGTAAGCCTCCAACCCTCGAAGAATCGCAGCAGATAGTTTACTCCGATAAGGGTCCCAAATACGGTATTCAGTTGATTTTACTGAAACCTTCTGTTCATTATACACTGTGGTTCCTGGAGCCAAATTCTTTGTAGCAGGGCGCCTTGTTCCTGATTCTAGCAATGCCCAGAATAGACCAGGTCGCTTTTCATCTTCATTGATAGTTGTCATATTTATTTCCTCTTTGTTTTACTGCTCCGTTTTTTCGGGGCGTGTGGTTTTGGTCGTTTTCTATACCGCTTCGGGCTGTGTCTCTGCGGTTTTGAAGGAGGTGTTTTCGGTGCGTTAGGATATTTTCGCTTCACTTCTGCAACTCGTGAAAGAACATTTTGTTTTAATTCGTCTGCTACATACTGGCCAGAATACAAATCTATTCGAGCCGCAATAGCGATTTTGCCAGCAAGAATGCGTGCGATTTTTCCTCGCTGCCACCAAGGTGCTGAGTGGACTAGAGTGTGCTGGAAAATCACTCCATGTTTTGGAGGCTTTGCTCCTGTCTTCAAAGCTCGGAAAAGTGCTTGTTCAGCGCCAAGTACTTGGACGGTGCTTGCTGGAAAACGGGCCAGCCTTTCAATTCCTCCTGCCAATCCAATTAACCTGGCACCGATTACAGGACCTATTAATCCACGTAGGTTCGGAGCGACGGTTAGCATCGAGTCATCAAGGTACTTCTCTAGTTGTTCTCTGAAATCATATAACCCAAGAATCTGTTTCCCTAAACCCTGGATCATCACCATATCCTGCTCAGAAATTTCCGCTCCCATCGACTGCTCTAGTAATTCCGACTTAATTTTTGATTCTGAAATAAGTTGGATTAATTCAGGATTGCTGCTTATCTGATCCCTTGTACCACCTTCAGCTACAATACGAGCTAGGGATTGACCGTTTTCAATCGAATGAGCTGCTTCAGGAAAGTGTAAACCAAACCATTCACGAAGTCGGGAAACCATCAAGTTTTGTGCCTTTTCGATATCATCTAAGGAATTCATTGCCTGGATAATTAATTGGTCACTTTGTTCAGAAGCAGTACGGATTGCTAGACGTGAAATCCCAACGGAAATCTCATGTAGCATTTCCCCATTCCCAGAAGTCACTTTCTTGCCAAGAAAATCCAAACGAACTCGGCGCCAAAACCGTACGTCCTCATACAGCTGCCCTCTAACTTCATATAATCTTGAAATGTCTTCAGCAAATCCTTGCGATTCAACAAAGATGCGCTCAACTTTCTTTGACTGTAAGGTATTGAAAAACTCTCTTAGCTTAGGCTCATTTGTACCTTGGCGAATTTGAGTGTATACCTTGCTGATTTCTTCTGGGGTCTGACCTAAACTCAGTTCTGAAACAACCGACAGCTGATCGTTAATACAATAGAGCTTACTGACGCCAAAGACAAGATATCCATCCACGTTCTTTCACCTATTTGCGTTTAGCCTACCAGTTCAAGCGCCTGTAAAAAGATTCCTGATACCAAATCGCTTTCAAAATCTCTAATTATACACACGGCAAACGGAAATCCTTAAAGCCTAAGATGCAAACACCGAGTCAGTGATAGAAAAATGCCCGGTTCACACGGAAGCCTAACAAAAGCTGGTAAAGTTCGGAGCCAAACACCAAAAATTGAGGGCAAAGTACGGGTTACTCCAATTCCTCGTCTGCGCAATCGTAGAATCTATACAAAACGCATCCTGAATCAAACCCCAGCTGGACAGCCAAAGGCCGCACGGCGCTAAGACTAGATTTTTTACCTAATCTAGCTCTTCTTCATACGCTTTTCGTTTCACATAAAGATAATACTCAGGTGGAAATTAGGTTGGAGCGCGTTGCTCACGAAATTCTTCAAGCCGCCTTAGCTGGTAAAGTCAATAGCAAGAATGACTTACAGAAGCTGAAACGAAAACTAAGTAAAAAACATAACCTTTCACGATTTCCTTCTGATGTCGAAATTCTCAGTTTTGCCACAGAGGAAGAAAAGGAAAAAGTTAGCCACATCCTTCGAAAGAAACCAACACGGACTCTGTCAGGCATTGTCGTCATTGCGGTAATGACTGAACCAATGGAGTGTCCAGGAAAGTGTATTTACTGCCCCACTAATATCCCAACCGCTCCTAAAGCCTACGTAGGCGATGAACCTGCCACATTAAGAGCAAGACAAAGTCAATATGATCCATATCTCCAAGTAACGAGTCGATTAGAGCAACTACAAGCGATGGGTCACAGCACAGACAAGATTGAGTTAATTGTGATGGGCGGAACCTTTCTTTCTGCTTCAGATAGTTATCAACAGGAATTTATGAAACGCTGTTTCGATGCAATGAACGGATATGAAGCAAAAAATATTGATGAAGCACTGCACCTAGCAGAAAAGGCACCCATCCGTCCTGTTGGAATAACAATCGAAACTCGTCCAGACTACTGCAAGCAAATTCATGTCGATAAGATGCTCAACTTAGGAACAACCAGAGTTGAATTGGGTGTACAAACAATTTATGATGACATCTATCAAACGGTGTGCCGCGGTCACACAGTTAAAGATGTCATCAACGCAACCCAACTCGCTAAAGATGCTGGACTGAAAGTATGTTATCATATCATGCCGGGATTACCAGGGTCCTCTAAGCAACGAGATCAACAAGTCTTCAAAGACATCTTTTCAAGAGAAGAGTTTCAACCTGATTTACTCAAAATATATCCCTGCCTTGTTTTACGGGGTAGTGATTTATTCGAAATCTGGCGTAAAGGTGAATACTCGCCTTATTCGACTGAAGAGATTATTGATCTCATTGCGGAAGTCATGCCATTGATTCCTCATTGGGTTCGAATTCAACGGATGCAGCGAGACATTCCCAAAAAGCTAATCGTAGATGGACCCAATGCTGGAAACCTCACTCAACTTGTTTTTCAGAGAGCAGAAGAGAGGGGCTACAAAATCCAGACTATCAGATATCGTGAAGTTGGGTACAAACAACGTTCTCAAATCCTGAGGAAACAAGACAGAATCGATATTAAAGCCTTGAAACTTCGAGTTGATGAATATTCTGCTTCAAAAGGAACCGAACTTTTTCTCGCTTATGAAAATTCTCAGCAGGACACATTAGTTGGATACTTGCGCCTTCGCCTTCCTAGTCAGATGGCGCATCGTCCTGAAATAAGATTACAAGACGCAGCCCTTTTAAGGGAATTACATGTCTACGGACAATCTGTTAACCTCGGAAAAACCCAAGAAGATGCATGGCAACACCGTGGGGTTGGTGCTCAACTTCTCGCTGCTGCAGAAGAACTAACGCAAGAACATGGTCGCAAACGAATCGTATGTACCAGTGGTGTTGGAGCACGAGAATACTATCTTCGACACGGCTATCGCCATGACGGTCCATATATGACCAAAATCCTGTAATATACCCAAACGGGAAAATTTATGCTAACGGTAAGGAGTGTCTCATAGGGGCAATTCAACATGTGCGGAATTATTGGCGCAATTCACTTAACAGGAAGCGTTTCCTCCATTTTGCGTCAATCATTGAAACGGCTAGAATATCGCGGATATGATTCCAGTGGAATTGCCACCGCTTCTAAAGGCACCTTATTCATTAAGAAAGATAAAGGAAAAATCGATGATATCCACCGCCGCTTGAATTTTGATAATTTGCCCGGGAGTATTGGAATCGGTCACACAAGGTGGGCGACTCATGGTCCTCCTTCAAAAGTCAATGCACACCCGCACGTAGATTGTAATAATCAGATTGCCGTAGTTCATAATGGGATCATTGATAACTATCAAGAATTACGAGAAGGTCTAATATCCAACGGACACCATTTTCGCTCCCAGACGGATACTGAAGTTATTCCACATCTGATTGAAGACGCTTTATCTGAAACAAAGAATCTTGGTAAAGCTGTTGCACAAATAATTCCTAAATTAGAAGGAAGTTATGCAATCGTCGTATTAACCTCAAATGGTAAGGAACTGATTTGTGGAAGAAATGAAAGTCCACTGGTTGTCGGGCTTGGTTCTCAAGGAGTCTATTGTGCATCAGACGTTCCTGCGTTCCTACCTATGACTCAAAAAACCATTGTCCTCGAAGAAAATGAATTCGCTCATCTAACCTCAAAAGGTGTAATGGTTAGTCGATTAGATGAATCCGGGGCCCTCGCACAACTTCCTCTTCGTCAACCAATAATTGTTGACTGGACAATTGATATGGCCCAAAAAGGCGGTTACCCCCATTTTATGCTAAAAGAAATTCACGAGCAACCACGAGCACTAAGTGATACTCTTCGGATTAGACAGGTTGACCTTGAAGCATTCGCTGAAATCCTAAATAATCACAGGAACATCATTACACTCGCCGCAGGAACATCATTTCATGCAACGCTTGCTGCAAAATATATGTTCTCACAGATTGCAAATCGACTTGTGCATGGTATTATCGCTTCTGAAGGATCAGACACGGTAGCAAACAGCTTAGGTGATGAGACCGCTGTATTAGCAGTCACGCAATCAGGCGAAACGATTGACACAATTCATGCTGTCAAACACCTAAAGAAACACGGAGCGAAAATTCTAGCTATCACAAATACTGTTGGAAGCTCCATTACTCGACTTTCTGATTCAGTTCTCTATACCCAAGCAGGTCCTGAAATCGGAGTCGCAGCAACCAAGACATTTGCGACTCAACTAGCAACTCTCGCACTTCTGTCAACATCTCTAGGCGTCATGACTGGTGCCCAAACAAAAAAGGAGAGCAAGGAATTACAGGGGGCACTCAATCAATTTCCCAATCTCATACAATCTGTTATTCGCAACCAAGAAAGTATGATTAAGGAAACTGCCCAAGAGTACATCACAAAATCAAATTTTTTCTTTCTTGGACGAGGTATCAACACACCCACCGCCATGGAAGGAGCACTCAAAATTAAAGAAATAGCCTATGTTCATGCAGAAGGATATCCAGCAGGCGAATCCAAACACGGACCCATTGCACTTGTAGAATCCGGTTTTCCTGTAGTATTCGTCGCCCCTAATGATACTACCCGGCGCCACTTAGAAGGGAACATCATGGAAATGAAAGCCAGAGGAGCACAGATCATAACCCTGTGCTCAGAAGATGATCAGGAACTCATCACTCTTAGCGACCATGCCATAACGCTACCTATGCTTCCTTCCTTCTTCTTCTCACCAATCAGTTATGTTGTTCCACTCCAACTACTAGCCTATTATGCAGCAATCTTGCGTGGACATAACCCTGACCAACCGCGGAATCTTGCTAAGGCTGTTACTGTCCTTTGACACAAAGAGTTAAAACACCACATTGGCTAGTTCACAATACCACTAAACTAGGTGCAAAGATTTGGCCCGCTGCCCCGAATGTGCAGGAACGATGAAATTCGATCCCAAGAGCAGCCGTCAAGTATGTCAACGATGTGGACTTGCTGTATCCCGTGCAGAACTCGACCGACTCTGGGATGAACAGCGCTCCTCTTTTCGCGAAGATGATGCAGAAAGAGAAAAGTCTCAACGACGTCGCGACTATCTTGAGTGGTGGCTCGGAAAGAAAGGCAAAGAAAAACGAAAGAAGTAATTCTACTTCCGCGTGCTACACGCTGAGTCAGTTTTACGTAAGTGTGGAAAATCCTTTTATGGACGGCAACTTCAGTTCGTGCAGTGAAGCGGCTAGTCTTCCATGATTGACTGTTTCGAGGGTGCGCATGTGGGCGAGAATATCATCGAAAAGGCATTATTAGGTGCCTCAGTTTTCAAGAATGAGGAGACTCTTCACCCAGCATTTGTACCTCCTGAATTACCAAATCGTGAAAATCAGATAGTCCGGTTGAGTCATACATTCAAGCCCCTACTCAACAAAGATGGCGCTTATGCAGTAAACGTTGCTGTTGTTGGTAAACCAGGAACTGGAAAAACTGTCTCCATTCGCTATTTCGGAAGGGGACTCGAAAAGGCTGCTGCAAAACGCGGTATCAAAGTTAGGTTCGAATACTATGACTGCTTTATGTTTAGAACAAAAAGTGCCATCCTACGAGACCTACTCACAGAACGGTTCAAAGTAACAAGCCGTGGATTTTCTGATGAAGAAATCACGACAATGATTAATCGACGGCTTTCTCGTGAAAACATAAGATTAGTCTTATGTCTCGATGAAGCCTATCTCCTCGGGCAAGACTTACTCAGTATTATTCACGCGAGTGAAGTTGCTAAACATGGCGAAGCATTCATCTCTACTCTAATAGCCTGTCGTATAGTCGATTGGCAAAACACTCTAAGTTTTCCCCTTTCAGGTCGGCTTCATGATCGTATAGATATGCCTGCTTATGACCAAGACGAACTCTATAAGATATTCAAATATCGAACAGAACTAGCTTTCCACAAAAACGTAGTCCCGGATGAGATCGTTCGTATGGTTGCTAACATCGCCGCATCAACACAGAATGCTCGACATGGTATTGAAATGATGTATTTGGCTGGAAAGGCAGCGGACCGATATAACGTTCGTCCGATTACACCAGACCTGATTCGTAGAGCAAAACAAGAGGTCTACTCGGAATTACGATCTGATGTACTCTATGGTCTCCGTGACCAAGAAATACTCGTTCTAGCAGCACTCACACGTGAATTAAAAGCTAACAGATCTAGTTCAACAACAATCGTGAAGGTTTATGAGCGGTATCAACTCATTTGTGAAGAATTCGCGGTAAAAAAACAAGCCCTTCCCACTTTTCGAAAAACCATCGATGCACTCGTAACTTTAGGCATTATTGGAAAGGTAGTAGAAGGAATAGGGACTGGAAAACGAGGACGCCGTGCACGATTAACCCTAATGGATATCCCTGTCGAAGTATTCGACGAACGTGTTGGTGAAATCCTACAACGCCGTCAATCACAAGAAAGCAACTTTGACTAATTAAATATAAAATGCGGGAAGCTTCATGACGACACAAACCATGAAAAAGGCGCTCTGGTTCCAATATGAAAACGCCACAGTAACAGTTATTGCTACAAAGACTCTTGACGAGTTTACAATCAATGATACCACCTTCAGACCAGTGGAAAAAGGTCGGGAATTTGATGTTCCGCGCTGGGTCGCCGCGGTTCTAACCTCAACTAATATGGCACAAATGAAGGCTCCAGATTTAGGCGTCCCTGATTTACAAAAAGCCCTTTGGCGAGAAACAGGAGAGCCGGTACTCCAAACATTGACCCCAAACTACTATTTTCAAGTTCGATCCGCAATTGAACACCTTTCACAACAAAACAAAAAGTCCCCGAACGATGTACGGGTTGCTGCCCAATCTAAAATGGAAACACTACTTCGCGACCTTATTGACAACCGACTTCTCAAGATAATGAAATTATCCTTACGCGAAGAAAGACTCCGAGAAACGAAAAAGAAAATGACCGAAGAAGAACAATGGCTCTTTGATAGACTCGTTATTCTTTTACGCAATTGGCAAAAGGATGTAATGGAGATCGAGACTCGTGACTGAAGAGATTGATTACATTACTCGGTATGAGGAATTTCTAAAATCGTACAAAACCGAAGATGGTGAAACTCCGTATAACGACGCTATCGCCCGCCTCAGCTTGGAGAAGGATATTTCGATTTCGATAGACTTCAATCACCTTCTTATGTTCGATCCAGAACTTGCTACAGCGACGAAAGAAAATCCTCAACGCGCAATCGATGCTGCATCGGCTGCAATTCGGCGCATTCTACGTGTTGTTGATTCCGATTATTCTGAAACTATTGAGAACCTTCATGCACGGTTTAAAGAAGTTCCCGATCGGGTTTCTGTTCGTTTCATTCGTGCAGAGCATATTGGGCAACTTATCATGGTTGATGCCCTAGTTACGCGCGTCAGCGATGTGAAGCCGCTTCTTGTATTGGGTTTATTTCAATGTCGCCAATGCCAAGAAGTCATTGAAGTCCAACAAGGCAATCAATTCATTGCTCCTTCTCTCTGTACGAATGATGCCTGTCGTAGTAAAGGCCCGTTTGATCTTATCCCTGAACGTTCCAAATTTGTTGACTGGCAAAAAATTCGACTACAAGAAAAACCTGAGGAATTGCCACCTGGTGCTTTACCCCGAGCCCTTGATTGCATACTTCAAGATGACCTAGTTGATATCGCCCGCCCTGGGGACCCATGTCGCGTAGTCGGAATCTTGCGCTCAACCCAAGACACGACAGCTCGGACAAGACGAAAAGCACCCACCTTTAGTGTATTTCTCGCCACCAACTACGTCGCAGTCTCCGAAAGAGAAGCCGACCGCGTCGAAATCGAACCTAAAGAAGAAGAAAAAATCCGAGAACTTGCTCAGGATCCACTGGTTCATCGAAAAATCGTCAACTCCATCGCCCCCTCCATCTACGGCCTCACCGACATCAAAGAAGCCGTATGCCTCCTCCTCTTCGGAGGCGTAAGCAAAGTCCTAGCCGACGGCGTCAAAATCCGAGGCGACTCCAACATCCTCCTCGTCGGGGACCCAGGAACTGCAAAGAGCGTACATGGATCAGAACGGATCTACGTGGGGATTCAAGAAAATGATGGCATTCAATGGGCAACTGAATCGATTGGTTCTTTTGTCGATAAACTAATGAAAGACCTTCCAGATGAAATCATTGAAAATAACAATACAGACGTTCTACCACTACCTGATTCAAAATCCATTTTTACACAGGCAATGGATCCATGCTCCTTGAAAATTCAGAAATCAAGAATTTATGAAGTTAGTCGGCACCCAACATCTAAACTCGTCAAGATAAGCACAAGATCAGGAAGAACAGTATTAGCCACTCCCGACCACTCATTTACTACGATTTCAGGTGGTCAATTAAAAGTCCTTGAAGCAAATAATCTTCAGATAGGCGTTTACTTACCAGTCGCTAGAAAAACAAGGATAGAAAGTGCAACAAATGTCATCGATTTAGCTTCAGCATTTCCTGAGGATGAGTTAGTCAGTACTAATTTACTTAGCAGCCAAATAGAACAGATAAAACTAGGGGAAATAAGTGCTAGACAAGCTGCAACCATATCAAAAATAACTCCAAACACAATGGGTTCCATAATTCATGGAACAATATCATTACCTGAAGGGTCATGGCTAAGAGGGAAATATGACACGAGTTGGTTTCCTGAAGCAATCAAGCTAGATAACTCCACAGGACGGGTTATTGGATTTTATCTGGCTGAAGGCAATGTCGAAGGGACATCAATCCGGTTTTCGAATCTAGACAAATTAATCATCAATTCAATTGCACAAGATCTGAAATCTACCTTTGGAAAAGCATCCATTTTCAATCAAGGTGTTTTGCTTTGTCAATCAAGTTTAGCTAAGTGGTTTAAAGAAAAATTTGGTTCTGGAGCGGAAGAAAAGGAAATTCCAAACCAACTCCTTAGCACTCCTTATACATTCAGATGTGCATTATTGTCAGGGTATTTTTCTGGCGATGGAACAATTGATTCGAATGGGACTGCAATTTCTGCTACTACAGTCAGCAAGAACCTAGCCTATCAGGTTAGCGACCTCTTGGCAACACTTGACATTTTTACTACAATTAAAGAACGAATGGTCACCAAAGGACCCTACAAGGGTAGAATTTACTATCAGATTCGAATTCAATCTGAAGATATAATCCAATTTAGCAAACACGTTAAACTTGTTTCAGAATCCAAACAAAGAGCACTTGAAGATTTGGTAGATGTACTTCAGATGCGAAGTAGATATCAGAGTAGAGATATCATACCGAACTTTGGGCAGCTTCTCAATGATGCTTACAAAGAGCTTGGAATTCGAAGTCAAAGAGGAACATGGGCTCGTGCATTCCTTGCTGAATTGAGAGGAAAAACCCAACGACAACGTGTTGGACGAAAATATCTCCAAAAGCTTATCACACAACTTTCATCATTCAAATCATCTCAAACACACTCACCCACGCTTTCTTGGTTACACACCTTAGCCCATTCCGAAATATTCTGGGATCCAATCACACACATCGAAGAAATCAACCAACCAACAACCGTCTACGATATTGCAACAACAGATGGTCATTTCGTTTTAGCCCACGGTAATCTTATCGTTCACAACAGCCAACTTCTCAAATACGTAGCCCAACTCGCTCCACGTGGACTGTACACCTCAGGAAAAGGATCAACCGCCGCTGGACTCACCGCCGCAGTACTCCGTGACCCCGATACCGAAGG
>JBHLPH010000083.1:0-2507 GCA_048939625.1 Promethearchaeota archaeon
TTAAGTATTGCACCAGCTATTCCTGCAACAAATCCCTTCTGAAGTCTGGGAACTGAATACTTCTCAAGCTCAGCTAGTAAATGGGGTTCTGCTGCGCCAAAGACTTCAGGAGTTTCTGTTCGCTTTCCGGTACCAATCCCTTCAATGCAAATTACCTTCTTTACTCCATTCTCAGTAGCCCAATCTAAGATTTTACTTCCAACAAAAAAGATGGTTTCCAATGGTAAAGGAAATTCTGAAATCACGGCTACAAGTTTTCCATCATCACTTGCATGGATGCGTAAAGGTAATCGGAGAACTCCTCCAAAGAAGGGGGTCACTGGTGGAATCAGGGGGGAGCGAATTGCTCCAATTATTTTCATTTCCAACCCCTCGATTATTCGGCCAACAGAAATCATTCCAACCAAACCAGGACCCGGAAATCCAATTACAAGAACTGGTTCCTTAGCAAGCTTCGCTTTTTCACCAGTGAACACAACCTGAATGAAAGGTTCTCCCATAGAATATTTCGTTAAAGCCTCTTTTTTCGACATGGTATTTCTCTCCATCATTCTGCATCAAGCGATTTCGCTCATCAGCAAATAAGGTTTCTTCTTCTGAGTCTGCTCCCACTCTTTCAGCAGTTCTTATCCTCTTTGCTCTTGAATCCAACTTTGGATAGTTGCATCTTGGTATCCACAATGAGGGCACGTGCTTTTCATAACCCTGACATTAGTGATGTTTACACGTGTTAACAAATTGTGGCAATTTGGACATGCAAAGTGCTTCTCTCCACAGGTTTCGCATTGTCGAACTATTCCATCTGCTGTCCATGGAATTGATCGGCGCATCCACTCATCAGTCACTCTTCGAAAATTAGTGCCACCACATTTTTGACAAATCATCTCTTGGGACACTCTTTTCACCAAGGTTTTACATTACCTTCACGTGGAAGTACTTCAGAATTAAATGGTTTGTCTTATGCATATTTTTTTGCCTATGAGTTGCAATTTACTAAACAGATTGGGAACTACTTGTTGACCCTATTGGGTTTGCTTGCTGTGGATTCTGATAAAGGTCCTTGGTTGGCGTTGTAGACCCATTGAGTACACGATGTCGGCGTTTCAATTCTTCACGTTTTCCAGCATTCCATCCCGAAACATTCTGATAATACCCTGTAATCCTGCTAAACCAATCAAGATCTGTGTGGCCACATTTTGGACACACTTCTAGTAAACCACTGGCTGTGTGATGGCATCGTTTACAAACAGACAAATCACGAGTATAACTATAATATCCGAGTTGAGTATTCAAAGCAATTCTTTGATTTAGTTTCATTAGAGAATCTGTATCTGGGGCTGACTCTCCAAGGAAAACATGAAAGATGTTTCCACCTGATAAAAGTGGGAAGGCCTTTTCTTCAATTGCAATTTTTTGAGCTAAAGACATCTGGGCATCATAATGGACCATAAATCCGTTCGTGTAATATGCTGGAACAGCTGTTCTCCCTGATTCTTCAAGCTGATTCTTCCAATTTGATATATCGCCCTTCACAACAGATTTTGCCTCTCCATTGTAATGGAGAAGGTCCATAATCGCTAGGCGTGTAGAACAGGATTCAGCAGGAGTTCGGGCAACTGCAAAAGGCAGGCCTAACTCTTCACTGTAGATTTTCCGAATATGTTCCATTTCAGCAATAACTCGAAGTCCAAAACGCACAGCCTCTCTACTCTCATGGAGTTGAGCCCCTGTGTGATATTGGACCATCTCATTAATCCCGACGAACCCGAAGATTGGCGATGAATTCAGAACATCAAAAAGCGGCAATGCTTTGAGACCGTTGGATTGAGGCTGTTGGTTAAGGAAGGGCAGCATTCCGTTTTCGAGCTGTTGTTTGACAAACTTACGTTTAATCAAAAGCACGCGTTTTGCCAATTCCATATTTTTTCGAAGGTATTCAAATAGCAGAGTATCGTTTCCATTTGCAATGTAGGCTAATCGAGGCAAATTCAAAGTAACAACTTGTAATCCACCCATAGAGAAATGAGCGCCATCTTCAAACATAATTTTGCTCTGAAATTCTTCAGACCCAATATCTTCCTCTAGACGGAATGCACAACATTGATAGCAATCTTGTCCTTCGGAATCTCTGTATCCTGGTATAACATTGTCGAAATAACTGCTACCGAATTTCGCTGAAAGCTTCGTAGCCAAATACATGTTCTCTTCATGTTCACTTTTTGTGAAGTATTCGCGCCTAACTCGGATTTCGGGTTTGGGGAAGCTAAACATCTTACCCCACGCATCACCTTCAAGGTATGTTTCCAAGATAGTTGTCATGAAGGTTCGAGCTTCATCCTGAAAATCCCCATAGGTATCAGGTCCTACTTTTCCACGGTAAACAACAGGCGCATCCTGCCAGATTTTTGGAATACCGGATTCTAGTTGGATGCTTGAAAAAACTAGTTGTCCCCCTCGAGAGACGTAGGTTTCGTTGGCTTCGAAGAGGATTGTTTGAGCAAGTTGTT
>JBHLPH010000052.1:0-7814 GCA_048939625.1 Promethearchaeota archaeon
TGACTGTCGATATCGCAGCTACAGCCAGTCAACTCACCCATATTCCTCTGGTTATCACATACCATGCTGATGCCCTGATGGGTGACATCGCTGGAAAACCCCCCTTCTTTCGGATCTGGATGGATCAAATGTACCAGAGGGCACGCCAACGTGCGGCAGACATCGCCCAACAACTCATCGTCACCTCACCCATGTATCGTAACAGCTCACTCTTCCTACAAGACTATCTGCATAAAATCACAGTTATCCCCGCTACCATCAACCCCTATTTTCTCACTTCCAAACTTACCGTCAATCAAGCCAAGGAAAGTTTTGGGTTTCATCTCACCGATCTCCTCCTACTCTTTGTGGGACGATTAGTTCCTTACAAAGGCCTCGAAACCCTGATTCACACCTTTCATCGTATCCATCAACAGCATCCCGCAACCCGCCTCGCAATCGTTGGCTCTGGACCCTTGAACTCATCCCTATCCCAACTCAGTATGGATTTAGGTCTTGATACTGCAGTTCATTTTCTTGGCGTATTACCTCGTCGCCGCTTGCGTGATATTTACACGGCTTGTGATATCTTCGTATTACCCTCCCGTTCCCGTTCCGAGGCTTTTGGAATTGTCCAACTGGAAGCCATGGCCCAAGAAAAACCCGTAGTCACCACGAGTGTTGGTGGCGTCCCTTATGTTGTTAAGAATAAAACTACTGGACTTGTTGTGCCCCCTCAAGATTCTAAAGCACTCGAACAAGCTTTACTCCGACTGATTACTAATTCTGCTCTCCGCAAAACGTTTGGCCGTGCTGGACGGAAACGGGTTCTCGATCAATTCACGAGAAAACCCACCACGCAACAGCTCGAAACTGTCTATTACAAACTACTCTCTCAACCACGTTAACGAGACTTTTTTTACTCCCTCTCTTCTTGGGGGCCAATTTGCTCAACAAGCCAAGAGACTGGACGAGAAACTGGATGGAGCTCCGCACTCAACCGTAACACGGCGAGCCGGTCCCCTGAATTGAAAACGCGAATTCGAACCAACAACCAAAGATACAGCACTGTCAAAGGAATCAGGGTCAAAACTACTCCGATCTGAAAGCCTAAGGAGATTACACCCACTAACCCCCACATCACCATTAGTAATTCGCCAATCACAACAATGCCCAACGCTATCAAAGCAACAAGAACGAGTACAACTACTAATCGTGGAATAAACCCAAAAGCTAATCGAGAATCGGTTTTACGCTGATACAGCATTAAATATACAACAAGAAAGGGGATCCCCACCAGCCAAATGAACGCCACAATGAGTTCTCGATAAATTGGGGCAACAAACCACAAAACCACTACAACCACTCCCGTCCATATCCCATTAATGATGAGCACCGACTTGATTTTTCCTATGCCAATTAGCACGTCTGCAAACATAACGGTGAATGGATAAATGAGGAAACTTCCCGCCATCAAAATGAAGTAAGGAAGCGCAACATTCCCCGTTCCGCCAAATAGCAAGCTAAACACTGGTCCTGCATAATACAATGAAACCACCACGACAAACGCGGATAACAGCACACCAAGTTTCCAAGCTCGCCGCATATACCTTGAAATCACCGACCAAGCATTCCGCGCAATCTCACCCGATGTCCGAGGAATCAATACACGATATGGCGCCCCTAGCCCTTGCTGTATCCAAACTGCAATCCCTAACGCCAACCCCACTGCCGCAAATGTCACATCAGAAGTACGGTATACATTTACAATCAACAACGGGCCATACAAAAACAGTGCACCCAAAAGTGATAGCAAAAGCGCAGGAATCGCTGTTGATGCCAACCGTCGATACCAACTCCCCAGTTGAGGCTGAATGTATCTCCCGTTCTCTCTCTGAATAAGTTTCAGTAGAATAAACACTTCATAAATTATGGTAGCTATTGAAACAATTATGTTTGTCCAAATCACCGTTGCAAGGTTCAAAGTCCAAGTTACAAATAAGATTGCAAGTGCTCCAACATATAGCCCATGATAAAACCCCATGGCAAAGGCAACATACCGCATTTTCTGCATCCCACGGAACGCGCCTTGAAACACCAAACTCACTGCTGTTAATGGGACGGTCAAGATTGCGAAAGCTAACACCAGATGCGTTTGCACAGGAAACCCCGCTTGAACTGAAAACAGTAAAATCGCCAAACCAGCCAATGGTACAAGTGCAAAACTTAGAAGAATTGGCCACGCAAGAGCGCTAAAAATTGACCTACCTAAAGCGCGATGGTGATCAGCGATCAGTTCCGGCAGATGCTTTTGCAATGCCACATCCATACCCAGTACACATAAAGGCACAAGGATATTCACCCAAGAAAACACCAACACGTAGAAGTAAAATTCGTAGACCGGTGTCTGGGGAAGACCACGCACAATTAGAATTGTCGACGCAATCCCAAACAGAAAAACCAAAAGAATTGTGACCGATTCCGCTACTACATTCTCAGCAAAGCGAGTCGCGGGGCTATCCAAGTCTGCATCTACTGGTTCTTCAGACACGATTGATACACTCCTTCCGTTAGCACACTTGTGTTTGTCCAGTTATGGTGTTCACGCACATACTCTTGGCCACGCTTACCCATCCGCTGAAGTTCTGTACGACGCATCCTCCAGATTTCTAAGGCATCAACAATATTGGATGTCTCTGGAGTTTCCAAAGTAACTCCCCACTCACTTTGTAGAAATTCTGAAACTCCTCCGACCGCTGAAGCGAGGACTGGTGTTCCGGTAGCTAGCGCTTCAAGGAGTGTAGTGGGTAACGTTTCTGTCAATGAAGGGATGATAAACAAATCTAATGATGCCATAAACCCGGGCATCTGGTTATGCTCTAAGTGTCCTAGAAAATGGACTCGACGTAGCTTCGATTGATTCACAAATTCTTTCCACTTGGGGTGCAAGGAAATCTCTCCAGCTACCAACAGGTGTAAGTCCCTCACATCACTCAAACGGTGTATAGCACCGAGAAGCTGATCAAATCCCTTTTCTTGAGTTAAAGCTCCGGCATACCCAATCACGAAGGATTCCTTGGATAGCCCAAGCTGATTACGAAATATTGACGCCACATCCGCATGAAAACGGGTAATATCCACCGCATGAGGAACATACACAATTCGGTCTGCCAGCACCCCCTCTGCAGCCAGAACCTGCTCTGATCGATGGGTAAGGCAAATAATCCGAGTAAACGGTTTTCGAAGCGCTCGAGATTCCAGATACCGAAACAATCGTGACCGAACGCGTCCTACCTCGACCTGTGACCATTGGGCTTCTATATGGGATAACACGGAGACAACCACTGGAACCCCAACCTTATTCCCTGCATGAAGCGCAGCTTCGGAAGCGATGGGTGGCACCGTATGAATGATGTCAGGCTGCCACATGCTCGCAAAGCTACACACCGCTGAAACATATTGGCGTTTAAACGCATAACGGCTCATCAAGGTCGCAATCGAGCGACTGCGCAGATTGGAGCGAACCGGAAGCAGCCCTATAGTATTCGGAGAAGCAAATTCGCCTTCCGGCGGAATCCCGCTGAGAATCGTCACTTCATGGCCCCGTCGAATTAAGTGGTCACTTAGCTGAGACCAATACATAGGTCCCCCACCTGCCTGCTTGGCATGTGATTCAACCACCATCAGGACCTTCAACCTGGCATCCTCGCGGTATACTCACTGGTTAGGCTATCCGACGGAATTATTATAAAAGCTTGGACAAGCCTGTTACCTTGAACAAAAAGTGCAGGTGACCTCTGATGTCCAAACCCAAATCCACCAAGAAACCGGCTAAGAAACCCGCCAAAAAGCCAGCCAAAACCACTAAAGTTGTTAGCAAAGCCAAGAAGCCAGCCAAAAAAACCACCACTCCCTCGGTGATTAAAGACGGAGACTTTATTCTCGCAGATTTTGTCGGATTCACAACAGAGGATCGTCGGATCTTTGATACAACCAAAGAAGAGGTTGCAAAAGCCGAAAACGTCTATGACGAACAAGAAATCTATCAACCACGCCTTCTCGTTGTTGGACAGGGTTGGATGGTTCCTGGGGTAGATGAAGCTCTTATCGGGATGAAAGTCGGACAAACCAAAAACATCACTCTCCCACCCGAGAAAGCCTTTGGTCTCCGGGATGCTCAGCAAGTCCGCATCATTCCCCGCGCCCGAGTCAAATCCGACCAGAAGCTCGTACGTGGAATGCGAGTTCGAATCGGTAACCAATCCGGCACAGTACGCCATGTGGGTGGCGGGCGAGTCACCGTCGACTTTAATCCAGTCCTTGCCGGACACACCGTAGATTACAAAATCACTGTCAAGAAAAAGTTAAGCAAAACCCAGGAAAAACTTGAAGCCTTCATATTTCGCCGTTTCACAGGAGTCGATGAAAAATCTTTGAAGGTCGCAACCAAAGGTAAAACCGTAACCATCGCAATAAGCGCGGATCCCCGGATCCTGCTCAACCAATCCCTACAAGTATGGAAACTCGGAGTCACCCATGACATCGAAACCTACTTGAAAGACAAATACTCCAAGGTTATCTTCACCGAGGAATGGGAAGTCAGCTCTAAACCCACGACCCAGGCTAGCTAACTCGATTTACATCCGCGAGACCCAATTTGCGACGCCGTGAACACGTCAACCCTGCCCGTTTATGCACCTTTTCAACACGACACCGATCCCCATCTTTGATGCCAATGGGATTACACGCTGAATGGTATTCACACTCCCAGTTGTCACACGGACGTACATGCACGGTGAAGACAGCCCCTTCGAATAACTGATGAGTGGGTAAGGTGATTTGTGCACCAGCTTCCTCTACCTCAACCAGTTGCACGCCATCTTCATGGATTGGGCAATCGTGCTCGCGTTCACGAATACTAATTACCTTATACACACGATCGGGTTCCAGTTTATCACAACACACTTTGCGCAGAGGACATTCGATGCACTTGTCTGTTCGCCCCATGTAGACGAATTCGTTTCCCACACGTGCTTGACGCTTTCCAATCAAGGTAATAACGGGCACCAAATCCACCAGAACACAATCATAGAAGTTATTTGACACGCTGGAACAAGATGTAAAGAAGTTTTCCATTCCCCGAATCACATTCAGCAGACCGTTAAAAAACTGTGAACTA
The DNA here is from genome assembly GCA_048939625.1 of Promethearchaeota archaeon. GTDB lineage: Archaea > Asgardarchaeota > Hermodarchaeia > Hermodarchaeales > Hermodarchaeaceae > Hermodarchaeum. The sequence goes on from JBHLPH010000052.1 coordinate 5,159, forward strand.
TCCCACAGAACTTGTCGGGATTTCCTGCTTCATCGTGAAAACTTGCCCGCAATCACAGCAACTGCTGGGATGCATCGTAGAGGTCCTCGCTTCACAGGCGGTAAGGGGCGTCCCACCCCCCGTTTATGAATATTTAATGCTGCATTATAATCTCTGTCAAGGTCTAGACTACAAAACTTCTGTTTTGACGTTCCTCGTGGATTTACTTTTATTACAGTCCCACCGGCTCTCTCAGCCTTGTAGGTCAACATGTCAAAGAATTTTTTCCACGAAGCGTCAATTATGCCTTGGCCTATCCATTTGCTCCTTATCATTTTCAAAATCATTAGATTTTCAATAATGATAACATCATAATTATCCACATAAAATCTTGAAAGTTTATGGAGAAAATCATCGCGTTGATTTCGTAATTTTTCATAGACTCTTGCAATATGGATTCGTGCCTTTTCTTGGTTCCTTGATCCTTTTGTTTTTCTCGAATACTCTTTATGGGCCTTTCTAATCTGATTTAACATTCTATGATAAAACTTTGGGTTCTCGAATTGTCTTCCATATGAATCCGTAATGAAGAATTTCAATCCCATATCGATACCAACAACTCTTTTCCTACTTTGATTTTGCATTTCTTCTTGAATTTCAGTTTGGAAAATCGCGAACCACTTCCCGCTTGAATACTGTTTAATTATGACTCCCTTTATTCTGCCCTTAATTTTGCGATGTATCTTAATTGGAATTTCTCCAATCTTTGACAAAGTTAAACGTCGTCTTTCATACTCAATCTTGAATCCATATTGATTGTAATTTATAGACTTAAATTGGTTTTTACCTTTGAATCGAAGATCACCACCCCTAAATCCCTTCTTTCGGCGTCTACATAAACTACGGATTGCATACCAAATCCGAAAATTAACAATTTGCAGAACCTTTGCATAGACTTCTTTCAGTTTCGGACGTTCAGTTTCTTTGATTTTAACAATCAAGGCCTGAGTATCGAGTTGAGAGATTTTTCTTCCGCTTTTATAAGCATTCTTAATTTCTTCTAAAAGTCGATTATAAAGCCATCTGCACTCCTCTCGATGCGTAATGAGTTTCTTCTGTATTGAACTTGATGGATAAATTCGATATCTAAAATGAATATACATGGTTCACAATCATTAACCCTCAAGTGCTCTCTTTAACTACACAATAGATTTTCCATGAGTTTAAATTACAGAGAAGGGAGCAAACTTTATATAGCGCGATTCAACTCACAAAGTCGGCGAGCGGGAAATCGCTTGTGTCAAGCGCCGATCGCTATTTTCCTTAATTCAATCAATTTCATGAATTAATGTCGAAGCGTTATGCCACGACATTTTGTAGGGAGAAACCTTGACTATTTCATTTGTACCATTGGCTTCACTTAAGCCACAACCAATATCGTTCGTTATATCCTAATCCATTAAAGATACGCGAGGGAACACCTCATGGCAATTGAAGACCCACTAGAAGATTTTCGTAAACAACTCATCGCTCAACTACCCAGAGCCGCCTCAGTTACCGATATCGAGTTTGAAGGCCCGGAAATCGCCATCTATGCCCGGAAACCCCGAGAATTTGATGAACAAACTAACGTCAAAGAACTCGCCAAACAATTCCGTAAACGCATCGTCATCCGCTCGGATCCCTCCGTGAGATTTCCTCACGATCAAGCTGAAGAAGAAATCCGGAAAATCGTCCCCGAAGAAGCCGAAATCACTGATATTACTTTCAACGAAACCATCGGCGAAGTCATCATTGAGGCAAAGAAACCAGGGCTTGTCATTGGACGCACGGGAACCACCATGGAAGAGATCCGGCTCAAAACCTTTTGGCGACCCACGGTCATCCGAACTCCCCCCCTCAAATCAGAAACGATTCTCAAAATCCGTCATGCCCTCCAAAGCTCGAGCGAAGAACGGAAAACCATTCTCCGCACTATCGGACGCCGCATTCATCGCCCACCCCTCCTCAAAGAAGGCTATATTCGCCTCACACCCATGGGCGGATTCCGCGAAGTCGGACGCATGAGCATGCTCGTCCAAACTCCTGAATCCAACGTCATGATCGACTGCGGAGTTAACGTCGGTGCCACCGCCCACGCCTTCCCCCGCTTCGATCTCCCCGAATTCGACCTTTCCCGCCTCGATGCAGTCATTATCACACACTCACATTTAGATCATTGCGGGATGGTACCGTTTCTGTTCAAGTACGGTTATGAAGGGCCAGTCTACTGCACTCTCCCAACCCAAGACCTGATGACTATGCTCCAACTCGACTACCTCGAAGTTGCCCGCCGCGAAGGCAAAATCGCCCCCTACGGACTCAAAGACATCCGCAAACTCATCATGCACACCATCCCCCTCAACTATGGCGAAGTCACCGACATCGCCCCCGACGTTCGGCTCACCCTCCACAACGCCGGCCACATCCTCGGCTCTAGCATCGCCCACCTCCATATTGGCGATGGACTCTACAACCTCGCCTATACCGGCGACTTCAAATACGCCCGAAGTCGACTCCTCGAACCCGCCATCGACCGCTTCCCCCGACTCGAAACCCTCATCATGGAATCCACCTACGGGGCCCCCCGCGACCTCATGCCCTCCCGGAAAAACTCCGAACGCCAACTCGTCGATTT
>JBHLPH010000025.1:0-24507 GCA_048939625.1 Promethearchaeota archaeon
AATTTTGATTTATCTTTCTTCACGCCGCCAGAGCTAGCATTTGGACTAAAAAGTTATTGATGAAGTAAATCATGAAAAAGAAAAGTTGATTTTGCTGAAGTGGGGTGTGGTCTCCCCTCCAACAACACCTTAATATTATCCAGCCAGCCTATAAAGTGGAGAATACGCACTCCATCGTCGTTAGATTTCATTTTAATCTTAATTTTAGCTATATTTTGAGAATAGAACCCACCATAGCTCTTTAAATACTGCAATATAAGCTTTAATGCGTTTTAAAAGGATTTTAGACCGGATTGATTAGAAGATATAACAATAAAATAGGACTTTATAACATAAAAGTCGCTTCAACACCAATTTGAAGACCAACCAACAAGTGTTGACATGTACTTCTTATCTTTGAGGTAGATGAATGCCTGTAGTTTCTGAAGAGTCTCTTGATACATTGGCAAACCAGATTCTTAGCCGTTTGGATCCACAAGATCGAAGCTATGCACTAGGTTTGATACGAAACATCATAATTTTCATCAAACGGATTCAAGGCCAGGAGATTAGTGAAGAGGAGAAACATTATCCGCCTCATCCCCTTTTTTCACATTCCGAACAGAAGGGAGGGGAAAATAGTGCTAAAACCCTCCTCTACCGGTTAGAACTCGTTGATCGGTATCAGCTGGACAAAATGGAATACATAATCGATGTAATTACCAGAAGTATCCCATATGGAGGCAAAAAACCCCTTTCATCACGCAAGGCGCAGATTCTATGGCAATTATATCAAAACCCCATGGTTCCTAAATATAAATTGGCTAAACAAATCGGAACGACACCTCGAACCCTTTCAAAGGAAATCGCTGAATTAGAAAGAGACTATGCATTTCGAATTTTTACCTCAGTTGATTCCCATAAATTTCATTTAGTTCAGAAAATCATGGCCTTTGAAACAAAATCAATTGCTCACACAAGGAAATTAGCAAATTTTGTTGCTTATCACCGAGGTTTTCTCCGGTCATTTCGACTTGACCAAGATATGCGTCGCGGAACACTGATTTATCGATATCCAAATCAAAAGGACGGACACCGCTTCTTTGAAGCACGAGTAAAATCGCTTCTGGATGAGTTATTAATTGAGGTTCAAATTATTCAGGTTATTGGTCTACACCAATTCATTTCTTTTGAAATGTATAATCCCGTAACTAGTGGTTTTTCAATTGAACCAGAAATTGTGTCACAAGTTCCCTTTGATTACAGCAAGAACCAGTTGGATACACTTCCACAGCCCCAGGGACTTGACTTCACCAAACCCATTTGGTTTGATCAGGCAGATTTTCTCTTAGCCGACACGCTTTATTCGTCTGGTCCGCTTACTGACCCGAAATATAAACAACGACTCTTACAGAAACATGGAATCAACTATTCAATCAAAACGATTTGGAAGAAACAGCAACGTCTTCGGAAAGAAAACGTTGGATTTCCAACCATTGAATTACAAATCCCCGGTTTTGATGAAGATTTGGTGCTTTTTGTATTTTGTACGCCAAAAGCTGCTACATCAATTCGGGCAATTTCTGCCTTTCTTCCTTATGTGATGGTAATTTCAACAGATTCTGGTTGTTTGTTAAGGATTCAACGACCAGTTCATACCTCAACTCTAACGGGGCAACTCATCCGAAAAATCCACAAACATAGAGGTGTGAAGGATGTGAAACTTCTTCGATATCAAGATAGGCTTCAAACACCCTTATTGCAACATATTGTACATAAATGGAATACAGAAGAACAAACATGGACGGTAACAGAAGAAGACATCTGATAAAAGGAAAGAAGAAACGATGTCACGGAAAAAACCCCCTTCCAATTCAACTAGTCTAGAACCCGTTATAGATAAGCAATTCATTGAGAAGCTCATTAACCGATCCGAACCACGTGATGATCATGACGATTTGCGGCTTTTTCTAACGAATGTGCTACTTTTTGTGAAACGGGTTGATGGATTCGATTTAACAGAGGAGGAAAAAGAGTATCCATCCCATTCCCAATTTTCTCATTTGACTTTTCGCAAGGGAAAAAGTACTGCAGAGGGTTTGAAATACCGTCTAGACCTCATTGATCGATATAATATCACAAATGCTCAACGCATAATTAATATCATTGCATCTACTGCCGTGTCAACTCCTAAGGAGAAATTAACTCCTCGTCAAATTCGCATAATCGAAGAACTTCATAAGAATCCAACCATAGCCCGATATCAACTTGCAAAGAAACTATCAACTACAGCACAAATTATCCGAAAGGAACTAACGCATCTCCGACAACAATTTTCATTGGCGGTTATATACAATTTAGATTACTATAAATTTCGATTAGCCTTATATGAGATTGATTTCCGTACGAAATCCCTGAACGCATCTGAGCAACTTGAAAAATTTTACCGGAGAACCCCACCAATTTTCTTGCGCAGGATTAATTTTGATCACAACTATCGAGATGGTTTCTTTCATTACCTTGTTCCTAATCAACCAGCTGGTCAGCGAATGTTCGCTAAACGTCTAAAATGGCTAAATACGAATTTTTTTGAAGAAGCATCGACATTCAAAATTCAAAGTTTTCGAATTGATATATCATTTGAGAATTATAATACCTCAAATGGAACATGGATGCTTGATTCTGACTCATATTCCATTGGAGTCTTAGAGTTCCTCTCTACTCACGACAGAGATACACTACCACACCGAGAGAAGATATTTGGAGAACCAATTCAATTTGACCGTACAGATTACATCATAGCTTCAACGCCTTTCATTTTTGGGGAAAAACAGCACATCGAGGTCTGCCAAAAGGTGCTAGAACAACATGGATATTCAATCTCCAAAAAAACAATTTGGAATAGAATAAAAAAGCTTCAACAAACTGAAGCAATTTACCCCTCTGTTTGGTATGATAGCCCGGACCTTGAAGAACTTGTCAAGTTTAGCATTGAGTGCACTCCGGCAGCTTTCAAACCTATCTTCAGACTCGTGTCAATTCTTCCATACACTTATTCTATCCGAACTGATGTTGGATTGACCTTTACTTTTCACCGTCCAAGTCGATGTGCATCAATAACAGGTCTGCTAGCAAATGCTTTTGATCGAATAGACGGAGTTTCTAAAATCAAGATTTTCCGGTATGAACCTACCTTTAGTCCCCAACTATTTACAAAGACAGCAGACCGTTGGGATGAAAGTCGACAACGGTGGTTACTAAAGAAGGAGGATATCTAAGTAGTTGGCTCAGGTAGATTCTGCCTGTGTGATTGTAAAGAAGTGATCTACCAATTCCTTCGCAATATTGATATCAGTGACTTGTTGTAAGCCTTGCCACCCACTACTGCTATTGACCTCGGTGACCACCAGTCCTTTATCGGTTTCCAGAATATCGACACCGGTGTATTCAAGTCCGATTTTCTTGGCACAGTTCACAGCAAGTTCTGCTAACTCGTGAGTAAGAGGGCAAGCCTGTGGCTTAGCGCCTTGTCGAAGTGCGCTCTTCCAGGAATCTCCAATACGCGTCATGGCAGCAATAGCTCTGTTTCCGATGACGAAAACCCGGATGTCTTGGTTTCCATGTTCGAGATACTCTTGAACGTACATAACATAGCGGTTCGCTTCCAATGATCGAAAGACACGGCGAGCGATTTCGTGGTCGCTAACTCTGGTCATTCCTACACCACCAGAGCCAAAGAGCGGTTTGACCACAACATCCTTGTATCGTCGAAAGGCTCGGAGCGCATCACGAGTATATTGAGTTACTGTGGTTCTTGGAACTGGAATACCTGCGAGTTCAAGCAATCGTAAAGTATAGTATTTGTCCACTGCTTTTTCTATGGCATGGGGACGATTCATGAATGGAATCCCAAGTCTTTCAAGACAGTGAAGCGTATCCATTCGTAAAATGACTTGTTCCAAGGAGCCACCTGGTACAGCACGTGTGAAAACGCCTTGGAGAGTTGTAAGGTCTTCCTTCTTGTATTGGACTCTAGGACGCTTACCACCAACGTGGACGACCGTTTCGGTAATATCGAATACAACGCATTCAGTGCCTCTTTGCTGAATCTCATTTACAACTTGACTAGTTTCCCATCCGTCTTGTTCTGCTGAAGCAACACCCACACGCTGAATTTGGTTAACCATGGTATTCTCACCGTCGAAAGAGATCCCTATCAGGTTCTCGAACTAGTATCCGAGCTGAAGCAAGCCCTTTTTCATATGTGTATCCACGAATCACAATTACAGCGTTTCCTTCATCAGCTTCGCCCATAAGTAATTCCGCTGCTGAAGCCAGTTCATCAGCAACTGCGACCTTAGTCGAACGAAGTTCATATCCAAACAAATCTGTAAGTCCGATGTAGCTTTTCATAGGAATGAGCCCGGCAACCCCAATGGCTATATTGATGGCCCCTTCACGGAATGGTCGCCCATGCGTATCAGAGATAATAATGGCAACCTCAATACCTAATTGGTTCATTATAGTCTGGCGAATACGTTCAGCTGAAGCATCGGGATCTTCTGGGAGAAGGGTGACACAATCGGAGCCAGGTACATTGGACGAATCGACCCCCCCATTGGCACAGACAAAACCATGGGTGGTTTCTACAATGAGATGGCCTTGTTCGGCACGAACGACTCGATTGGACTCTTGTAAAATTACTTCAACAAGTTCAGGTCGTTTATCCAGCTTATCCGCTAGCGACTGTGCTTCAGCGGATGGTTTGATATTAGAGAGATTTACAATTCGTCCTTCTGCTCGTGAGATGATGGTTTGTGCTATGACTAAGATATCACCAGAAAATAATGGGAAGCCACCGTCCTTAGTAGCTTGACAAATACGACTACCTATATCATCATTGGGTTGAATGACACCTAACTTAGGTAAGACGTGAACGGAATAGGACGGAGATGGTGTTACGGGCGAATGCATATTGAGGTCATTCGGGATTCTGTGCCACCCGCTTAAGAGTCTGCCGACTTCAATGAAGGAAAGCTATAAAGACGAGAACCACTGCAGCAATCTTATCAACCGGCCAACTTTGTCGGTCATAAACTTCGAGCGTGGAAAACATGCCTAAGAAATTCATCAAATATCACATTCAGAAAGACCAACTTGTGCGAGTCCCTCAAGAGTACCTAAACGAGTTCGGAACAGGTGATGTATACCTAGTTGACACTGGACCCATCATTTACTCATGGATTGGGAAAAAGTCCACACCCGACGAACAGTTCATTGGGGCGGTTACCTCTGTATGGAAAGACCAAGATCGAAAGGGAACCGCAAAACTTGTTACTGTCCATGAAGGAGAAGAACCCAAATCGTTTTTAGAATTACTTGGTGGAAAAATTGTGGTCACTAATCAAGATACTGAGGGGATTCTGAAACGGATCGCACTCAAGCAACATGAGTTCAAACTTTTCCGCGTACACATCGAAGACGAATTGAAAATGTTTTATGAAGTTGAATGTAGTAAAGACGTCCTCGACACAGATGATGTCTTCCTTTTGGATACCTATAATAAAATCTACATTTGGCGAGGAAGAGAATCCACAGCCTTCGAACGTTGGGAAGGTATGCGAATTGCTGAAGGATATGATGGGCAACGCGCTGGACATCAAGAAGTCATTATAGTCGAAGAAGGAGAAGAACCAAAAGAATTCTTCAAACTCCTCAAATAATAATTCACCAGAAACCAGAGTGGAGGAAACCAAAAAGGGGGAAGAAACCCCCAAGGTTCGATAACAATACAGTAGACCCCAGAGCCCTTCTTGGTCAATTTCCCGCTGGACCTTTTTGCTCAATCCCGAGGATGCCAATTCAACCCAGTTGAACTCTGCCCCAGTGCAGGCGAGAAACACCGGGACAGAGCCCTATGACTGGTTAAGTGGCCTCATCGAGGACTAAGCTAACGAATTTACCCAATCGACCCGTGTGCTGGATAGCCTTCTTGAGTCGGGCCTCGTGCGATGCCTTTTTAACGAGAAGATGATTCTCGCGGACAACAACGAGTTCGGTGAGAAGATCATAGAGTCGACGTAGTTCCATTCGGTCGACTTGCTGAGAAAGGCGTTCCAAGAGGCGGAACACGTCGTTCATCTCAACCTTCTCCAGCTGGTCAAAGTTGTCCGTGACATTTTGCGACCGCATAAAGGACCGGGCCAAGCGCAAAACTGGGTCGCTATTGTCTTCTGTCCCTGTGGTCACGGCAATTCCCCTCAGAGTCGCCATGCTACGCACCCCCAATGCTGGCGACGCTTGAGACTTCTTGACCAACCGGTTCAACGCGGATACGCACTCCAGCAGGAGTAGCTTCCACGGTGATCCGACCACTAAGACCGCAGGTATCCTTGACTAAATCTAATAGCAAGGTACCAATCGCTCCGATTTCTCGAAGGTCTTCACTCCCCGTCTTGGGAGTAATGTCGATATCTATTGGGTAGGCGTCAATGACGCTAACAATTCGCTGGGTTTCTTCCATCAGTTCTGTAGCCACTTTTTTCTCCACCTTTCTAAACACAAATGGGAAAAACATCAGAATGTGAGCACAATGCCGCGTTGATTAAGGATCGACTGAGCAAGCCATCTCAGTCATTCGCTAGAACGGAAACGGATTCGTTGCATGCGGTTCCATTGTTCGGTTTTCACATCCGGGGGGTTTTTCCCTTGCGAGTGTGTTTGCTGGAATCTATTACAATCATTGTGCAATAGCCTTTATATGGGGGTTCATGGAGGGGGTAACGGAGCTGACAAAAAAGCCGAAATAGCGAACAGAGACTGGGTAACCGCATGTTGTCACTTAAACTCAATTGGATTCACGTTTTTGTATAACAGAGAATTAAGTCAGCTTGTAAATTGAGGCATTTTCGTCAAAAGGAAACTTTTTATGCTAGAATCTTTCTTTCTGACGATGGTGTGGCGCGCGTGGCAATGGCAGCTGATGCATGGGATTTGCTCAACACTCTGAAGAGCAATATTCAGAATTCGATGCGCCCTAGCGAGGAGCTTCTAGAAGTAACACAATTACTCGATAATCTCCGTGTTTACTCTAAGCGTGTTAAGAGTATACCCCTTACTCATGAAGACTTTGAGCTGCTGCCCCACAGATATTTTGACGGATTATCAACAGCACCACGTGAGAGGATTTACAATTCTCTTGTCCGTCGTCTAAAAGTAATCTTGCGGTTCAATATCACTTCATATGAAAAAGTTTCCCGTGATTTACTTCAAGGTTTAATAACTGATGAACCAGAGAGACTCAATGGAAGAGAACTTCGATTACTTAGTATACTTTATCAGCGCCCAAAAACTCCTCAAGCACAAGTGGCAAAGGAACTCAAAATTAGTATGCCAACTATGCGAAAAGATCTCAAAGTCTTAGAAGAAAAAATAGGTTTACGCTTCGCGAATCTGGTCGATTGGGGTAGATTCAAGCTAAGACATTATGGTATCTTCTTTGTCACAAAGGGAGTCGATTTTTCCAAGCGAGTTCAAGCCATCTTCAACAATGAGATGTCAACCTATCTGACCACAGCAGTTTTCGATACTACTTTTCAGCGAGGTTTTGTAGGTTTTCGAATCCCGGATCAAGGAAAGCCAGTTCAACTATTCCATGATCAGATACAGTTGTTGAATGACCAGTTTTTCGATATTTGTCAGATTCATGAGGTCCAGAAATATTATCAATCGATATGCTTTGACCATTTTGATTATGAGTCCAGTACCTGGTTAATTGAAGGCGATGTTTCTTCTATGGGACTGCTCAATTTCGTCCGGGAAAATTGGACAATACTTCCTAAGCCAAGGGGGTTATCCAATACATTAGCACGCTCTTTTGATCAGTTGGACTATTACCTTGCGTGTTTTCTCATTGGTGATGGTCGGGCCAATATGAAAAAGATACTCCAACGATTAACTGTTAGAGGAATGGAAGCTCCACGAACAACGGTTTCAACCCGAAAAATTCGTTTAATTAAGGAAAAGACAATAGAACCCTATTTTGTTTTTTCGACACCGCAATTACCTTTTTTCATCACGTTTGCTATCCGGTGTGAACCCCACATTGCTGAGCAGATTGTGGTGGCCGTTGCCCAAATGCCATTAGCATTTGCTACAATTTCGAATATCGGATGTGTTGTACATGTCCAAGTACCTTCTCGAAGCCTAGGTCAGATTCTGAATCTTCTTTCATTGACACGCCAGGAAGATGGTGTTCACGAAGTTTGGCAGATGCAGCAGTATAAGAATGTCGGATCTGTAGATCCAGCTAATATTGCTACAAAGTGGAATGGTTCGTATTGGAATTGGTCAGAGGAAGAATTTGCCATTCCCTCACTTGGGCTCGAATATTAAACCGCCTTTGCGAAAGGATTTTGTTCAATTGAATTCATCCTATTAGTCCTTTCCGTAACCGGTGGTGTTAATAATAAATCCGCAATTAGTTGTCCGAGAGGGAGATTTCATTGAAACGACTGAGGGACTGATTTTTGATGTGAAAGGGTTGGTTCATCCTCCAAATAGAGCGATTGCATTTTTACGATATTATCCTTCAGTAGAGGGGAAGCGGGAACGGGATGGCCAGCGGTATGATAAGGTCTACCATTTGGCAGAACGATTTGATTTTCTCAAACAGCATTACTCTCAGTATCTATATGATGACCCAGTGTTTGGTCGGGAGTTGCAGGGAATTCCACATGAATCGATTCACAAAGTCTACCAACCAAAAGCAAGCCTTGTGAGGCTAATGGAGATTGAGACTCGGGATGCATTGCAGCAAGATGTTGTGACATTCACAGAGATGATTCAAGAACAAGCTAGGTTACCATTAGAAGTTCTTGGGATTTCGGGAAGCATCCAAGTCGATTTGCATGGTCCCACCTCCGATATTGATCTTATTGTCTATGGTCGACGTGAAGCACGTACCTTACAACTAGCCCTCCGACGTGCCCATTTGGTTCCAGACGAGGGGATTTCGGCATATCAGTTGGATACCTATCCTGCAGTGTATAATCTTCGCTGGAGTGGGACTAATATTCCTATTGAGACGATGTTGTTGGTTGATGGGCTAAAGTCGATGCATGGAATTTTTGGTGGTCACCATTATTTCATCCGAGCCGTTTTAGATTGGGATGAAGTTAAGGAACAGTATGGGGATTGCAAGTACCGTCAGTTGGGTCATGCACGAGCACGGTGTCGGGTGACTAATGATCGCGATGGATTGTTTACACCTTGCCGATATGAGATTGATGAGGTAACAATTTTGAAAGGGACTGAGGCAAAGGATGTTCGCGAGATTGTGAGTTTTCGTGGACGTTTTGCTGAGCATGTACGACAAGATGAAGAAGTTATTGTTCAGGGTGCTCTTGAATCTGTTGAAAAAGGTAATGAGAAATGGACCCGGTTTCTGCTCGGGGATACTCCAACAGATATCTTATTACCCAGTAATTTGCTTTGAGTAATATACTGGTGGTTTCCGAGTGGCGCGTCTCCCAAAAGATAAGGATTTTGTAGAAACCAAAGAAGGATTATTTTTCACAATTGTTGGCTACTTGCATCCACCAGACGCGTATACGGCTTATTTGAAGTATCGTCCAGACCCGAAAGGAAAATGGGAACGAGGAGATGTGCGTTACGAACGGATGATGCACGTCTACAGTGCCGCTGAGGTGCAATCGAGTAGTAATTGGTTATTAGAAAATTATCCAGAGTATATTCAACTCGATCCAGTTCGTGGATTTAAGCTACCCTTAGTACCATGGAAGAGTACGGTGGCGTACTATTTACCTGAGATTCGAATGGCTGAAATTATTCGTAATCCACAAGATCCCTTGGAATCGAAGGCGAAAGCCCTTGTGACCTTGCTTTCGGAAACTAGCGGGGTTGAACTCTCCCGTTTCGGAGTTTCAGGTTCAATCTTGTTGGAAATTCATAATCCCATGTTCTCTGATATTGATCTACTTGTTTATGGTCAAGAAAATGTGCATCGGGTTCGGGATGTGATGGATGAATTATTTGGCGAAAATAAGGTGAAGCCATACTCAGGTGAAGAGATTCAAGCCTGGCAGCTTCGGCAGGTCCGAACCTTAGGGGTTCCTGCTCGTTATGCAGAGCAAATCGCTTGGTCACATTGGCAACGAGGGCGGTTTGGAAAAACCCCGTTTTCGATTACTCCAGTCCGGATGGATGGAGAAATTATGAACCAATATGGATCTGAAACCTATTCCCCGGTAGAAACAGTTGAATTTACAGCGACTATAATGGAAGATGAAGCGAACCTGTTTGTTCCTGCTCGATACTTTGTGGGTAACATTTCAATGGAGGAAGGAAATACCGAATTACCTGCATTAACTGAAGTAGTATCATTTGAGGGAGTTTTTGCCGCAGTTTTTAATAAAGGTGACCGCGTGCGAATTCGTGGCATGGTTGAGGCGATTCGTGATCAACAGGGGAATATATTAAGAAATCAGGTTATTGTTGGGGCATTATCTGCACAGGGTTGGATTGTCCGACTATCTTCGTCTTAACCAATTTAGACAAGAGCCTCTGCTTAGGGTTTCAGCAAGAGATTTATTAGAGGTCATCAGTTATCGGTTGCAACTAGAATTGGAGTGTAAACTGCTATGCCAAGCTTGGAAGTCGTGTTACTGACAGGTCGAACCCGGCGACAAGGCGTAGGTCTAGAGGCGGGGAAACTAAGTGAGATTTATTATGAAGCGACTACTCAGATTCGACTTGATCCTGTTGATTTAGAGAAACTAAAGATTGAACCCGGTGATACTGTGGAAGTCACTACAGACCACGGCAGTGTCATTCTTCGGGCTGAAGTTGCACCCCGAGCTAGCGAAGGCATGGGATTTATTCCGTATGGTCCATGGGCGAATTGTGTCATCAGCGGTGATACTGATAGTACGGGTATGCCGACGATGAAAGGATTGAAAGCTAAGGTAACACCTGCCCCCGATAAGCAGGTGCTTACGCTTCAAGAACTGCTAGCAGAGATGCGTAACACACCCTCCTAACATGGCTATATTCCAGTAATGGGGAATTTCATGATTACTTACATCATATTGGGCATTGCAATCTTCATCGGATTATTAGCTATTCTCGTGGCATTGGTATTTTATCGACTTGTTATGCGAGCCGAGGAAGGAAATGAACGGATGCGCGAGGTAAGTAACCTCATTGAAGAGGGGGCATATTCATTTCTACGTGTTCAGTATCGAATTCTTGCCATCTTCGCTAGTCTAATGGCGATAGTCATTGCCTTGGCTGAATTTTTCTTTGGAGCTTCTAATATCGCAGCCCAAGCTATAGCCCTTGCAATCTCTTTCGTCATTGGCTCATTCGCAAGCATGGCAGCTGGCTATATTGGAATGATGGTCGGAACTCGAGCTAATCGTCGGACGGCAGCAGCTGCCGCAATGGGTGGAATGAATCCAGCATTCCGAGTTGCATTTCGAGCTGGGTCTGTCATGGGACTTGTAATTAGTGGACTCGCCTTGGTCGGAATTGCCTCCCTGTATCTGATTTGGAATTTTGTTTTTGCTCCCCTTGGTATCACAGGTGGTGTTGCCCTTTGGGAAATCATCGTGGGTTTTTCCTTTGGAGCAAGCAGTGTCGCACTCTTCGCGAGAGCCGGTGGTGGAATTTATACCAAAACTGCAGATATTGCTGCAGATATTGTTGGCAAAGTTGAATTTGAAATCCCTGAAGATGACCCAAGAAACCCTGCTGCAGTCGCTGATGCCGTCGGGGACAATGTTGGTGACATCGCTGGTACGGGTGCAGATATTTTTGACAGTAATATCGCAGCAATTCTAGCTGCAGCAATTTTAGGTGCAACAATTGATGTAGCCTTGGCAGGGAACGGAATCTTCGTTCTTATTCCCTATGGAATGATTCCGTTGATTATTGCGACTCTGGGAGGAATTTCAGCTATTATTGGTGTTTTTACAGTTCGGACCAGCGATACATGTGAGCCTAATTGCTCTCTTAATCATGGGACGTACTATTCGACCATATTATTCGGAGTACTTGTTGTTTTGGTCCTTTTCTTACTCCAAATTCCCATTGTTCTCGCGATTGCGGGAATACTTGGACTTTTAGCTGGTGTGCTCATTGGATTCGTCTCTAACATTTTTACCAATGATTTTGGTTTCAGACGGTTCCAACCTGTCCAGAGCATGATTAGATCAGCGGAAACTAGCACTGGCACCTTAGCTTTATCAGGAATCTCATATGGGCTTCTAAGCGTTGTTCCCTCCGTAATTGGCATCGTTGTTGCATTAGTAGTTGCATTCGCCTTAGGCACACTAATCCCAATCCCAGGACCTATTGGGGTCTGGCAGGCTGGTGTCTTTTCCATTTCCATTGCTGCTGTCGGATTATTGGCAACGAATGGCCTTGTAGTTAGTGCTGATGCTTATGGCCCAATTGTTGATAATGCCCGAGGAATCATTGAACAAGCGGGAGCATCGAAGGAAGCGATCGAAGAATGTGACAAACTCGATGCAATTGGGAATACTACAAAAGCTATCACCAAGGGTTTTGCAATTGGTGCTACAGCTTTGACTGTTTTTGCGCTTTTTGCTGCTTATATTCAACTTGCAACCCTACTTACTGGAGCTCCTGTCTTCATCGATATTCTAAATCCAGTAGTTCTTGCAGGTGCTTTGATAGGGGGTATGCTCCCCGTGGCCTTTTCAGCCATTCTGATTCTTAGTGTTCAAAAAAATGCAGACAAGCTGATTCATGAAATCCGCCGACAATTCCGTGAGGATTCCGGGATTCTTGCAGGCACATCAAAGCCTGATTATGACCGAGGAATCAAGATAGCAACACAAGGAGCACTACGAGAACTGCTACCACCAACAATTACCGCAATTCTTGTTACTATAATTACCGGAATTATTTTGGGATTAGAAGCCTTGGCAGCCTATCTAGCAGGCGCAGTAATTGTTGGACTCATTTTCGCTCTATTCATGGATAATGCTGGTGGTGCTTGGGATAACGCCAAGAAATTCATTGAATCGACCAATTATGATCAAAGCAAGCCAAATTATCACGAAATTCACGCCGCATCTGTCGTAGGCGACACAATTGGGGATCCTTTCAAAGATACTGCAGGTCCTTCACTCAATACATTACTCGCACTGACTTCTCTTACAGCAACCATATTCTTGCCACTCATCTGGACCGGACATCTGTGGGTACTATTCCTAATCTTCCCTTAGGCTAAAGATAAAGACATTTTCTAGTATCATGTGTGAATTCCGAACTAAGTAGTTCAAATTCTCACCATTATTCTTCATCAGACGCTTAAATTCTAACTGTCCGGATTCCATGAATTCAAAAACCTCATCTGCGCAATTGAGCCAGCTTAAATTCCTTAATTAGGGAATGATTAGAATGTCGGAAAAAGAATCGATTAGAAAGCCGTTGATGCCCCCAGTTCTCTTGGCTATCGTGTTTTTTGTGATTGCCATGGTATTTCGCATCATTGACATCTTCGTGTTACAATTGCATTTGACTAATTGGAGCATTATCACTTCGAAGGTCATTCCCCTGGTGATTCTCCTTCTCTACGTCGCTATTGTTTATCGTACATTCTCAGTGCTTGGAATCCATACAAAATACTTGATTATCAACATCATTTTGGGTGTCTTAGTCTATCTCGTTTACTTTATTTTGCCCTATGCTCTTCAACGTTTCATCGAACTTGTATTAGGGCTAGGACCCAGCCTAAATCTCACCATCGCCCCGGTATTCATTGTTGCGTACTATATCATCTTCTATATCATCAATTCATTCACGGAAGAAGGCCTTTTCCGTGGTCTGATGATGCGGTGTTTCATGACCAAGACGAATGTGAATATCGCTAATATCATTCAAGCCATCTTCTTTGGGTTTTGGCATATTGTTTGGCCTATCAGCGCTCTGCTGAATGGAATGGATCCTGTTAGTGCGACTTGGTATGCCACCTATTATGTTGCCTCATCATTTGTCTTTGGAATTGTGACCGGATACATGTTCCAAAAAACCAGTAGTTTGTGGGGTCCAATCGTGTTACACACACTTTGGAATTTCACGCTCTTTATAATCACTCTAACTTATGTAATTCCTCCAGCGGGTGTCATCGACTTATTAGTCTACATAACAACTTTTAGCACTGAAGTGATTGGCGCTGTAATTGCCATCTTAGCCATTCGTTTCATTAGCCACTCCCAACAACTCCCTGAGCTTACAGAGTGGAATGCTCCATTACCCTGACTCCACATCAAACAAATAATGCCTGTGAATCGTAGTTTGGGCGAACCGCTTAAATGACAGAACCGCCCTGTAGAACTACACTCTATGCTAGATGCTATATGAGGTCCACACCATGACAACCAAAGATACTGATGCAATTCTTGCAACCCCTCGCTCCCGGATCACCAAACATGTCATCTGTCCGTTCTGTGGCTGTCTTTGCGATGACATCGAAGTAGCCGTAACCCTAACAGGTCCGTTACCCCGAGTTCCCGAAGGAACAATTGTGGAGGCCTTGAATGCATGCCGAATTGGACACACCAAATTCCTCAAAGTTCGAGATGAGTACCGGATTTACAAACCAGAGCTACGCTCAGGTCCAAACAAATCAAAAGTGCAACAAGTATCTTTGGAAGAAGCAGTGAAAGCAGCTGCAAAAATCCTTGCTGAAGCGAAACGCCCAGTAATTTACGGATTAGCCAGTACATCAAATGAAGCCAGCGTCAAGGCATTAGAACTCGCCGAGGTTTCTGGGGCTATTGTGGATAATACTTCATCAGTATGTCATGGTCCAGGTATTGAGGCAGTTCAACGAGTCGGGATAGGAACCTGCACCTTAGGTAAGATCAAGAACTACTCTGATCTCATTGTTTACTGGGGCTGTAACCCAATTGCAGCACATCCAAGGCATACACGACGCTATTCTCAATTCATTGAGGGCCTCTTCCAACAGGTCGAGGACCGGAAGATCTATCATATCGATGTTCGCCCCACACGGTTCACGGAACAAGTGACCAACTCAATTATCGTAGAACCCAATAAGGATTATGAACTGCTTCAAGCAGTTCGAGCACTTCTACGAGGTCGTGAATTACATGCCTCGGAGGTTGCTGGGGTCCCCATGCGCCAAATCCGTGAATTTACTAATGATTTGAAGTCTGCAAAATTTACCACGATTTTCTTCGGTTTAGGTCTCACCCAAACTCATGGAAAGGACCACAATGTTTCAGCTGCAATTGATTTGACAGCAGATTTGAATCACTATACAAAAGCCGTAATCATGCCGCTCCGAGGTCACTTCAACGTAACTGGTTCCAATCACGTTTCTACCTGGACATACGGTTATCCGTTTTCTATCAGCTTGGAACAAGGTGCGCCGTACTATATGCCAGGAGAAACCAGTGCGGTAGATGTGCTAGCTCGTGGAGAAGCGGATGCGTTTTTTGCCATCGCAGCTGATCCGGCAGCATCATTCCCGATGCCAGCGGTGAAAGCGATGATGAATATTCCAGTCATTGTTTTAGATCCCAAGCGCTGTGCGACCACAGAGATTTCCGACGTCGTCTTGCCTTCTGCATATGTCGGAATTGAAGCAGATGGTGTTCAAACTGCTTATCGAATGGATGGCATCCCCTTACAACTTGACAAAATTGTCGATGCGCCAGCAGGCGTAAAAAGCGATGACCAGATTCTTGATATGATAATTCGAGAAGTCTGTAAGCTGAAAGGCATTAAACGATACGCATAGTAACTCAACCGTTGAGTGGTAGCCCCAATTGATCACAGATAGAGTGAATAGTGAATCCTTCAAAGTTTGGGATAATGAGGTCTGCATGGTAAAGATCTGTAGCAGGATTTGTAGTTGTTAACGCAACACAGGTCATGTTGGCAGATTTTGCTGCAGTGACCCCAATGGGTGAATCTTCGAATACGAGACAATATTCTGGATTAATACCTAGTGTCTTAGCCCCTAGGAGGTAAGCCTCCGGATCGGGTTTGCTTCGTGTTACTTGGGTCACATCGATTACAGGGTGTTTTCCAAGAAGACCAAGGTGTTTCAGGGCTGCTTCTAAACTTACGGGATGACCAGTACTCACAAAGGCCACAGGGATTTTTGCATTTTGGGTTGATTTGTAGAAGGCTGGAAAACCACGAACAGTATGAAGCTCGCCTTTTTCAACATGTTTTTGGTACCGACGCCGTCTCTCAGAAATCAATGGTGTAGGATCTTCTAGGATATTATTTTCTTTGAAGAGGGTTGTCATTATCACGGCAGACCCAGCACCTAGGAATCGTGTTTTCCATTCAGTTTCAGAGATTTGAATGCCACAGGGCGCAAGGACCTCGTTGAAGGTTTGGAGATGGAGGAGTTCACTTTCTACTGCCACTCCATCGACATCGAAAAGGACTGCTTCAATCTGTTTTGAGGAAGACATACTTGTTACTCACCATATCACTTTGAATTCGTGAGAAACCGTTCAAGGTCGCTTAAACTTCCCGACCCATCAATATGATACGGGGATGATTCCATACCATTCTTTGCGGAATTTCCCACTTCCTTAGAAAGAACACCCAATCGTCCTTTTTCTTGATCCAAATCCACAAGAAAAGTTTGAAATCCTAAGTCTGAGGCAGACATATCACTGATCGGATCATTGCCTGCCATTACACAGTCTTGAGGTTCTTGTTGAATGAAATCAAGAATTGCTTGATAATATTCGGGATGTGGTTTACAGTAAGACATATTTTCAGCGTGTGTCATCAAAGTGATATCTAAATCGAGTAACCCAGCCCATCCAATTCGGATTTTAGTCGCAATTTCGGGGAATATCGGATTTGTAGCGATAATGACTTGGATTCCTTTTTTTATGACCTTTTCAAGAAGAGCGCGTCCGTAGGGAACGACTGTTACTATGGATCCGAGTTGTTCAAAGGATTCTTCATAAAATTGTCTAAATCTTCCAATACAAGCATCATAAGTGAGTGTTGGTGTATCAGTAATGAAGTGCTTTGTAAACGCCTCAACATTCGTTTGGCTTCCATCATTGTGTATCATGTGGAGAGTTGATTGGAGGAGTTTTTGGAAGAACGTGGATTCATCAAATAGGTCTTTGTAATAGGGATGAGCCAGTTTGGCATAAGAGACGAGAAACTGGTCCTCATTGAAGAGGACTAGTGTGTTATCAAAGTCAATGAGTAGTGCTTTAATTGTCATGGCGTTAGCCCCGTTGCCAACCTTTCATAGTCAGTAAGGCTGAGTGTTAACGGTTTTATTCTTCGATGCCTCGAACTTTTATTTTGAGCTTCGAGGCAATATTTGCAATGAAGTATGAGACTGCATAGGGAAGTGCATTATACTCTTCCTGAAATCCTTCAAAGCTTAGGGAAGCAATCCCTTCATGTCCAATAACTCCGACAGCACCTTGATCGGTGAGGAAATACTTAATCTCAGCAAGTTGTCCGTTCGCTTCGAGTAGACTTTGGTAGAGTTTTGATCTATTGACTTCTTTCAAGGCATCGGCCTCCACGATAATGATGAAAAACCGGACCCATTTATCACTGCGATCAACAATAAGGAGAAATCGACGTTCATCGATATTGTAAGGAAGGATGATGCGGTCTTCAGTGGGAATGACCTTGTATGTGAGATTCATTTGTTTTAAGTAACTTTCAATGGTTTCCATTGTGGTTGTCATGCTATTGACCTCTGTTGATTGCAATCCTTCAAGGGGAGGATTTAGAAAAAGTTTCTTGTTTCTCTGGTTTTGGTTCCTATTAGGAATAGAAGGAGAGTTCTTCCTTTGTAGGAATGGTAAGTGTGAGATTCAGCTTCTTAGCGATAACAGTTAGAAAATAGATGATTCCGTAGGGAATTGCCCGGAATTCTTCACGAAAACTATCTACCGTGAGAACCTTCACGCCTTCATGACCGACTATCCCTACATCGCCTTTTTTTGTGATGAAGTATTTGACCTCAGCGAGTTCGCCATTTGCTACTAAGAGTGCCTGATATAATTCTTCACGTTTTTTTTCATCTGACACTCGATCGGCTAGCATGATGAGAACCCAAAACCGCAAGAACTGACCGGATACATCAATGATAACATTAAACTTCAGTTTCTTATCTTGAGCCGTATAGGGGACAATAATACGGTGAACTTGACCTTCAACAGGTTTTATTTCATAGGTGAGGTTCATCGTTTTCAGGTATGTAGTCACCTGATCAAGGATTTCTTCCATAAATGGCGCTCCAGAGATTCCAAGTGTCTCAACTGACCCTGAGCAATTAGATAAAACTATCTCCTACTTGCTGCTGAGACAAAAAAGAAGAAGAGAGGTGCAATGAGCACCTCGATGGTTGGATTATTCCTTTTCAGACATTTCCGCTTCCTCACCGGCTTCGCCATGTTGGACGAAAATCATCGCAACAAGTGCTATGATGAGGAAAACAATGGCAAAGGGCCAGAGAAGGAGCCATTTCGTGGCGAGGGTAAATCCAAAGGACAGCACTAGAATATCAGCGAGTAGACCAAACGCGATGGGACCAAGGGCTGCGGCGAACTGGCTGGAAACGTAGTAAATACCGGTGTAGGCACCTTGTTTCTTCCGGCTAACCTCCCACAACATTACAATACTATTAACGTTGACAAAGGACCAGAAGAATCCGGCTAATCCCAGGCTGAGAAGAACTGTGATGAAATCTCGCATGAACGAAACGATGACCAGTGCTATGATCATCCCAATGAGTCCTGTCATGATCGTGCGTCGGCGGCCAAATTTTACGGCAATCAATCCGCCTGGAATGGCGAAGATCACAAACACCAAGGCAAACAGAGTCATGGCAAGAGCTGCAATATTTTCTGGCCACAACAGGGTGAACACACCGTACGAGGTAAACCACGTTTCCAAAGTATAGAAGGCAATAAACCATGCAAAGATGGCGACTAATATACTGATAATCGAGCGATCGCTGATGGCTTCACGAAATGCCTCTCGAAGCGGTTGGTCAACCTTTTCCACTTCTAGAGGGATTTTCGGCTCACGAATCGCAAGAACCAACACAACTAGTGCAAGAATCATAATGAGCGCTGTGACACCGAATGCCAGAAGTGGATTTATCCCGTAGAGGATCGAGCCTACAACAAAGGCAAATATTGATCCAATGCCTCCCATCAGGTTAATGACACCGTTGGCCGGACTTCGCTTTTCGGAAGGTGTAAAATCAGGCATCATCGCCACGGTGGGTGCCCGGTATATTGCCATGGAGATATCGAAGCCTAGAATGAGAATCACAAGTGACAAAAGACCCAGCATCCCTGGAACAGTAGCAGCTATTGGTAACCCAACAAAAAACCCAGCAGCGAGTGGAATACCAACGATAAGATATGGCATGCGTCGTCCAAAGCGGTTCCAAGTCTTATCAGACCGTCCACCCATGAGTGGATGCATGATGATTGCCACGAGATTGTCAATCCCCATGAAAAACCCAGCCAATGCGACCACAAAGGGGAACGTTGGAAGAGCACTTAAAATTGAGGTTTGGAGAAAGATTGGCACATAAGAATTGAAGAGAGACCAGCTTATTGCCGTTGTAAAGAATCCGAGACCAATGAGAAAAATCGTAACCCAGCTAAACTTCCTTTTTTCTGCATTCATTGAAGTACGCCCCTAATCAAAGAAGCTTGATTGGAGTTTAAGCGAAAACAGGTACAGTGTTTTTAGCACTTAAGTGTGACAGGTAGGCGGAAAAGAAGAACTAACGCCACTTAATCAGTAACTAGAGACGGAAGGATCGCCCGCAGTGACGGCAGCGTGCCTGTTTTTCTTTGGATAAAAGCCAGTAGTAGTGTTTGCTCTTAATGAGGTTGAGTTGTCCACAGGCTGGACAAGTGATAGCCTTGGTTGTCGAACGGTTAACGGTTGTGACCGTACCGGACTCCGCAGCTGTCGTTTTAAACACTTCCTGATGCCATCCTCATTTTATTCGCTTCAAAGAAGCTATTTAAACCCTTGGATTTGGGAAAGGGGCGATGGTTTTCGCTAAATTGTCCAAAATAGCAAACAGGAGCTTTCTTGGTTGTACTTGGGCGTTTAAGCCGATTTATAGGATTTTTAGAGGAATGAGGGCGTCTAAAAGCTTATTTATATTGTGGGTAATACGCTGGACTTTGATATGACCCTCGTGGTTGTTGACAACCGACGAGCTCTTATACAGCCTTACTAGGAATATCGGCTTAGACAATGTTGAGTGGTAGAGGAGTTGAACCATGCAGCTGAGTGATGAAGAACTTATTGAAAAAGCCCGAGCCGCGCAGAACCACGCGTATGCTCCGTATTCGCAGTTTGCAGTTGGAGCAGCCCTTCTGACTGAGAATGGCCAGGTGTTCACAGGTTGTAATGTGGAAAACGCGACATTTGGGGCAACAGTGTGTGCAGAACGTACAGCAGTATTTTCTGCGGTGTGTCACGGGGTTCGACGGTTTGTAAAAATCGCCATAGTGACGGATAACAAAGAACCAGTGATGCCTTGTGGCATTTGTCGGAGTGTGCTCTTTGAATTTGCACCAAATCTCGAAGTTATTGCTATGGGATCATCAGGGTTGGTTGAGAGAATATCGTTGTCTCAATTGTATCCTAAAGGGTTTCGTCTTGAAGTTGAGAATGAAGAATGACTCTTTGGCAAGTTAGGCATTTCGAGTCATGACTTGTCGGATATATTTGAAAACAAGAACGAGAAGTTCATAATCCATGACTGGACCGAAGGCGATGCGTTGATTATCGTTGGTTTCAGCATAGAGAAAGACGTTGGAATTCTTTTTTACAATGACGCTGGCTTGGTTGGATTCGGCGTAAACATCCATGCCTTGAAAAAATTGTTTGATATATTCGATATCAAGAGGGCGGCTTAATTGTACATTAGCGTATCCTGATTCGGTGCAATGTATTTTCATTTTCCCAAGAAACAGGGCATCATCAGTGACGGCGGGTTCAGCCTCTTGTAAAAGTGAGAGGAGAGTCTGCTTTACTAGGTCCTTCCTCGTCATTATCCGTCCCGCCAGGTTTCTTTTTATTTCAGTTGTAATTGTATGCGTGGTTCTGCGACCAATTAAGTGTTCTCGTAGCTCATGAGTTGACTTTTAATACACCAGGTTTACGGTGAGATTCACCGTATAAGAATGCGTATTTAAGTCTTCAAGATTTGGTGATAAAAGTATGATTGTTGGTCAATTTGATGAACGCCAAGAAGAAGAAGTAACTCAGTATGGTTCAACTGGTACAACTATTCGTTGGTTGATTAATCGTGAACATGGAGCACAGACATTTGCGATGCGCCGATTTGAAGTGCAACCTGGTGGAGAAATTCCCCTTCATGGTCACGAGGCAGATCATGAAATTTACATTCTCTTTGGCCAAGGAGTAGCTTTTACTCCGGAGCAGGAGGTTCCAATTGAAGCAGATATGTTTCTTTATGTTCCGCCTCATGAAAAACACGGATATCGAAATACAGGCAAAACCCCCTTGGTGTTTATCTGCGTCATTCCCCTTCTCGATTAGGTTCATGGAAGGAATGGTTAGCCCACTTTCTTGCGATACTTATTTCCCGTAGGTGTATTTGCGAGGCCACCAAGTGCAGTCTCTCGGAGACTTTCTGGGAGGGCTTCACCGACTTCACGCATTGCGTCAATAACCTCATCAACTGGAATTCGGCTTATTATGCCTGCGAGAGCTAACTCAGCCGCGAGGAAGGCTTGCATTAATGCTCCTGCATTACGAAGAACACAAGGCACTTCGACTAGTCCAGCAACTGGATCGCATACAAGTCCGAGCATGTTGCTTAAGCAGAGTGCCACAGCATGTCCTATCATGGTGGGGCTACCACCGGCCAATTCAGTAAGCGCGCCAGCAGCCATTGCTGCAGCAACTCCACACTCAGCTTGGCAGCCTCCTTCAGCACCTGAAATCGAAGCATTGATGGAACACACGATTCCGATTCCTGCTGCAGTGAAAAGGGCTGTAATGATAGCTTCTTCATCCACGTGAAGATGGTCTTTGGCGAACATCATCGCCGCAGGAACAATGCCACAACTACCCGCAGTGGGACAGGCGACAATGCGTCCCATGGAGGCGTTGACTTCGGCTATGCCTAATGCCCAAGCAACAGCCTTGGATATACCAGAACTGAGAAATTTAGGTTTTCGTAAAAAGAATAATTTTCCATCCCCTCCACTTAATCCGCTAACAGAGCGAATATCTTCGGTGACCCCCCTCTCAAGAGATTGCTTCATCACTTCCCAAGAGATTACCATTTGACCCCGAATAGTGTCTTCAGATTCAGCCTCTTGTTCTGCTTCCACTGCGAGTACAATTTCGCCAATACGTTTCTTTTCACGTCCAGCGAGTTTGATGAGTTGCTTCATTGAATCATAGTTCATACATTATCACATCTTTCAATTAGTAAATCGGAGGAATAAGGCGGACAATTTGAGCCTCAGACGATAATTCTTCTATAGCTTCCGGAGGGAGGGGTTGATCCATTTCCACAGCCATTGCCGCTAGCCCACCTCGGCGTTGGCGTGTGACGAACATGGTTGAGATATTCACCTTGTGTCGGGCAATAATGGCTGTGGCTTTTGCGACAATTCCTGGTCGGTCACTATGAATCGAAATCAGTGTGTGATATTCACCAGATAGCCGAATAGGTAACCCGTTGATTTCAATCACACCTATGTTTCCACCGCCTACGGAGACCGCGGTGATTTCGAAGTGAGATTTACTTGGTCCCTCAATAAGGAGTCGAACCGTGTTGGGGGGATATTCGTCTCCGAGATCGACTTTTTGGAATTTAACAGCCATTCCGATATCTTTGGCGATTTGAAGCGAGTCTTTGATTCGCTCATCTGCGGCATCAAAACCTAATAATCCTGCGATGAGCGCTTTATCAGTACCATGTCCTTTTCCGGTTAACGCATATGAGCCGTGCAGTTGGATTATTGCCTTCTGCACTTCTTCACCAAGAATTGCCTGACTAATGAGTCCAATCCGTACTGCCGCAGCAGTATGAGAACTGGATGGCCCAATCATAATCGGACCGATTATCTCAAAGACACTATCCGCTTTGCCCAAATTCGTCACCATCTATTGATGACCTTGGTCTAATTCTTAAACGATTCGCCAAACAAATGAAATTAATTTAAATAGGGTGAATCCCGTTCACTGAAACTTTAGTAGGTGATGTTCTTTGCCGCAGGAAAAAGCAGTCAGCAAAATGAGTGACGAAGAAATCAAAGAGGAAGTCAAGCGAGCGTACGCTGCATTAGCCTCTGCTTCGAAAGGTTGTTGCACCGAGAAGAGTTGTTGTGACAGCGGAAGCTCATGGTCTCCACGTCAGAATCGAGCAAAGTTCTTTGGGTATCCAGTAGATAAACTTCCTGACTCCTTAACCGATGCGTACGCTGGCTGTGGAAATCCAGTAGCCCTAGCCAGTTTGCAGGAAGGCGAAATTGTTTTGGATCTTGGATCTGGTGCTGGTCTTGATGCATTTATGGCTGCAGAAGCGGTTGGAGAATCCGGGAAAGTAATTGGTGTCGACATGACTCCAGAAATGGTACAAAAAGCTAAGGAAAATGCGGATATCATTAAGGTGAGAAACACAGAATTCCGTTTGGGAGAAATCGAGCAACTCCCTGTGGATGATGGATCCGTTGATGTCGTCATTAGCAATTGTGTGATTAATCTAGCTCCTGATAAGGCGAAGGTGTTTCGTGAGGCATTTCGTGTTCTTCGCCCTGGGGGGCGATTGATGGTCTCTGATATGGTAATTGTCAGACCGCTACCTAAAGAGGTTCGTGAATCTATTCACTCATACACCGGCTGTGTTGCAGGGGCGATTCCTGAAGCCGAATATCTTGCACTTATTCACCAAGCTGGATTTACAAGCGTCCGGGTTATTGAAGAATCCGGGGCAGGATATGTCGCCAGCGCAAAAGTGGAAGCTTTCAAACCCGAAGTCTAAACAGATGCGTATTCTTCCTAAGATTTTATTTATCCAAGAAAAACGGGTAACGGCGTCACAAAGAGGAAATACCATAGGAAAAACACTGTCAAAAACATACTCGTGATAGTAATAGCCCAGTCTTTGATACCAAAAGTAGGAAAGCGCAGATAGGTTCGAGTGGGCGCATACCCAAAACCTCGACCGTCCATGGCGAGGGTGAACGCATCGACTCGACCTAACGCTGAAAACAGTAGGGGCATGAAGGTATACCGTATTCGACGGAAAAACCCTCGAATTACACCTTGATCAACGGGGATTCCCCTTGCTTGCTGAGCAGCCTGGACTGTATTCGATTCTTCATCAAAGAGTGGAACCAAGCGAAGAGCAAGCACGAGTGTATAGCCATATCGGTACGGAATGCGAAGCGAGGTGAGAGCTGCAGCAAATCGACTCGGATCTGTGCA
>JBHLPH010000053.1:0-7347 GCA_048939625.1 Promethearchaeota archaeon
ATTCGTGTCTAATGGCGGTTCCTATTTTGGTATTTGTGGTGGGGGGATGTTTGCTACACGAACTCTTGATTTATGTCAAGGCTACTGGGTTTATCCGATTCCTGGTATTCCTGACGGAGTCCGCCTTGTTGATATGGACGTTAATCAAGCATCTACTAGTCCCGATTTATCGACAGAACCAGCGACTTATCAAGTTCTTTTCTGGGGCTCCCATTACTTCATGCCAACAAATGCTGACGAGGTTATTCCCATCCTAACATATTCTGCCAATGATGGTATTGCTATGTGTGTATCCCGATATGGCTACGGTACTACATTCATTTGTGGACCCCATCCTGAATTTGAGGAAGGCAGCGATCGGGATGGCACTACTCGATATGATTATCTTGATGATCCCGACTCAGAATGGGGGCTTTTACGAAAAGTGACTCAATGGCTCATTGATGAGTCCGCAGACACTCCTCCCCCCAACCCGATAGGGGGAATTTTGGTAATCGTTGGTGTGTCCACAGTAATTGCTGTTGTAGGGATTGTTTTCATTCTGAGACGAAAAAGAGCTAGCTCCTAATACGGAAGTAACCAATAATAAGATGCAGGGAAACCAATAATCCAAGGTTCGTCGATTAGTGGTTAATTCGTTAATCAAGATTACACGTAAACCATTTTAGTATCTGCAAGACAATCATTCGTTTTGGTGAATTCCTTGAAGCGCACATTGAAACCTGGAACTGTATTAATCCCTTGCCCTGCGATCATTGTCTCAGTTGGCGATGAAAAGGAAACAAATCTTATCACTCTATCGTGGGCTGCAAATCTCTGTTCGAGACCACCCCGTATGGGTATAGGTGTGGTTCCTCAGCGTCACAGCTATGGCTTACTCAAACGGATCGGTGATTTTGTAATTAATGTTCCCTCAAGAGATCAGATTGAAGCCACAGTAATATGTGGAACTAGGTCTGGTCGAGATACTGACAAGTTCGAAGCTGCCGGGCTTACTCCTAAGCCTTCAGCGCGGATTACCTCGCCTATGGTTGAAGAATGCCCACTGAACATCGAATGCAAGACTTGGAAAATCATCGAAATAGGAAGTCATCACCTTTTCATTGGTGATGTAGTTGCAGCCCATGTCGATGAAAAAGTGTGTAATACGAAGGGGGAACCTGATTTAGAAAAAATGGCACTGTTCACTTACAACCCACTTGTTGGGCAATATTGGGCAGTAAACGAATTTCTTCGAGATAGATGAAAACACATTTTATAGGTCAAAGTGTGGCAGATATATCCAAAGCCTGTATGCCGAAAGGGTCAATCTTTTAATTGGCGTTTTTCTTATACGCCTTTAGGATACTTACAAGTATGACTTGGTGGAGGAATGGTATTGACGAAGTTGGAGACCATACAGAACCTAGCCATTCTGGGGGGACTAGGGGCTGCCTTTAGCCCGTTTCTATCACTTTATGTGTCCGCGGGTCATTTCCTTTATGTCTGGATGTCTCCTTTTTACCATCTATATGGCTTAGGGATTGTGCTTTTTATCTTGTTATTTCTTACTGGTATTCTAGCCTGCGTGATGGCGGTCCGTGCAGCTGGATATGCTCCAAAAATGCCACAACGGGCAGCTTCAGACCTAACTGGAGCAGGAATCCTCGTTCTCGTGGTAGGAATCATCTCATTGGTAAACATCCTAGCCATCATTTCCGGTATCTTTGTTCTTGTCGCAGGAGTTGAATGCAACACTACGTGGCATCGAATTCAACGGGCTCGAAGACAAACGGGTTGGCCATATGTAACGGTTGCAACGGCAGCGGGTAGCTCATGGGCCAGACGCATATCTTGTCGGTTCTGTGGCGCGCCATTGGTCATCCTAAGAGCTTCTGCACGTGGCCCTGATGTTCATATCGAAATGCAATGTCCACTGGACAAAACCTTCGATAAAACTCGTCTTCCCCTCTCTCGATTAGATTCTTGGACACCTGTTGTTGCTGACAGGTTACATCGATGTGAAAAATGTGGAGAGCGAACGGTCGCGCTTATTGTCATTGGACAGACAGGATCCGTATCAAAGTTACGAGCTTATTGCCCTAACAGGCATTACAATTCAACCTTTCGAAGAATCTGGACACCTTTATACCCGCATGTGGCTCAAACACCCCAAGTCGACGTTGGGTTCCAGAGTCGACATGACTGGTCACAATTTCAACCCACGTTCCTAAGGGCATATCCAAGACCAATAACACAACCCCAACCCATATCTTCCAGTACAGTAAGAGTAAATCACACTGAACCAATTGGATTCTGCACTCAATGCGGAGTCAAAGTTGAAATATCCGATGTTTATTGTTTTAGATGTGGACACCAAATCCAATAGAAAGTGAACCTCATGGTACAAGCAGCAATTGAAGCCAATTTCACCTGTTCTTGTGGTACTCCTTTTATTGTCATGACCTTAGATCCCGCGCCTAATGATAAAGTCAATGCACTCTTGGTGTGTCCACGCCATAAAGTAGGCCATCATATCACACTCGATCATTCTGGTCTCGATCTCTGGGTTGGTGTCGTTGCAGATCACCTGTATCGATGTGGTGTATGTGGTCGAGAATTACCACCACCAACTGCAGTTAGTTCTTCAGATATCGCCACGACCTTTTCCCTAAATTGCCCTGTGCATGGAAATCAAAACAATACAAGGACAGTTTGGAGCGTTTTGCACAGGCGACTTCTCGACGAAATTCATAATCGCCGGACAGTTCCAGGACCAGCTGAAATACCAACACCGCCTGCACAACCAAAAACACAACCTGCTGTTGAATCTTCCGAAATTAAAGCCACTTATTGTCCGGAATGTGGAAAGAAAATTCGACCCCATGACAACTTCTGTTATATCTGCGGAAGTGCTATCGACTAAGATCCCCCGAGCATAACATCTCCACAAAAACCAGTCTTATTTTATTGAAATAGAAAAAACCAGGACTTTTCGTGCATTTCGAAGAGCTAGGACTTTAAAGGAAGTCCGGCAATGTCTTGCTTAAATTGGGTGAACCTAAGTGAGAACACGTAATCTCATTGGTGTAATACTTGCAATCATTGCAGGTATTGGTCTCATACTTGCAGGATATGCCGTGGATGCGGGAATCTTGATTTATATTGAGCAAATCTGGATTCTATTGGGGCTTCCACCGGAACTTTGGCCTTTTGTGCTCATTATTAACGGAATTCTTGACTTTATTGCATTGGGAGGTGGATTTACTGTTCTTGCGGGGGCACTCGTGGTTCTAATAGGGTGGGAAGGTTGGGGTCGCTGGTTAATCAAAGTGGGTACTGGCATAAGCTTACTGTCTATGCTATTTCGCATAGGAAAATTCGTTATTTTCTATATCCAGACAAATCCAACATTCACAATATTCGATCTTACTGTTCAAACAGCCATCTTCACTGTTAGCATCTTTTTAGTAAACCCAGTCGGATGGGCATTGATTTTGAGTCTTATCGCTCAAGAGCTAATTGTAAAGGTTCCACGTGAAATCAAACGCCATGATAAGGAGGAAAAACAAGCGAATAAAGAAGAAGAGACAGACTAAAACTAGGAAATTAGTGAAGAATCCAACATCCTAAAAACAAATCGGAAATAGATATTTGCTTAGCAGTAGCATAGTACCTCTTCTGAACACGAAGACTTGATGATACTCTCAGTAAGTCAGGCGCGATTTTTCTTATAGTTAAGCAGATTCGAAGAAGGCTTTGCCGAAAGAATAGAAGAGAAGCTCTTTGATCATAGGAGCAGCAGGATTTTGCCGTGCATATACAAAATAAACTAAACTTCCAAAGATCGGGACAAGGAGGCTGCTGGCAAAGGCCTTCCAAGAATTCAAACGTAGAGGTGGTCGCCAGACATTCAAATTAAGTTTCCATGCCCGTGTAAAGACTTCCCATTGTAAATCTGTTAAAGCTTCGATCTCAGGTCGACTTCCTTCACTAAGGATGGATGGCCGTAATGGAACCCAAAGGAGCGGTGTCAAGAACAGTTTCATTCCCTTCATATCGTCAAGGAGCTCTAAGGTTGCTAGTACATCTTCTTCCTCTTCCTCGGGTAGCCCTACTATCCAGGTTGTGAGAGGAAACCAACGGTTATCATTAAGGATACCAATGGCTTGTTTAACGACTTCAGGCCATTCTTCAGGTTTGAAAGGTATAGCCTTTCCAGCCATACGTTTCTTGAACAGGCGTACACTACCCGTTTCAATGCCTGCTTCTGCAGTGACATAGGGTTTCCCACCTTTTCGATATCGACCATGGGAGACTAGTAACTCGGCTACTTCTTCGGTGCACTTAGGATCTGCAACTACAGGAGCTAACGCAATATGAGCCGGCTGAATGTATTTGAGTCCCGGAACCTTCACCAGGTTTTCAATAAGGTCTACAATTGCCCTCCGATTCGGAATGAACTTAGGAGATTTGAGCCCATAGAGAAACAAATCCTCAGTTGCCAAAATTGCCATGTCATTTCCAGCTTTTATATTAACAGTAACCTCCTTGAGGATATGATCAATCGGAAGAGAAAATCGCTTGCGCTGAGTAGGTGTACAAAATTGGCATCCACGGCCACAACCACGGGTTATCTCTACTGTGCCATGTAAGGAGCCTCCACGGATGATGGGAATATCTTCTGGGGCTCGAAGTATGCTTCCTGCGTTTGTAGAGGGCAGTGATTCACCTTTTACGGCTTGATCAAAGATTTTTACCACAGGTGGCCCCACCTCTCCAGTCACTACACAATCAATGCCTAAGGTTTTTCGAGCTTCTTTACCAGCTACTTGCCAAGCGCCAGCACCACCAACAATAACTTTCGCTTGCCCGCTATCGTGTACACGTGCGATGGGGCTTTTTCGAAGCAAATTCCGGAATTCTTGTCGATTTCGAGGCTCACTTCCCAAGGCAAACATGTTTGAATAGGTCAGACTCACGTAAGCAATTCCAAGGGGATCCATGCTGGATACACCGATGGCACGGGTGTTGGGACCAATGAACTTTTTCAGATTCGTGGGATGGACAACTGCCAAATCCGATTCATCAAAGCCATTGTCTAATAACAGAGCTTCGGTTTTTCGAAGACCATACGGTGCGATTCTAGCTTGGTCATCCGCTAAATCGGATTCTTTAGGCATATAAAGAGGTTTCATAAAACTGGGAATCAGGAGAAAAGAGCCTGCAAATGCTCCGAAGGGGTCATCACCAAAATGACTCATTTCGATTTCAGAGGCAGTCAAGACGATTTTGGTGCCGTTTTTTGGTAACCCCACATAACGACCCCCTAGTTCATAAGCGCAGCCGGTGATAGCTATCTCTTTCCACAAAAAGCTTCTGCATATAATTAAAGAAAATTCACTTGAATTCAAGACTTTCGTTCGGCTAAGAGGATTCCAGATGGTTCTTTAAGTTCTCTAGCGTCTGACGCGCATCTGACCGAATTTGATCATCAAGCTGTTGTCGAGTCTTTTCATCTATTTTACGTCCAAGAAACACCTCGGGAAGGTTATAGTTGATTTTATACGTGACACGAGTTCCGCTAGCAGTGTGTTCAAAAAACCATTTCGCATCCTGGAAAGGTTGTCCCGATAGTGACTTAACATGAAGAGAGCGCCCCAATTGAAGTTCAACGACCTCTAATTCCTGAGTAAACCGGAAGTCTTTCACACTTACTCCCATTGCAAAACGAGTGCCGACCCCCCAGAGGGCTTCTGTGGTGGGATCATAACTTGTAACCGAGGCAATGAACTTAGGAACATTCCGATGGTTCACGGCGTATTTAAAAACCTGTTCGAGAGGGGCTTTGATTTCAATGCTTTCACTAATTTCTGCCATATCTGATTCCCTTTAGTGTAAGATGTGCTTTCAGGTCTTAAAATTTAGCGATGAAGGTATTCTTCCCACTCCCAATCAGTTACCACTCTATGGGTGAATTTGTACCATTCTTCCTCCCGAATCTTCTGATAGAGATTACAGAACTCCTCTCCTAGCACCTTTCGTAGAACTGCATCCTTTTGGAGTGCCTGAAGAGCCCCTTTGAGAGTGTCGGGAAGCTGATCAATTTTCAATTGTTTCAAGCGTTTCGAGGATAGATGATACACATCTTCGGTGATAGGTTCTGGAGGTGATAATTTCCGTTCAATGCCATCAATTCCTGCTCCTAAAAGAACAGAGAAGAGAAGGTAGGGATTGGCTAAGGGATCAGGGGAGCGGAATTCGACTGCGGCTTTTGCAGTATCTGTAAATAAAGGAACGCGAATGAGGGCTGAACGATTCAGATACCCCCACGTGATATACACAGGCGCTTCAAATCCTGGAACAAGTCGTTTGAAGGAATTCACCGTTGGATTTGCGAGCGCAGTTATTCCTGGTGCATGATGAAGAAGTCCAGCAATAAAATGACGTCCAGTTTCTGTAAGGGTGCCATCTGGATTTCCAAGAATATTCTTATTCCCCTTCCATAGTTGGAGGTGGCAATGGAGCCCGCTTCCCGCATGGTTGGGGAAGGGTTTAGGCATGAAACTAACTTCAACATCATACAAAGCGGCTCGGCGCCGTAATAAGAGTTTGAACAACATGAAATTATCTGCGGCTTGCCCAAGCTCAGTGAAGGCCAATTCGATTTCTTGTTGACTTTGTCCATGTTCAGAATGTAACCATGCGGTCTCAATTCCACTTGCCCGTAAATCAAGAGCTGTCTCTAACAGTAAATCCATGCCCTGATTGTCTGGGAAGATATCTGCATATCCAGCTGCATCCAGGGGGACCCCATCATCTATGAGAAAATAGAATTCAGGCTCCAACTTCACTCGGACGTGGTACCCTCTCGCGGCTAATTGTTCGAGATTTCGTTTCAGAATCGTTCGTGGAGCATGAGGATGCGGAGTGAGAGCTCCGTCAGAACCTCGTTGAAAAACATCGGCAATGACCACAGCACGGCGAGGAATACTGTTCGGTAATTCTTGGAGAGTAGATACATCGGGAACCAATCGTAGATCTGAAGTGACAATTGACGCTAGACCTTTTACCGAGGAACCATCGATGCCACTTTGGGGAATAGGGCTAGATCCTTTCAGCATTGCATTAATTGAATCAACGGGGCGAATTGGAACAGTCATGCCTTTCGGTACACCATCAATATCAACGGTGAGCAATTCAACAAAATGGAGTTTTCCTCGACTTTCAGGTTGGCTTGGTTCATCCGACAATGATGTTCCTCCTGTCAACAATTGGGGAAAATAAAACAGGAATCTCAGCTTTTAAAGCTTAATACATATCAGCTTTGAACAAATTTCCTTCGTAAATTTGGATAAGTTTATTGGG
>JBHLPH010000054.1:0-7332 GCA_048939625.1 Promethearchaeota archaeon
GTACATATTGATTTTAAACGCATCTGGGTGATTGCAAACCGATTTCCTTCCTCTATGATTAATGAGACCTCAGACAGCCTTGAACAACGATTAGCGAATGAAGGACTTGATCTGGCAGGAATTGTTCCAGCCAATGACCAGATTGTTGAATTCAATCTGAAGGGTCGTTCCCTTCTAGAACTTCCAGATGATCACCCCGCCGTGTTGGCAATTGACAAAATCGCAAAACGCATAGGTTTGTTGAGTGAAGAACAACTTCTTGAACTCCTAGGCCATACCTAATAAATCAAGAAGTTTAGTAATCCTATCACGGAATTATACCAATCAAGGGGATATCACAAGTCTTTTCTAAAGGGAGGGGAAAGAAATCCTGGATATTGAGGGTTTTTCAGGAAAGTGATAGGTACAGATGTCATCTGAAATTTATATCGTGAAAGGAGATAAGCGTAGCGAAGCAATTTCACAACTTCTTGAAAAAATAGGACTAGAGCAATTTGCCAAGAAAGAGGTTGCACTGAAAGCCAACTATAACAGCGCTGATCCCTTTCCCGCTCAAACTCACCCAGAAACTCTGAATTTCTTGATTAAGGAACTACAAAAAGCTGGAACGAATACTATTACCATGGGTGAAAGGAGTGGCATGGGGGATACCAAGAAAGTTTTGGAAGACAGTGGAATCATCGAATTAACTAAAAAATTACGAATCAAACTGCAAATCCTCAACGATTTACCGCTCTCAGGATGGTTGCACTGTGATGTTGAGGGATCCCACTGGAATCGAGGATTTCTTTTCGCACGATTGTTTCTCGATGCCGACCTAATCGTTCAGACTTGTTGTTTAAAGACGCACATGTTTGGAGGTCATTTTACCCTTTCGTTGAAGAACTCAGTTGGAATGGTTGCTCGGTATAACCCACAAGATGGCTACGATTACATGGGTGAACTCCATGGTTCACCTCATCAACGCGAAATGATTGCAGAAATCAATACGGCTTATGATCCGGCTTTCATTCTGATGGATGGCACTACGGTCTTTGTGAAGGGCGGGCCAGCCATTGGTGATGAAGTATCTCCAAATATATTTCTTGCTGGGAAAGACCGGTTAGCAATCGATGCAGTTGGCGTAGCTCTTCTCCGCCATTATGGAACAACCTCTGAAGTTGAACGAAATTCCATCTTTGAACTGGCTCAACTCGCTCGTGCTGCGGAGCTTGGACTTGGAGTCAGTTCGTTAAGAGATATCAAACTTATTCCACTTGATGACCACTCAGAGCAACTGAGTGAGAAAATCGTTGCTCAATTTGCCAAATAAGCCGAAGCTATGTATGGTTGTTCAGCCTTCACTACGGAAACTTCGTAGGAGATTGATGACCTCTGTATCGGAGACATCATACCAGTTCTGATATGCATCAGCAACAGCAAACACATATCCTCGCCCGATATGTGGGCAGACTACAGTATCTACAACCGCTTTTACCTTTGAAATTGCACTCGCAGATGCTGTAGGA
Source organism: Promethearchaeota archaeon (assembly GCA_048939625.1). Classification (GTDB taxonomy): domain Archaea; phylum Asgardarchaeota; class Hermodarchaeia; order Hermodarchaeales; family Hermodarchaeaceae; genus Hermodarchaeum. Next base: position 1,509 of record JBHLPH010000054.1, read on the forward strand.
ACAGCTACTATAACTCTCTCAGGAGCCTGTTGTTGAACAGATTCAACTGCAGCAAGCATGGTATATCCGGATGCCAAACCATCGTCAAGTAACACAACAATTCGGTTCTTAGGCGAAAAGCGACCCACTAAATTCCTATATGTAGATTGTCGACTTTCAATTTGAGCACGTGTCCGAATAATAACCTGCTCAATCTCAGAATCTGTTAAACCAAGCCGTGAGACAAGCGGACGATTCAGAATCACTGTTCCTAAAGAGGTAATAGCGCCGAAACCAGCTTCAGGATTAAAGGGAATCTGTAATTTCCGAACAATTAACAGATCCAAATCAGCCCCCAATTGCTCTGCCACCGGAATTGCCACAGCAAGTCCCCCGTTCGGAATGGCTAATATCAAGGGAGCTTTATCTAGATTAAGTGTTTGAAGCCTTTCTACAAGCACCTGTCCAGCGTCATTGCGATCGGTGTATTTAGCCACCAAAAGCCTCCCATCCTGCACGAGTACCTGTGACTGATACGCGCCTTCTCATAAATATCCTCTTTGCAAAAGAGAAGTCCATTAACTATCAGAGCTTTTTTGAGGGAGAACGCATCTGTTGAACCAGTATATACCTAGCTTATGTATGGAGAGTGCGCCTCATGGAAGTTCGCAAAGTTATGCGGTTGGGAATGTCTTCTCTGGTGGTCTCAGTTCCAAAAGAATGGGCGGACCGATATCATCTCGATCAGGAGAGCCGTCTTGTCCTTATGCCTCAGTCAGATGGGAGTATCGCTCTTTACCCCCAAACTGTACCTCGAGAAAAACCCCGCACTATTAACCTCAAGACCAAACCCGATGACCCACCAGGTCTTCTAGAACAACGCATGGTCGCGGCCTATCTTACGGATTTTGACGAGATCCATATCCAATCCGAAGGGGTCATTTCCTCTGAACAACGAGACCGGCTCCGACGTTATCTCCGACTTCTCACTGGTTACCAGATCATGGAATCTAGTTCCAGTCATCTTCTCATCCTAAACGTGGCACGGGTCTCGGAAATGGATGTTGAACGTGCCTTGTACCGCGCTCATACTATTGCGACATCCATGCTCAAGGATTCGCTGAAAGCTCTACAAAACCGAGATGCCAATATGGCTCGAACTGTTATAGGTCTGGATGAAGACGTCTACCAATTCTACTACCTTGTAAACAAGCAACTCCGCCGGGCCCTTCTCGATCCCAGTATAATGAGTCGTATCAACCTCACAGCCATTGATGCCTTGAACTACAATATGGTCCTTCATGCCATCCATTCTGCAGCTCAAGCCTCTAAAGCGATAGCAAATGCGGTTCTTACCTTGGGGGACCAAGATTGTCCCGAAGATATTCTGAAACTAGCCCTCCGTAACGGCCAGTTCGCAACACGTCTATTCGAGGATGCAGCAAAAGCCTTCCTAACTCGTAATGATGTCCTGGCAAATGAGGTCATTAACAAGGGGGGCAGCTGTCCTCCAATGCGTCAACAAGCCGAGCGTCTAATGGAGCAACACCTTGTCAAAATCTGCGAAGATATGCTCCCCACTCTTTCTCCAGAATCGTGTAGTCTCTTCGGTCCTCGGCAGGTTTCACTAATCGTTCTTGAACAAGTCTTTCAGAGTAACAGCCAAATTGCGGTCGCAGCAGCCACAATCGCGGAACGAGCTATTTGGCGAACCCTAGAAACCCAGCAACCCCCAATGAAGATTACAAAGGCAAAAAACAAACGCAAAACAACAAGCAAGTCCAAACCTAAGAAGAAAGGGACGAAGAAAGAATAACCGAAGCACCCTAGGGCTATCGAATTTAACTTAAATTCGTCCTTCAGATTACAATGTTGCTTTTTGGTTTCTAGTTTATATAATGATTGTGAATAAAACAACCAAAATATTTTACAAATGTCAATACATTTGGTATAAAGTGTTAAAAGCTTATATATATCGATTGTATATATGATACAAGTGAGGACTGTATTAGAAATATACGATTCAGTCCCCGGATGGGATTATAATGAGTGAAGGATTACAAAAGATCGTGGGATTAATTCCCAAGGATCAGCGTGAACCAGTATCAACGGCGCTCCTTGATCTGTTGCTTAAAACCAAAGCAGCCAAGAACGTTCCTGCTCGAGAGGCAAAAATGGTCCTGCACTTAATGATGCATGACATGACAGCCACCGAGATGGGATTGGAAACCCTTTTCACCTGTGCACTTCGTGCAGAACCGGTGAAGACCCTTGACGTTATTGGTGACGTTCTCGGTGGTGCGATGGCAGCAGAAGAAGTTGTCAAGGCCTTATCCACCTTGACTGTGACGCAATAACCGATGCGTCGTGCTGAGTGCCTGTAAGGGATTTCCACACATCGGCGGGTTCCCGTTATGGTGGACCCGCTGGTGAATTCTTTTTCGTTGTGATATTCAGTATTCACTTAGGTCGAGGGGCATATAGCTTTTTATATGCTCGAATTTGTGAGTAAGGTGATTTCTTTGATACGCCTTGGGACCGCAGGATGGAAATATGAAGATTGGGTGGGAAGCCTCTATCCTTCAAAAAAGCACCAGTTTACATATTTCAGTAAGATCTTCAACACCGCTGAAATCAATTCAACGTTCTATACGTTTCCAAGTCGGAAGGTTGTAGAAGTGTGGTCACACGCACCAGAGAATTTCTTATTCACGGCTAAAGTGCCTCAAGAAATAACCCATAAACTTCGGCTTGATGTGAACCAAGAAGCTGACCAACGTATGCAGGACTATTTGAACCTGATGAAACCCCTTCGTGAAGCTCATCGCCTGGGTCCTCTATTAATACAGCTTCCACCTTCGTTTGCGGCTGACCAAATAGAAGTATTAGAAACATTTCTTAATATCCTTCCAGCTGACTGGGATTTTGCTATAGAGTTTCGCCATTTATCTTGGATGCAAGATGAAACCTTCAACCTCCTTCGTCGGTTTCAAGTCGCCTACTGTATTGTTGATGAACCACTCCTACCCCCTCGTGTGGAGGTCACAGCCCCTTTCTCCTATATTCGGTGGCATGGGCATGGAAAGAAACTGTGGTACTACTATCTTTACAATCAAGCCGAGCTTGAAGGTTGGGTACCTAAAATGCAAGAGGTCTCAAAACAAACGGGAGATAGGGTTTTCGGGTACTTCAACAATCACTGGCATGGATTTGCAGCCAGAAATTGTGTTGAAATGATGGAACTTTTAGGGATGCCTCACCGTATGCCAAAACATGTCCGAGACCGCGTGACACGAGTAACTGATGAACGAATAAAAAGTAAACCCACTCAACAAACTGCACTAACAGAATTCTCCGAAAATTAGTTACGAGTTATGATGAGTCGTTCAGGATCCTGGCTCCTCAAGCGATTTTAATTTAATTTTCGAATAACGATATACAGGAATCCCGAATAATCCACCCGCAAAGAGCATGCTGAAGGCTAAGGCCAAATAATCAGCGTAAAAAGGATAAGGACCAACGAGTGCCTGAAGCCATAAGAAAATCGCTATAATTACAAATAGAACAACTACTTGTACAATGCGTAAGACACTGAATGATCGCTTTCTTTGAGTATTAAAGAAGTAACTGAACGCAAACGTGATACCGTAGATTATCCCCAGACCAACACACCAGAGAAGATTGAGTAGGTAACTATAGTATGTAGTAATACCAAACAACACCCCCATGCTAACTGTGAGAATTATGATAGTCGGAGTCCAAAGGTTCTGTTTCCCATTTTCAATATCTTGCATTCTGAATGACCTCTGGATTGTATACTAGATTTCTATGGTTAATACACCGTAAGAGGTGAACCATAATCCAATGAGCATTATAATTCGTCCCACGGTGATGACCTGACAAATGGGGATAACCCGAGTTTCGAGTAGCCCACCGACAAGTAAAAGGAGTAACCCAAAAAGCACTAGGAAGGGCCGGAACTTCGATTCATAGTCTTTGAACTTTCGATAATAGAAATCCAGAGCTAGCCCAACGAAGAAGGTGAGTGAAAGACCAACAGAGAAAATTACAATGAAGTCTGGGCGAATATCAGCAATTAGTGCCCCGCAAACCCATTCCGCTGTTAATGGGTTGGCTAAAACTAAGACATCGACTACTAGAATGATCCAGGGGAGAAAGATTAGAAGTATGACCCATTTTCGGGTTTCAAGCCACATGGGATAGGCTACAAGAACACTCCATATCCCGATGAAGAATATAGCAGCCATAATGAGAATCCAGAACCCTTGCCAGTAGGGAAAAATCGGAGGTATTCCAGGATTAGTGGGGAAGAATGCAGCACGAAAAGCCCAGAGTGCATGCGCAGCGCCAAACATGAAAAGTGCAAGGCTAAATATGAGCGTTGGACGCCGTTCAGGGCAACCCTGTTTAGAAGCGCGACGAAGTGAAATGATGCCAAGAAGGAAAGTTGAAATCGCAAAGACAAAGCTGATACTAAAGGCTAATGCGTTTGACAAGATATATTGAACCATAGAAAAGCCTCATAGAACAGGGTTCTGATGTAATCCTATAAAATCTTGTCTAAACCTGCCCAATCGTGCAAGAAGAGTATTTTCTTAGTTTAAAGAGAAGAGAAAGTCCGTACAAGTGACTCTTCGTATACGGCGTAAGATCTTACTATCTGAGTTGATCTATTTCCAGAATAGGTTGAGTAAACGATACCCAAACCAGAAGAGGATAAAACCAACCACCATGACGGCTCGTACTGCGATGACTTCAATAGTTGTAACTGGAAGAAAGAGCAACCCAAAATCAGCAACAATGGTGACGAAGATAATAATAAGTCCTAACCAAATGAGCATATCCTTGATGAAGACCTTTTGACCTAATCCACGGCGTGTCCGCATGTAAAGCCATAGGGAGATCAGGGGGACAAGGCACAGATAGAACACGGCACAGATTGTGGCTAATGCCGTGAATCCAATCCCATAGTATGTTGTAAGATTCGGGGCAATCCATGTCACGAATCCATGAATTACTAATTGTGGATGGGTCAGGGCTGCAAGCCACAGAAGTACAGCATATCCAGCAACTCCGATGAGTGGGATTATCACACCATAGATTGATCGTCCTGAAAAGTACTCCTTGTTGAAGATACGAATAGACCAGAATACTAAGAAGAACCCTGCAAGAGCCAGATATAAACCCCATTGAACCGCCCAACCGCTAAGCATAATAGCAGATGCGTTCGGAATAACCATAATGGGACGTAGACCAACAGTAAGATAAGCAAATGCGAAGAACCATAGCATCAAAATCGCATAGAAAAGAAGGCTTCGATCTTGTTCAGGTTTGCGTATATATTCAATGAAGAGCTGTAACCCAAAGAGAAACGCGATGATGAATATCGTTAAGCTAACGCCAGCATCAAGAATGGTTGACAGGTTAATACCTCCAGAGGCATGACTCCACGTGAAGATTTATAAAAATGTAGCTTTTGTGACGAAATTCCCGAAGCCTAGAATGCAACCTTTCCCTTTTTATCCCGAAACTTGCAATGTTAAGCCAATTCACTGTTTGGAGTAGCGCAAATGCCATCGAAACTACGTTTTGCCGTTGAATTCGTTCCCCAAGAAGCATACTGGCAAACGACCGCATTAGGCATTCTTGCAGAAAAATATGGCTTTGACTTTTGTTGGATCACTGACCATTTCAACAATCGTTCAGTCTATGTTATTCTAAGCCTGCTAGCCAATTACACGAATTCTATTATGATTGGACCCGGTGTGACCAATCCTTATCTCATAAATCCAGTACAAACGGCTTCAACGCTTATGTCCCTGGA
>JBHLPH010000055.1:0-7285 GCA_048939625.1 Promethearchaeota archaeon
TCTTTTTTCAGCTGTTTTTCGATTGATTTGATGGCTTTTGCTAGTTGTCGAAGGAGCGAATAAAACTCTCTTCGTATGTCTTTCAAGGGTGGAGGATTGTTTTTCTGATCAGTGATGAACTCCCGTAGTTTAGCTGTCATTTCTTTTTGTGCCTTCGGTCGAAGGAAACCAGCTAATTGCTTGTTATATGATTGGAATTGTTTTTTTGCATGCGTTTGATGCACTAAGGTATCTCGAACGTATTCTTGAAATAGTGTATATCGTTCTGAAAGGAGCGATACAGCAGAATTGACAGTTCGACCTTCTTTGGTGATTATTTCAGGAAGAGATGGGGTGAACTTTGACATCAAAATGAAACCTCAAAATGGGTTTTCGCTCAATTATGGCTAGCTGTAAAATAATGTATTGGCTGAACAACTGAAAAATCAGCAGTAAGTCTATTGACCCTTTTGCCGGCGTTTGGAAGTTTTGGGTATGGCCCGGGGTAAGACGCCTGGGCTCGTGGGACCTGGTATGCCCGCAAACCCCGGCCTTGAATGATCATGTGGAATAAAGTTGGTATTTTGCGCTGTTTCATCCTGTAACGTGAGTGTTTCTTTACGGTCTAGGAGCCACTCGGCCCAAGAGAGCTTGGCATTTGCTTCAAGTTTTTGTAATTTCCGCTTTCCCATAAGGATGACCTATGATAGTATTAGAAACACTGGAAGATAAACTCTCTTATGGACACTGGGTAATAATTAGTTAAAGTGATAGTTGATGCCTACGGAATTTGTGCCTTGTTCTTTGTGTCAGAATCAGGCGGAATATATTTGTTCGAAATGTAGTGAAGCTATATGTGCTAATGATGCTCGATTCCGCGTTATCTGCACAAAGTGTTCATCATCGAAGAAAGGTAAATTTAAGATACACCAAGCTTTCTGCGAGGATGTGCAACATCTCGAAGAGATAGTTCTGTTATTTTGGGGAGATCCAGTGCAGCGTATGTTTGATCAAGACTTCACTGTCTCAGAATATCCAGCGATTGTTGCAGAATGTGATGAGAAAATTGCGGGTTTCCTCTTCTACACTCCCTTCCGCCAGAATGCCGTGCTACTCCTGGCTTTAGGTGTTCTTGCTCACTACCAAGGCTGCGGTATCGGTAAGGCGCTCGTGGCGCATGTTGAACAATTTGCCCGCGATCAAGGCAGGTTTCAGCTTCTGGTTGTGACCACTAACGATAATCTTCCTGCCCTTGGGTTTTACCAGCGTATTGGATTCCAGTTGTTTGAGGTGATCCCAGATGTTGTTGCAGAGAAGCTGGGAGGAATCCAAGAGGGGGTAGCGAATATTCCGATTCGTGATGAGCTTCGATTACGAAAATACCTTCAGTGATATAAAATAGAACTCAGAATAACTAACGGGGGAAAGGTATGCCATTCAAATGGAACGGTTGGCTCCTCCTCGGGATTTTCTCTCAGTATCATGAACATTCTATTCATCATTGCTATTGCTGCCTTCTTCTTCAAACGATACTAGGAATACAAACGGAAACAACGGACCAAAGCTAGAACACAGGATTCAGATGAATGGGACCAGTATCTACTCATCCGAGATGATTATTGAACACGCCGTTCATAGTTGCAACTAAGACGTTGAGCGCGGTGCCTGGTTCTAAGAGGATTCCATTTAGCCAGTTTTCGTCACGTGTAATGAAGCTGGAATTGAAGGGATCGACGGTGTCGGGGATGCCTGTATAGGTTCCATTGAGAAAGACAATATGTCCCGTTGGGCTTTGAAGGGTGAAGAGTTGAATCCAAGTACCATCGGTATACAAGATGTCTAATCCGAAGCCCACAGAGTACATTAAATTCTCAATGGAATCTGAGGACCGAGTGGTGGCATTTAGTCCAGCATAGATGGCAGTATTAATGCTTACCACTTCCGATATTGTTGTGAGAAAATGTTCTTCATAGAAAGTAATAGTACCTGGTCCTAACGAGTCATTGAGAAACGTCGCCGACACAATCCATGCCCCAGTAGAATTGGGAACGAAGACTGCGGCCATTAGTTCAGGATATACAATGTCAGTCGAGTTGCCAAGTATTCGGACAGCAAGGATATCCGTAGCTTTACCTTCCATAAAACTGGACAGAGATGTCCCAGAGACGCCATCATCACCCGGCGGAGCCGGTGTAAACAGACTAAAGATGAAAGGAGAGGCAAGAAGGAGACCTAGAATAATGGGGATTGCCAGGAGCCCTAACCATTTCGTATTCATGAAATCCACCTACAAGGATTTGAATGACATTCTATCCTACTTGCGTAGGTTCAAAATTGTCTCTTAAGCCATTGTTGGTTTAGGCAGATATATCTTAATTCGTAGCGGCAAGCGTGAAAACTCTAGCCTAGGTTTTTTAAAACAGTAACTCCCTTTGAGGAAGTTGTAATGACTCCAAATAACGATGTGCTCAAAATTAGTGATTTCTGGCACGAACCAGTAAAGTTCAAAATAACAGTGATCAAGGAGGGAGCATGCCGAGCAAACCACAAAACGGGTGACACCTTTGAATGTATCTGGACCACACCGGAAGGACTATGCCCAGAAAGTTTTGTCGGAATGTATCCACTTTTCCAGTCTCTTAGAGTCATGGGTGACATGCGAGAACTAGGAAGCCCCCAACGAAACTATCGAGTCTATAACTGCCCATCACGGGTTATTCAGTTCCAAATCGAAGCCACTTACCAATGTAACCTCTGCGGTGCTACCTTACCCATTCAAGCCAATGAAATCCCAGGACATATCCTCGAAAATAGCGCAAAAACCATCCATCTCCGTGTTTGTGGCAACTGTTATGAAACACACCGAGATAAAACGATTGCTTGGTAAACCCTCAATCCCAAAAGTTCTGAATCCTTTGCATTGTCTCATCTAGATAGTACAATACCTGAATTCCTAATCGCTATCCGTTATTCCTGTACATAAAGTGCGAGAACGAGCATAGGATTCATGAAAGTGGTTTATGGAAGCAACGAGTCTAGAGTGTTCCATACCTCAGCAATAATCAATTTCCATTTTTGTTGTTCATTGTGACGAAAACTTCCATCACACTAAATCAGTATGAGAAAATACCATGGAAGGAAATGACAGATTGAACGATACCTTTACTTCGTCAAGTTATTAATTCTTTAAATGCCAGAGAAGAGAAAATGAGAGCTATACGCTCTTCAGCTACTGGCTTCAAACAGCATAATTTATATGTCAAGTATACTTAACGTTAAGTAGACTTTACATCATAAATGGAGTAACATGCACGTGATTATCAACCGCCTTCGCGAACTCCGTGAACGCCGCTTCCAAACCGCAGCTGATTCAAAGCGATGGACCCAAGAAGGACTCGCAGCCCGTGTAGGTGTAAGTCGACAGACAATCATTGCCATTGAAAAAGGCACTTACAATCCCTCCTTAGAACTTGCCTTCAAACTGGCGATGGTTTTTGATGTAAAGATCGAGGAAATCTTCACTTATTGGAGAGAGGAAAATGGATCGTGAAACGAAATTTGCGGCTATCTTCGGTGGATTTGTCTTCACAGTTCTAATGAGCGTGGCTTTACTTGCCCTCTACTTTACGTATGGACCCTTAGACCCAATCCAAATTTTGTCATCGGTTCCTGCAGCAATCGCAGGAGCGACAGGAGGCGTTTTAGGCGCGTATCTCTCTAAACGTCAGCGAGCAGATGAACGAGAAGCCCTCATCCTCCACCACTCCGGGATGTATGCTTGGCTCTTCCTCTTTATGGCACTCCCCTTCATAGCAGTCTATGTGATACATACTCCCCCACCTTTTGGGATAACCTCTGCGCTCCTGTTGTACAGCGTCTGGATTATAGCCATCTTACTATTCTCAATCACAGCCCTGTACCGATACCGGAGGTGAAGAAATGAACTTAATCGACAGCATTACTCATCGACCATATGAACGGGAGGTTAATTGAATGAACCCGAAGACCCGGTACACAATTCTACTCGCCGCCGGTATCGCTAATATCTGTATCAGCATGTATGCTTTTGCCCTTGTAATCACTCAAAGCGTTCTCGGACTTGAATCCCTCTGGGTCATCCTGCTTGGATTCTTCGCAAACCTTGCAGGCATATTCCTAATTGCAAGGATGCTTCCACCACTTCTGTTAATAAGACAAGGAGAACCGACACCGATACTTTTCGATGAAAGAACCAACCAGATTCTGCATCGCGCAGGCATTACCGCCTTTACCTTTTTCATCGTTACCCTCATCATAGCGATATCAGTCTTCATGGCACTCCCCCAATTTGGCTATAGCGTTACCGAAAACGTGTTCATCACTGTCATCCTTATCATCTGGATCACCGGAATTCTCATCTTCACACTATCCATGACCTACCACTCCCGAAAATAAAATCCAAATGGAAATATTTGAAGCAAATTTCATTCGTCGAAGTTCCGAAATACTTGCGTTAGCTCACCCAGAGGATTCAACATCTTCATCAGAAAGGATTATGAAAATCCTGGTTTGCCGCGACAATCACAAAATCCATCAAGAAAGGACACTGATCTGGCAAAGATTCTGTCGAATATCTATGGTTTGTAACAAGCATTATCATCTGTACATGAATAGTGTGTATCCTAATGTGGAGGTGAAACCACATCAAACAATTCCTTTGAGGGAGAATGCTTCAAGCCAATCCAAGCGGTCCAAAATCCTTCTTCAACGATTATGCCGAGTCGAAATCCAGCTTTAGACAGTGTGAGGAGATATTCGAGATGGCGGATCAGTTCGTGCAAGATGACGCGTAGCTGGTTGGTATGATTCCTTGCAGCCTCATTGGGGTTTCCAGTTAGGCTTAAGGGTTGTATCCAAGTCGGAAGCGAGAGTTCGACAACGAGTTTCACTTCTACCTCGTTTGGTATTTCGCGAACAAGGAGGATCTGAACCCAATCGGTTTCATGGATCACTTCAACCTTTTCTTGAGGATCGCTAATTGGCGGAGCAGAATCTTCGACCAGAAACCGTTCATACGCTTTCATGAACTCTGTATAATCCATTCTTTGACTCACTCCAAGCTTTCAAGATGAACCGTCACGCCTCGTATTTTCCTCCGTTTGCTTGAGTTCCCTGAATCTAAAAAAGGAGGGAACGGGAGGTAAACCCTCCCAATTTTCTAGGATTATCTGCGAGGTGCAGGCACTGATCGATGCGTATGTTGTCCGATCTCGTCCTATTCGCTCGATCTACTTGAGGAGGAGCAGCCAGTTGTCAGTGCCTTCGTCAAAGACTGAATCACTGGGTCCGCGATGGATGAGCCAGCAATTGGATGTCCCCGGACCCAACCAAATGTCTGCTACATCGGCATCGAAGTCGGAAAGGTCATTCAGGACCAATTTCCATCCATCTACAGCATCGTCCCAGATTCCGGTCACGATTCCTGCTTCTCCACTTCCGCTGATAGTGTTGTGGACTAGCCACACGTTCTGAGCACCATAACCGAAGATACCCCAACTATATGGGTCATTCAAGATAATCTCGTTGTGATGCGCAAAGACTGAAACTCCTTCCACCTCTCCGGGTTCGGCAAGGTAGTCTTCAATCCAGATGCCTGTTGCACCCGGACCACATTCAATGTGGTTGTGATGGATTGATACTCGACCTGGCTCAAGGCTATAACCCCCAATACCGTGAGCCACGTAGGTACCGAACCAAGCCACTCCAGATATATCATTGAATGCAATTTCTCCGCGTGAGTTACTGAGCTCATACATTTCGGGGCCAATCGCGGTACCTTCGTAGGTGTTTCGAACAATCCGTACGTGTGAGTCCACGAATGATCCAAACATGGCACTGGAACCAAGGCTATTCTGGAAATAACATCCTTCGACTAAATACTTCCCACTTATCGGTTCATTCCAGTCACCAGTACCCCATTGACCCTGAATCAGTAAGGCATTCTGGATGCTCAAGCCAAACAGACCATACTCATCACCAAGGTCACCCAAGAACTCAACATTCTTAACCGTCGCATCAAAGTATGATGCGTCATCACTATATCCATCAACGATTTTTCCGTAGATGTCCACTGTGTTCATGGCGCTGAAGTAGCCATAATACCACGCCTCAGTGGGTTGGTCCACTTTCATGGAGAAGTCACACAGCACTATCTTGTAGGGGTGTCTACGACTGCTAGTAGAGTCCTCATCCTGATAGAACATCAGCATTCTCGGGTTAGCCACACCAAGGTTGCCCGTGTCTTGAGCAGGAAAGCCCTCCACACTGTGCAGGACCGTCCGTCCAGCTCCAACACCCTTGATGGTTCCGTCGAAGTTGATTCCCACAATGGTTTCACAGAGGTAGAAGTCACCTTCCTCAAGCAACACTGTGCTCCCTCCTCCTGCCGCAATAGCGTCGTCAAGTGCCTGCTGGATGTTGATCGTGTCTGTGACTCCTGTCACATCATCTGAAGGTGCTACCGTGAACACCCCATGATGAGGACGAGCCACGACCGACGAACCAGCAAGGAGCAGACTTACCACAAAGCAGACTGAGAGCGCAGCCAGTATCGTTCTTCTTTTACTGCCTAATTGCAAATTTCGTTTCCTCCGAAAATCGTCCCTCCAACCTGTCGGGGACGACTTGCAACCTGGTGGGTGTGATGTTCGATATTAGCTGGCGTAACGGGAGTGATTTACAAAAGGTACGTCCTTTAAAAACCAAGATGCGACTTTGTCAACACATCAACCTGATAAAAAAACTTTCATGACGAGAATCAGTCTCGCACAAGGTCATGGTAGCAAACTACGGATTAGATGGCTCTAAAACATTCATCTGCACCGCCATATGCCGATTCATCGCATGCACCACACAGGAAAGAATGAGTCTCCGAAGATTTAAAGCCAAATATTCAGCACTTCTAGCTTGTTGGAGGGTACTGTTAAGTTGCTTCATTATCGTTACTTGGATGTGATTCCTTGGAGGCAGAGTGCTGGAATTGTGGCGGGAGTATAGACCTTGAGAAGGATCAATTCTGTCCCCACTGCAAACTGCAACTACCTCGCTTCATAACGAAAATCATCCTTTATGACTCTAAACGCCTTCCAGCAGAAGTGCACCCCGATCCGATTAAGCGTCTCGAAGGAGAAATGGCTAAACAATTCCGCGATTTTCTTATCGAGGAATTTATCGAACCCATCGAAGAACGCCAAAGGATCACACCACGCCGAATCGAACCAGTCCTACCAGTTCGACCAGACATGCCATTAGCTGGAATGATTCATCA